>JAKAAY010000006.1:35339-76354 GCA_021802055.1 Thermoplasmata archaeon
CCACATCACCGTCTGTGGATCTCCATGCACTGCGGGACTACTGGTATAGCTCGCCACCAAGCAATGGTCTGCCATCAGGCACTCCAATCAGTGACAACTCGTACCCCAACATGTACAGCGTAGGGTACTCGTCGTCAGCTGCCGTGATTTTGAGCGCCCACATCAGTCCCGTGTCTCACATCATATCCGTTTCCCAGATGTCCCAGACAGTGAGCAGAACCTATACTACGGTGCTTAGACTCTGATTTTTTAAACCAACCATTTTTATTTTTTACTTTTTTTTATTTTTATTTTCTTCGACTCACGTTAATTCTGTACTCAAACATGAACAGGTTCACACATCAACGGAAGACCCAATAAGACAGGGACGGGCCTGAACTGATCTTATGGCTGCTCAGTTTCCATACAATCCTGACATCCCCGTTACTGATTAAAACGCACTCCCAGTAACATCATCATTTTGCTGCCCGGTTGAAGTTAAAAGCCACTCTCCCCTAATTTATATGGCCTCTTCATTGGTACTTACGATAGTTTGAATATATTCAGTACAATCTCAAGAGGTGAAGCCGGACTACGTCAAGGTGAAAATTCCCAGCGGCCCTGAGTATGTCATGATCAAGGACACACTGAGGGAAAGATCGCTTCACACGGTATGCGAGGAAGCCAGATGCCCCAATATATCCGAATGCTGGGAGAGCGGCACAGCAACATTCATGATAATGGGAAAAAATTGCTCCCGCGGCTGCAGGTTCTGCTCGGTAACCCATGGAGGCATGACTGATCTGGACCCAGAGGAACCGGATAAGGTATACGAATCTGTAAAGAGAATGGGACTGCACTACGTTGTGATAACGTCCGTTGACAGAGACGACCTTCAGGATCAGGGCGCGGAACACTTCGCAAGGGTAGTTGAGAGGGTAAAAGAAACCGGGGCTCTCGTGGAAGTGTTGATCCCGGATTTCAGAGGTGAAGAGCTTCTTCTGGAAAAAATCATCAGATCCAATCCTGCAGTAATTGCCCACAACATTGAAACAGTTAGGCGGCTCACTCCAAGTGTCAGGGACCCAAGAGCAGGCTACAGGCAATCTCTGAAGGTTTTAAGATACGTGAAGTCATCAAGTCCCAACATGGTAACGAAGTCATCCATAATGGTGGGATTGGGGGAAACGGATGAGGAAGTTCTCCAGTCCATGGATGACCTTAGATCGGCGGGGGTTGACATACTCACCATAGGGCAGTATCTGCGCCCTTCAAAAAAGCAGATTGAGGTCTACCAGTACAGTCCAATTGAAAGATTCAGGTTCTTTGAGGATGAGGGGTACAGGAAAGGGTTCTCCTTCGTGGCATCCGGTCCTCTCGTAAGAACATCGTACAGGGCTGCTGAGGCATGGACAAGGAGGAAAACACTCGATGGCAGAGATAACTAGTCAGGAAGAAAAGCAGAAGCTTGTAAAGGCGTATACAGCGATGGTACTGTCCAGGACACTGGACAAGAAGATAGTCAATGCCCAGAGACAGGGGAGGGTCGGCTTCTACACTCCAACAATCGGGCAGGAGGCACTCCAGATCGGAGCGGCTATGGCCCTGGAGGAAAACGATCTTATATATGGGTACTACAGGGACGTCCCATTGATGATAAGCAGGGGAGTCCCCATTGATCTCATAATAAACCAGATAATGGGAAACAGTGCAGATATATCCAAGGGGAGACAGATGCCAAGCCACTACGGTTCAAGAAAGCACAACTTCATGTCGATTCAAAGTCCAGTGGCAACCAATCTCCCCCTAGCAGTGGGGGCAGCATATTCACTCAAGTACAGGAAGAAGAAAAACATAGTTCTGACGACCTTTGGCGAAGGATCGACGTCGACGCCGGATTTCCACGCAGCAATGAACATGGCGGCGGTATACAACCTTCCCGTGATATTTCTGTGTGAAAACAATGGATGGGCCATTTCACTGCCTGTTGAGAAGCAGACCAAGGTGGACATATGGAAAAAGGCGGATGCATACGGAATGCCAGGGACAAGGGTCAACGGAAACGACATACTGGAAACATATGCAGCAGTGAGAACAGCAGCAAAGAATGCAAGAGAGGGAAAGGGACCAACGCTGATTGATGCCATAAGTTTCAGGATGGGACCTCATTCAACTTCGGATGATCCGACAAAATACAGAAGTGAATCTGTGCCTGAGGGCAGCGAGAAAGATCCACTGACAATAGCCGAGGCGGCACTCAAAGCCCTCAAGCTCATGGATGACAAGATGCTGGAGAGCATAAAGCAGAAGACAGTGAAGATTGTGGATGACAAGTTCGACGAGTGTGAGAAAATCCCGCCACCCAACCCAGTTACTGCATTTGAGCAGGTATACAGTGAGCAAACATGGATGCTCAAGGAAGAGGTTGGTGACATACTGTGACCCAGATGAATATGGTACAGGCGATTAACCAGGCCCTCAGCCAGAACATGGAAAAGGACGATTCCGTTGTTGTTCTGGGAGAAGACGTGGGGGTGGACGGAGGAGTCTTCAGGGTCACGGATGGCCTGCTATCTAAATACGGCCCTGAGCGCGTGATCGACACGCCCCTGGTCGAACTTGGCATAATAGGAATGGGCATAGGGATGGCCCTCAACGGAATGCGCCCGGTGGCCGAGATCCAGTTTCAGGATTTCATTTACACCGCAATGGATCAGATCATCAATCAGGCAGCAAAAATCCGTTACAGGTCGGGCGGCGAGTATACCGCACCAATAATAATCCGGACTCCGTATGGAGGGGGAATCAAAGGAGGCCTTTACCACTCCCAGAGCGGAGAGACCTATTTTGTCCATACGGCAGGACTGGTAGTGGTTACCCCTTCAGGCCCATACGACGCAAAAGGGCTGCTAAATTCCGCATTCAAATCTCAAGACCCCATAGTGTTTCTGGAACCAAAGAGGCTTTACAGATCTATAAAGGAGGAGGTTCCGGATGACATGTATATGGTACCTTTGGGAAAGGCGAAACTGCTCAACGAGGGTGACGATCTTTCCATTATAACATACGGGTCAATGGTTCCAACGGTCATTGACACCGTGAAGAAGAACAAGATCAGTGCAGACGTACTTGATCTGAGAACTTTGCTTCCACTGGACCTTGAGGCAATATTGAAAACAGTGGAGAAGACAGGCAGGGTGATTATCGTACATGAGGCTCCGAGGACTCTTGGAATGGGTGCAGAAATTTCAGCAGTCATTTCCGAGCGCAGGATAGATTACCTCCAGGCCCCGATCCTGAGGGTTACCGGACCTGATTCACCGTTCCCGTACAGGCTGGAGGATTATTACATCCCGAACGAGAAGAGGATCATGAAGGCAGTATCCAAGATACTCGAGTACAGGTGATAAGATGTTTGAGTTCAAGCTACCGGATATAGGAGAAGGAGTTGCGGAAGGAGAGATCGTTAAATGGCTGATCAAGGAGGGGGACACAATTTCTGCAGATCAGGAAATGGTGGAGGTCATGACAGACAAAGTTACTGTCAGGATACCGTCACCGGTCGCGGGAAAGGTAAAGACTCTTTTCTTCCCTGAAGGAAAAGTTATCAGGGTTGGGGAGAGCCTTGTCCTGATCGACGACGGCAAGGCAGAAACCTCTACAAACATAAGCACTACCGCGGCACAATCATCTGAAGCAGTTACACAGGAACCCAGCGCCCCAGCAGGGACAAAACCTGCGGAACATCCGCCCGCCGGGCGGATTATCGCATCTCCAGCCATAAGGAAGGCAGCACGGGACATGGGCATTGATCTGGAGCAGGTGAAGCCAAGCGGAGAGGGTGGGAGAATCCTTATGGAAGACCTTGAAAACTTCAAAAAGGCCGGCGTTTCCAAGGAGAAGGAGGTTGCCAGGACAACTTCAGAACCGCCAAAAGAGGCTCCAAAAGAGGCATCCACGCCACTCAAACCAGGTGATACACTGCTGGAACCAAGGGGACTCAGAAGGTTGATCTTTGAGAAGATGACCAAGTCAAAAGCAATAATGCCGCATTTCACCATAATTGAGAAGGTGAACATGTCAAACCTGAGGGAAACCAGGGAGGAGTTGAAATCAAGAGACGCCTCAATTACGTTCACTCCCCTCTTTGTCAAGACCGTTGTGGTCGCTCTCAAGGATTTCCCGAAGTTCAATGCTGTTTACAATGAGCAGAGCAAGAACTACACGGTAAAGAAATACTACAACGTGGGAATCGCAGTAGACACACCCGATGGACTTACGGTGGCAGTTGTCAGGGAAGCCGACAAGAAAAGTGTATTCGTCCTGTCGAAGGAGATTTCGGAACTTGCCTCAAAGGCGAGGGAGAACAAGCTGTCACTTGCAGAGGTGCAGGACTCCACGTTCACCATATCCAACGTGGGAACAATTGGAGGAGTGATGTCAACGCCAATCATCAACTACCCGGAAGTCGCAATCCTTGCCCTCCACAGGATGGAGATCAACGGTAAGGATGCCGAGATGCACATATCACTCTCCTGCGACCACAGACTCATCGACGGCGCTGACGCAGCAAGGTTCATATCGCGAGTCAAGGAACTGATGGAGAAGCCATCACTCATATTTGTGCAGGACTGATCCCATGAAATATGATGCCATAGTGATTGGTGCAGGCCCCGGAGGTTATGCTACGGCAATTCGCATAGCACAGAAGGGGAAGAAGGTTCTGGTCGCAGAGAAGGACAGAGTGGGTGGTGAATGCCTGAATTACGGCTGCATCCCGTCGAAGGCCCTCATCGAACTTGCAAATTCGGTTTCTTATCTAAAGGACATGCCAGGCATGAAGATCAAGATGGACCCGGATTTCGAAGAGTGGCAAAAGTGGAAATGGTCCATGATAAACAAGCTCACAGGTGGCGTGGAGACGCTATTCAAGGCATATGGCGTTGAGCTCAAAAGGGGCTCTGCGACCATTATTGACAGGAACCATGTCAGGATCGGGGAAGAGGAGTTTCAGTGCGAGAACCTGGTGATTGCCACAGGGTCTGTTCCTGCGGCCATAACAAGTTTTGGCGATGTATGGTACAACAGAGACATCCTTGACTTCAAAAAGGTTCCGGAGAGTCTTCTGATCATTGGCGGAGGCTACATAGGCATCGAGCTTGGTACGGCCTTTGGCAAACTCGGCTCAAAGGTTACAATAGTTGAGATGATGGATGCAATTCTTCCAGGTGTGGAACGGGAACTGGTTACTCCTGTGGAAAGAAAGCTAAAATCGATGGGCGTGGAAATCAGAACCTCTGCCAAGGTCACTGAGGTCTCGAGAAACGGAAACTACGTGGTGAAACTCCAGGATGGAACTGAATACTCTGCAGAGAAGGTCCTTCTCACTGTGGGAAGAAGGCCAAATACCGAAGGGTTTGGCCTGGAGAACCTCAAACTTGAGATGAACGGGAGGTACATCAAAACAGACGACAGGAAGATGACAAGCATCAGTGGGGTTTACGCTGTGGGAGATGTCTCGGGCGAGCCCATGCTCGCTCACAAGGCCTATTACGACGCTGATGTTGCAGCAGACAATATCTGCGGGGAGGAGCGACATGTGGAATACAAGGCAATGCCATTTGTGATTTACTCTGATCCCGAGATATCATATACGGGATCCAGGGGCGAGAAAGTGGCAGTATTTCCGGCTGCAGCAAACGGACGATCCCTGGGAATGAACAATTCAATCGGTACCTACAGGGTATATTACGATTCTTCCGGGTACATAACGGGTGCAGGACTTGTTGCACCGCACTCCTCCGAGATGATCTCAGAAGTCTCGCTTGCAGTTGAGGCCGGCCTGATGGCAATGGACATTGGCCTGACAATACACCCGCACCCCACGATCTCAGAGGGGCTGCATGAAGCGGCCGAATCATCCTATGGAAAGGCGCTGCACTTCAAATCTGGCCGCTGATCTGGGCAGGATTTCCTATGATGAATGCTTGGAACTCCAGCACCGGCTGGTCAGTCTCAGGAGGACGGACCAGGTCGGGAATATCCTGCTTTTTCTCGAGCATGGTCCTGTGTACACCATAGGCCGTAAGGCAGACCCTGCGAACTACCCTGGAATCAACGTCACTAGAACGGAGAGAGGCGGTGACGTCACGTACCATGGACCTGGTCAGCTGGTTGTTTACGTGGTATTCAGGGTTGAGCGGGATGGAAGGATGGACGTCAGGAGATTTGTTTCCGACGTTTCACAGTCCTTTGTACAGGCCCTTAGGAGTTCTGGATTTGACGCAGAGGAAGGAAAGGAAGAGCCCGGTATCTGGATTAACCATGGCGGCAGGAAGAAGGTAGGTTCAGTGGGAATGGCAATCGATCATGGTGTGAGCTACCATGGGGTCTCCCTTAACCTTACGGAGGAGACCCTGGAAAGATTCCGCAAGATCAGGCCCTGTGGCATGGACCCGTCAGTCATGTGGTACGTGGATGTACCGAGAACGGATATTATCGCAAAGCTTCTCGAGGAGCTCGGATCAAGGTTCGGAAAGTTCATCATGGTCAGCCGGTCGGAGCTGGAAATTCTATCAAATCTCCCTGTTGATGCTCCAGATCCTCTCGCTGATCCCAAGACGGACGTTAGCCACAACTGAATGCATGAACAGTAGGGAAGACAGACGGTTAAGATAAGACAGCACAAGAGGCCTGACCCCCATCCCCTCCTTTGCTTGCACCACGGTCCTCTCAAGAAGACGGGACTGGGTCCTGCAGACATGGAAGAGGGCTGATATCTCAGACCCGCCCGGCATAATGAAAAGCTTTATCTTGCCCGCCTCTCCCTTGAGTTCCAGTGTGCGCGCCTCCATCCACTTCAGCCTCTCATCGGCAAGAGTCCTGTTTTTTCCCTCGGCAGTCAGCTCCTCTCCAATCACGAAGAGATCCTCCTGCACCAGTGCGAGGTCCTTTTTCATATCATCCCACTGGCATTTTGACCAGGCCAGACCAAGAAACGAGTTTACGCTGTCTATGCGGCCCTCAACTTCGATAATCGCGGAAGCCTTTGTTACACGTTTTCTGCTTCCCGTGTCTGTTTCTCCTGTATCGCCCCTGCGAGTGAACATAATAAAGCAATGCGCAGGGGTATTTCACTGTGCCGCTGTCTTACCGTAAATGGACATGAGACGCAGGTAACCAACGATGCTGAGGACAAGACCCCCAGACGCAAAAATTCCCCAGAACAACATCCCCTGGTTTATGAGAAACTCCAGTCCATATGTGCCGAGAAGCGGGGCCATAGGGACAATCATCCCGGATATGGAGTAGTAAGCGCCAAAATACTGCCCTCTTCTGTCTTCAGGGGAAATCTTTGATATTATGCTGGTCTGAACAGGAGCAAGCACATTCTCTCCAATGGTGAGATAGAAGGTGTTCAGGAGTACGAAAGCGAAGACGCCAGAGAGCGAATAGAGGAAAAAGGAGGAGGAATAGATCAGTGAACCCAGGGCAAGCCTTGAAAAATCGCTCCACCTTGACAGTGCCATGTTTACCGGAATCTGGAACAGTATCACCACGATCCCGTTGAGTGTGTACATAAGGCCAATTTCCTGATCAGAAAGGTGATACCCCCTTGACAGGAACAGTGTAAGGGTGGTCCCCCACTGTCCGGCCACGAAGGAAATGAGGGAAAGTATGATAACCACCTGCAGGAACCTGCCATCGCCCCTTGGAAACAGCTCCCTTTTACCCCCTGCGCTGCGCTTCGAGGGGTCGAGCCTGGGCTTTGTCTCAACTATATACAGAAGAAAAACAAAGAAAACCACTATACTGCCAAATGCAGGCACGAGAAATGGCCAACCGAACCCGAAAATGGACAGGAAGCCACCCAGTGCGGGGCCAATGGAAAAGCCCACATTGGCCCCTATCCTGTTGAGGGAGAAAGCGTTGATCCTCTCATGCTCTGCGACCACGTCAGTGACTATGACCTGATCCACTATCCCTTCAAGATCTGCAAGCGGGAATATGAGAATAAAGAGCACAAAGCTCACCAGTCCGCCTATCCTCAGAAATGCGGTGGTGGCGAAGGCGAAGAAGAGTGCGGCAGAGAGTGGAGGCAGCAGGAGTCCCATGGACCTTCTTCCAAGCCTGTCCACGATGTTTCCGCCATATATGCCGAATGGAAACGTTATTACTGTACCAAGAAAGAATAGTATCCCTATGGTGAAGAACGATATGTGGTAATAATCTGCATAATAGATGGGTGCAAAGACCCAGACCATGGATCTGCCCATGGTCCTCACAAGTTGCATGGTGGTGATGACAGCAACCGGGCGGTTCCTCATCAGGCCAAATGAGGATCTCCCCTGCTCAAGAAACCCCACGCGGGGGTCATATTGACGGGTCTATTAATCTTCGTGAATCAACATTAGCCAATGGCAAGCAGGAACCTGTTGGTCTTCCTCTCATACCCAATGGTGGATTCTTCTCCGTGCCCAGGCAGGATCCTGAGACCCTCATCCAGGGCAGAAAGTCTCCGGAGGGAAAGCTGGAGTTCTTCCCAGTTACCTCCAAAATCTGTCCTGCCGACAGACCCGCGGAATAAGGTATCACCTGTGAAAATTAATTGATCCGACAGCAGGCATATGCTCCCTGCAGTGTGTCCGGGGGTATGCATAACTTTCAGAGATGAGTGGCCGAAGCGCAGAACGCTCCCCTCTTCAAGGTCCCCCTGCAACGACGGAAATGGCCTGTTGCTGTCGTAGTAGTGCCTGTACAGGAACCATAGCGGTTCGGTACTCCGGGCTTCCAGCCGGTGACAGCTGGACACAGTCGCGAAGACCTTAGAGAGGTCTTCCGCTGCATAAACATGATCGAAGTGTGCATGAGTGGCAACGACTCTCGTCAATGTCAGTCCCTCATCGTTCAGGAACGATATGATCTCCTCTGCATCATCTCCTGGATCCACAACGACTGCGTCTTGCCCATCCCACAGGACGTAACAGTTGGTCTGAAGGGGGCCGACGACGATCCTTCTGAATTTCATGAGTCTTCCAGGTGAAATATGAGCCTTTTGTTGTTTCTGCCCTTGCTCTCTATCCTGTCCATGATTATTTTGCCCACCTCGCCGGTTCTGGATACGTGTGTCCCGCCATCTGACTGGAAGTCCACACCCTCAATGTCCACAACCCGGATCCTGTCAAGCGTTCTCAACAACTCTCTACCAGGGGCTGTTCTGGCAAGCCTTGGATAATTTTCCGCATCCTTCGGTGTGAGATATCTTGCGGTAACCGCCACGTTGGAACGCGCCACTGCATTTGCCTCATCCACGAACTCCTGGGCCATTTCACGGGTTAACGACTCCAGGTTGAAATCCACTCTTGCCCTGTCCTGATATAACTGGCTGCCTGTGATGCTCCCCTCCAGGGAGCCTTTTCTGTTCACGATCGCGTCAATGATATGAACCGCAGTGTGATAGCGCATGTGGGCGTACCTTCGTTCCCAGTCTATCAGCCCTGTCACCGGGTCCCCCTGTTTGAGATTGCCCTGATCCGCAACCCTATGAACTATGTGGTCTCCACTCTTGCTCACCTCAGTTACGCGGTAATCACGGCCTTTGCTGAGCAGGATGCCAGTATCCGAGGGTTGTCCGCCGCCAACAGGATAAAAAGCTGTCGACTCAAGCACAACGCCTTCCGGTCTCACCTCGGTTATGATGCTATTGAATTCCTTTAAGTAACTGTCTTCAAAATAGAGCTTGATGGTCATGTCTCGCACTATAACAGGCAGGAATACTTTGACTTATTTGTAGTCTGCGAAACGTGGTAATCAAATGTGAGTAATAAAGTTTTTATACCATACACAAATTTGTCGTCAGATATTCATGGGAATGATAAGAGAGGAAGATGTGAAGTATCTGGAGCAGGAATTCAGCAAGCACCTCAAGGATAATGTGGATCTGGTTGTTTTTACGTCCTCGTCCGGTGAGTGCAAGTACTGTAAGGAAACCGTCGAACTTGCAACTGAGGTTGCAGCAATCAACAACAAGATTGAGCTTAAGGTCTATGACTTCGACAAGGACAAGGATGCAGTGGAGAAATACCAGGTAAGCAAGTACCCTGCAACCATCGTCTCCCTGAGCGGGGATCAGAATGGAAGAATCAAGTACTATGGGATTCCATCGGGATATGAATTCGGATCGCTCATCGAGGATCTGAAGGTCGTATCCAACGGTGACTCAGGCATCTCTTCAAAGGCCATGGAGATCATCAGCAAGGTGGATAAACCCGTCAAGATCAAGGTATATGTGACACCTACGTGCCCTTACTGCCCCAGGGCAGTGGGAACCGCGCACAAATTTGCGATGGTTAACAGCAATATCCAGGGAGAAATGATTGAGTCCAGTGAATTCTACAGCGAGGCAGAAGCAGCTGGCGTATCGGCTGTTCCACACATAGTGATAAACGACTCAGTGCAGTTCCAGGGAGCACTGCCTGACGAAGCATTCGCTGAATATGTAATGGAAGCCTACAAGCAGATCTGAATTCATATCTTCTCGCTTTAGGCTTCATTCCCACTTTTCTTATTTTTTCATCTACGGGTCAGATACAAGTCTGCGGGTTCAGATGCAGTTTAAATCTATTCTCAAATTTTGAGCAAGGTCTGTAGATTTTGCGGCGATAGCTTATTTATTCCTTCGTATTTAACAGCATATGCCCGCAAAAGAAATTCTGGAAAAAACCATAAAGTCGGCGATGTCCTCGTCAAGCACGATGAGCGAGTTAAAGGGAATGGAAAAAACTTTCCAGTTCAAGACTTCAGAAGGGGAGAATTTTTACGTCAAGATAGCCGGAGGTAATGTTGAGGTGCAGAACGGCCTGGCCGAAAAGGCAACCACCACGATATCTGGCTCGGACCAGACACTCAGCGATCTGCTCACGGGAAAGCTTGACCCGGTAAAGGCGTTCATGTCTGGCCAGATAAAGGTATCTGGAGACGTGTTTGCCGCTCAGAGGATAACCAGCATAATGAAGAAAGCAGGGGCATGATCTGAGTGGAAATCAGGAAAGTAACGGTTGTTGGCGCAGGCCTCATGGGACATGGAATTGCAGAAGTCTTCGCGTTGAACGGGTATGCGGTTACGCTGGAAGATGCGTTTGCCGAGGCCCTTAACAAGGCAAGAAAATCCATAGAGACAAGCGTGGACAGAATGATAAAATCCGGGAAGATCAAGCCGGATGAGAGAGAAGAGATACTGGGCAGGCTTACATATTCCTCGGAGCTTGAGAAGGCTTCAGCAGATGCAGACCTTATCATAGAGGCTGTACCTGAAGTCATGGAACTGAAGAAGGAAGTTCTTTCAAAAATTTCCTCCTCATGCGGCCCGGACGCGATAATCGGAACGAACACCTCCAACTTCAGGATATCAGAGCTTGCAGGTTCTATAAAGGGCCAGGATAGATTCATAGGAATTCACTTCTTCAATCCTCCCGTGGTCCTGAAACTGGTGGAGGTGATAAAGGGGGAAGCGACCTCTGACAAGGTCTTCGAGCAGATATTCGGGCTAATCAAGGAGATTGGGAAAGTACCCATCAGGGTGTTTAAGGACAGCCCTGGCTTTGTTGTGAACAGGATCAACGCGCCTGAAAGCCTGTTCTTCTGCCTTGTCATAGACAAGCAGATAGCCAAGCCCGAGGAAGTGGATCACTTTGCCAGGGCCAACGGGCTCCCCATGGGGCCATATGAACTCATGGATTATGTCGGTATAGACACGGTGGTTCACTCCCTTGACTACTACAAGAACTCACTGTCACCTGATTACGGCAGGTGCCATGCATTCCATGACCTTTACAACAGGAGCGAGCTCGGACTGAAGACAGGCAGAGGCTTCTATGTGTGGAAGGACGGAAAAGCGCAGATTCCAGCAGCAGAACCAACCACCAAACTGGATCTAATGGATGTACTGGCAGTAGAAATCAACGAAGCAGCGAAGATCGTTGAAGAGGGAATCGCACTTCCGGACGACATAGAGACCGGCGTCAAGCTGGGAATGAACCGTCCGTTCGGACCCATCTCAGTTGCATCCGGGCTCACCAATTCAGAAGTGCGATCAAAGATAAACAGCATATTTGAGAGAATGGGTCTCGAGGTCTTCAAGCCTGCATCGTCCATAGAGTCAGGAAAACTGAGAGAAATTTTCTCCATCAAAGGGTTCAAAGGTGAAGAGCAGGAATCAACCGTGGCAGAGAAGCAGGAAGCCCAGCCGGCACAGCCGGCAGGCGTATACGAAACCATTAAACTGACAAAGGAAGGAAAGGTTACTGTGCTTGAACTCAACAACCCCAAACTTAACCTCATCAACGCCAGAGTTGTGGCAGACCTTGAAAGAGCAATAGATGAGGTCTCAAACGACCGGGAGACGGTAGTGGTTGTTATTAGAGGATCCAACGGCATATTCTCTGCCGGGGCAGAACTATCCCAGTTCTTCAGTTCACCTGCGGATTTTATGAACTTCTCAAGGCGTGGCCAGTCAGTCTTCAAGAAGATCCAGGAGAGCTCAAAGATATTCATTTCCCAGATGGAAGGATATGCACTGGGCGGTGGTTTTGAGCTCTCGCTTTCCTGCGATATACGATTCGCCACAGAAGACGTAAAAATCGGTTTTCCGGAACTTCAGAGGGGAATTCTCCCGGGTTGGACGGGCACGCAGCGACTTGCAAAGCTCATAGGCATGTCCAGGGCAAGTTACCTCATTCTCACATCGGAGAGGATCGAAGGGAAACAGGCTCTTGACCTTGGCATAGTCTCGAGGGTATATTCCAGGGACTCAATCGGGAATGAGACCATGGAGTTTGCAAAGAAACTCTCTGAGGATGTTGCCCCAGTGGCAGCATATCTTGCAAAAATCTCCCTGAACAGGGGGTCTGAAACGTCCATGGACAACGGATTGTGGACCGAGGCGATCTCCATGGGGCTGCTGTACGGGACAGAGGACATAAAGGAAGGGGTCAGCGCATTCCTTCAGAAGAGGAAGCCAGAATTTAAAGGGAAATAATTGGCAGGCACCGAAATGGAACCTGCTCTAAATCGCATCAGCAGAGGATTCCTCCAGGGTTCTGCCGGTGGTCTCAGGCGCAAGAGCCAGGGACACAATGAGTCCTGCCAGGCACGCAAGCAGGGCAAAAACAAAGGCCAGGTACTGGCTTGAAAAATATGGGAACAGGAAAATCCCCAATATGGCACCTATCCTAGAGACCATAGTTGCAGTTCCCTGCATGGTGGATCTTATGCGAGTCGGGAAAATTTCCGTGGGATAAAATAACGTCACCGCCCCAATCCACTGCTCCATCATAACGAAGAGGAAATAGAATACCACCACGTTTCCGCCCGAAAGCCTCAGAACCACGTATATCCCAAGCAATATGGTCATTGCAGCGAATCCCGCAATTGTAAGCAGCCTTCTGCCGATCCGGTCCACGATGATTATTGCAATTATATACCCTATTATGGCCCCAACAGATATTATCGCCCCGAAAACCGACAGTTCCAGGAGGATCTGCACCAGAGTCACATTGCTCTGGAATCCAAGCTGCTGGAACAGGACAGAAGGCAGATAGAACCCAACAGGGTAAGATGCGAGGTCAAAGAGGAACCAGGCAGTGAACACGAAAAATGCAGACAATGCCACATTTCTGGGCATGGAACTGAGAAGGCCCTCCGGTGTCTTTCGCGACGATGGGACGGATTCTGAAGACCCAATTTTATCCATGGACATGATCGCCTCCTCTGAACGGCCCTTGCTCCTGAGCCACCTCGGGGTTTCAGGGATCTCAAATCTGAACAGTATCACCGGGACTGCGATCAGTCCGCTGATAACGAACAGATATCTCCAGTAATCCAACCCGAAGGCCTGAATCAGTGCATATGAAATACCGGCCGAAACCAGGATTCCAACCCAGTAAAATCCTACCATCAGCATCAGGATCTTTCCGCGGTTCATCTTTGGAGCAAATTCAGAGAGTATTGTCGAACTTACTGGGTAGTCCCCTCCAATTCCGATACCCATAAGGAACCTGAAAATGAAAAGCTCCCACCAATTGCCCACAAGTCCGGAGAGAACCCCAAACACCGTGAAAAAAACGAGGTCAAGAGCGAAAACCAGGTTCCTGCCGCGCTTGTCGGCCACGATACCAAGGGTAACGCCGCCAATTGCCATTCCTATGAACGCCGATATGTTCACAAGGGCGTACTGCAACGTCGTTTCTGAGAAAAGTCCATGCAGAACGAGCTGGTTTGCCACGCTTATCTCATTGAGGTCGAATCCGTCAATGAATAAGCCCATAGCTGCCAGCACTATCAGAAGAGCAAGCCTTCCTGTCAGCCGAGATTGATCTACCTTATCAAAGAATCCCACTAAATCACCAATTAGTTGTTCCTTCTCCTACTGGAGCAGGTATAATAACAGGCTCTGCTTTACAATTCCCCATGGGCACACTATATTTAATCGTTCCTGAACAGTGCTGTCTGACTCTCCTTTTCTGAAATAGGCCACTTCATAAGTCCTTGGAAACGGTTGATGAGATTGAATTTTGTCGTAACCTGCGGGCGCAACCAGACAAACGAGGCCGTATGCTGAGAAACCCACAGGGAATAGCATTCCAATCGTATCTTGGCTGAATCCATATAAAATATAGTGGATAACTCAAAATTGTGATACTTGGTAACTGAAGACAGGGCATGACAAAACACCATGGGTGACAAAAACAGACAGGTCTGAAAGCATGAACATAGGTCAGATTTAATATTCAGTGATGTTTCCCAGAACAATGATAGGTGCAATTCTTGCCGGAGGATACGGCAAGCGGATGAAGCCCCTGACAGACAAAGTTCCGAAGGCACTGATTGAAATCAAGAAAGGTCTCACGATACTGGACAGACAGCTTCTTGACTTCAGCAGATGCGGTATAAAGAAAGTTTTCATACTGTCAAGCTACATGGGAGAGGAAATCGAGAAGAAATATGGCAGCTCTTCTTATGGACTTGAGTTACACTATCTCAAGGAGGAGAAACCCATGGGTAAGCTGTTCTCCCTCCGGAACGTTGTAGAAAGGGCCAATGGGGAAGACATAGTACTGAGGAACGGGGATACCATTTCAGACATCGATATGGGTGAGTTTATTGAATTTTCACAGATATCAAAGTATGATATCGTAATTTACAGCACAAAGATGAGGAGCCCGTACGGGATCGTAAATATTAGCGGGGATACAGTCACAGATTTTGTTGAGAAGCCCATCCTTGATATCTACATGAATGCGGGGATATACTACATCAAGGCTACTGCATTTGAATTTGTCAATATGGAGCATCGGGGTAACGAGATCGAGAGCACGATATTTCCAATGCTTGCAGCGGAGGGTCGTGTTGGGGCATACAAGGATGATGCCTACTGGATTGGAATAGACAGCGAGAAGGATCTTGAAGATGCCAGAAAGCATTACCAGGGCAGGGAAGATCAGGAATACGGGAGCGTAGTACAGGTCTATCGTGGAAGCAGCATTGAAATCGCCAGCTATTTGATCTTTAAGGGCAAATCAATCGTGTTTCCGGGCGGTGAACTAGTAATGAGGCTGGTTTCAGGTGAGGCAACGATTTCAGGCAGGGGAGGGTCAATTCTTCCAGGAGAGGTTGTGATTATCCCAAAAGGGGGCACGTTAAGGGCACTCACCCGCACTACAGTGGAAGTCACAAGGGCCTTATGAAGTTTGGATCAACATTTCACCGACGATGCCTGCGTAATTCCTGAGCCTGGTACGGTCTTGCACACTCTCAATCCTGGAGGGTTAGGGGTTCTCATCTTTGCTCTGAGTTAGCCTTTATCCCTCACAGTCCGGACGGTTTTGCGATAACCCAATGCCGGGCCCTGACGTCTTTCCAGTCATGAACGTTGCAACTCTGTTGGTGTTAGTGCTCCAAGGCCATATATCACCGTCTGCATGATACCTGGATGGGTCTTAAACACATTACTCTTCTAGGACTGCGGAGCAGAGACCTTCCCGACCTCATGTCGAAGTCCTTTTTGGTCATTCACTGCACAGATTTTCATGCACGACTCTCTCATAGCTTTCGCAGGAGAAGCTCCGTGCCTGAACATTAATGCCTAAGATGCATAGAAGTTCAGCGACACACCACATCACGAAATATCACTTTCCCATATACACTCTCCTGATGTTACTGTCTTTCCAGCAAGAGGACATGGGTTAAAGCTCGACGATATTTTCCTTAGGAAAACTTAATAAACATGTCCATATCAACACCAGACCTTCAATGACCATTGTTACGAGGGATTTGCTTATTGCGGCTCTCGAAAGTATATATGGGAAGAAGGGAATGGTAAGGAAATATATCGAAGAACTGGCGGACTTCGTGCTGTCGTTTTTTGGTTATGATGATTATGTGCTGGACAATGTTCTTTCTGCAGCAGAGCGCGACATATTCTACAACCTGGAGGAATACGGACTTCTTGAGGCAAGGAGAGAGGAGGTCAACATAGTGAAGGGCAAAGCATGGAGAATCAACCAGTGGACCTATAACAAGAATAACATTATTAGAGCCGCCAACTCCAAAGACGATGCTCCGGTGGAGCAGAACCCATACGACGACATATTCAAAGCTATGAGCGAGTAATTCAAAAGAGCGGCTCAGGAGTCAGTCTTTTAGTTTCCGATAGAACGAATTTCATCTCCCCATTGTAATGCTCATTTGCCCTCTGTATGCTGGATATGAGCAGGTTAACTGACGAAGAGTCCACGATCCATGTCTGTGTCTGGGATCCGGGGAGGTTATCGTTGTACATGAAAAGGGGGGAAAACCCCTCCGTATAGCTGGTCCCCAGGAAAAGTTTAGGGGTATCCAGGTTGTAATCGTCATCATAGACGAACATCCCCTCTCTCTGAAATTCGCCGTTGATCCTTATAATGTCGGAGGGAGGAAGCCTTTCAGCAGTGAATCTCAGTTCCATGACCGACTCTCCCTTTCTCCCAGAATGCTTCCATTCTGTGTGGAAAGGGGATCTGTAATGCGGATATTTTGAAATCAACTGCTCAGAATTTTTCTGCAGAACCACACATCTGGAAACGTTCCGGAAAATATGCATTCTCTTCATGTATTCCAGGTCAATGGTGGGCAAGCCAAGATAGTCAACAACGAGATGCATACCCGATCCACCGTTTGCCAGGCAACCGCTCTCTATTGTGCTGTTTACGGCTTCCTCTGCCTCTCTTATGTACTTGAACCTCCAATAAAACTTCCCTTCAGTGAACACGCCAAACATGTCAGCCCTGACGCCTGGTTTGTCTATTAGTTTGAACAGCAATTCAAAAAGGGCGCCCTCCGCCGCATCGGGGTTATAGTCGACCCAGTAGTAATTAGGATCTTCAACATAATGGACCCCGCCGATCTTGATGGACCTCAACAACTCTATGTAATCCGACTCTTTCTTGGACAGGCGAATACAGAATTTGCGATCATTATAGCTGTAAAACATGGGGAAGGATAATTCCGGGTCTATTCTCTGAGCAAGCTGGTTCTTCAGTTCAATCGAGAAAACCGCCTCACCGTCAAAGTACTGCTCCGGACTTTCCGGTGGAAAGTACTTGTCACTCATCCATAGGATCAACGCGGACAATACAATAAGCTTTCGTGATCATTCCAGCACGTACCGCTTTTTGGAAAACCTGTAAAGCCTGAGCCAGAGGAGGTAGGAAATTAGCAAAATGAAGAACACAAGAAACAGGTCGAGGGCCTCGGCATATACCAGACCTCCAGGGCCAAGAGCAATGGCCTCATCAAGCATCTTCATCAAACCCGTACTGACTGCATAGGTTTTCCCTCCCACAGAAAGGAATTCTGACACCTGAAGACCGCCCCAGTAGCTGCCGACAGCCACCATGCTACCGGTGATAAGTGAAGGAATCATTGCAGGAAACCATAGGTACTTGAACTCCATCCATTTCCCAAATCCAAAGATGGAAGCCATCATACGCATCTCGGACGGGAGTGAGATGACTGCCCCGTACACATTGAAGAAAATGTATGCTGCAGCGGACAGGTAGGTGATCATCAGCACCACCATGTTGATGGCAAGACTCTCTCCTATAACACCCCCCACTACAGGTACCAGAAACACCAGAAGGAATGGGGCAAAAACAGGTGCCGGTATGGAGTATATCACCTGGAAAGCCATATTGGTGATTCCCCCGCTTTTCTTCTTTCTCCCTGCATAGAGCGAGAGGGGAATCATGGTGGCAAGGGTGATCGCATAAACAATGACAATCCTCAGAAGATCGCGGGAGAGTCCTATGAGGGCACTGTAGAGAAAATTCAGTGAAAGTATGTAGGTGTAGAATGCATCATCGAATCCCCCTATCCAGAGCGTGTAAAGGGCGCCTGCTATCAGGACCACGAGCGGTATACCGACAATCAGGTTGGTCTCAACGCTGGTGAGCACCGGCTCTCTTCTTCTGGCGTGCTGAGTTCTGGTGTTTACCGCGCTCGTTACCAGTCTTTTTCCAGAGGAAGCAACTATGTTGGCTTTCTGCACTGCAGAAGAAACAAATCTTGCAGTGGCTGTCTTCTTCTGACTTTCTCTTAGAGACCCCTCCACTTCATAGCTGAATTTCTCAACGCTCCTCATCCATGGATCGATGATATATCTGTAGTTTAACATAATTGCAATTACGAGGAGGAAAAGCAGAATGAGGAGTCCTGAAAAATTTTCCTCTGAAGCGTACTGCAACGCCACCGATCCCAGTCCAAAAACACTGTAGGACGAATTGCCCAGTGATATCACCTCTGAGAAGGTGACATAGAAGAGAGCGCTGGCAAAGGACGGAGCAATGTTTGATACCACTTTTGGATAGGCAGCGGGTACAAACAGATACTTCAATCTCTGCCAGTAAGTCATTCCATACACATCAGAGACATCCCCAAGGTACCTGGGGATGTGGGAAACACCCTCGTATGCACCGAGTATGAGGTTCCAGATAACTGCGGTCACCAGAAGGAAGTCCACCGCAAGTTCCACACCAAGGCCCCCCCCGATATAGCTGAGCAGGAATAGCAGAATGACTGGGAAAAATGCGATGACTGGAACCGATTCAAGTATATCCACAATGGGAACAAGAATAAGTTCTGCGGATTTTACCCTGGCACTGAGAATACCCGTAAACATCCCAACAATCACCGAGAAAATGATGATGAGCCAGATTCTAATGAATGTGATTAATATGGCATAGGTTGAGATATAAATTTCCGCCAGGATCGACATTTTACGCTCTGTAAGACCCAAAAAGCGTATTTACCTTTGCCTGTTTATAATTGAGGTGTCTGCCCGCGGTTCAATATTCTGCATCGTGGCTGGTGATCAATGACAGAAATCTTAACGGTAGTCGCTCAATAACCCTCTGGAGGCTTTAAGACTGCCTGGCACATCTCCATATGGTAAAATGGCCCAGGAGGCCTGGGAAAGGATATCACGACGCAGGTTCCCCAAGGACTATATCGCAGACTGCAACCCCGGGGAAGCAAGGGACATCCCCATGTCTAAGGAGGTCCTCCTCTTTCGCAAGGACGAGTTTGCCTGTCTGATGATTGGCGAAAATACCTATTACTTTACCAATAATGAGGAGGCCAAGTACTACTTCTATTCTGCATGTTCCTCCGCTTCACGCGTCCCTTTCCTGGGAATTGAAGAAATGCGGACCGCAAACAGGAAGTTTGAGGCAGATCTTGACTGTCTGCATACAGATCTTGAAAGAATCAGGAAGATCAACAATCTCAGCGATTCAGAGATGTCAGAGGTAATTCTTCAGTTCGAAAATCTGTCGGGTATTCATGGGCTTCTCTGATCCTTAAAGATGAACGGATTCCAGGAAGAAAAATCCTATTATAGTATCTCCAGGTGCTGGATCATATGCAATTCAAGACCACCATGAAAATCCCTGCATCACTCTGCATACGCTGCAGGGGAGCCAGGAGACTCTGTGGTCTTTCTTACTGTCCCATTTCCGTGGAAAGCATGACCAGGACCAGAACCGTTTCTATAAAGGGTATGGAACTGGATGGATCATCCCCGCCCAGCGTTTTTGTGGGACGGTATGGTTACCCAAAGGTCCAGGTCTATCCATCCACGCCTGCTTTGCATGGAAACACATCCGTTTATGAAGACACCGGTAAATGGCTGAGCATGGAACTGGAAGAATTCCTTTCCATGAGGTTGTCACTGATGAGAGGAGGGAAGGAGATTAAGGTCGGTTCAGCGTCATCCCCCGATCCATTTCTCCAGGACATCCAGCTGGTAGGTCTTTCCAGCATTCCAACGGATGTTGAGATATACCTGGAAAAGCCCCTGAACCAGAAGGAAATCGTTCTTTCTGAGTACACTCCTCCCATGGGCCCGTCGGCTCCCCTGAGCAGGATAAGAATAGGAAACGCCAAACTTGACAGACCTGTGGAAAAGGCATATTATGATACGGACATGAAAAGCATGGAGGCCATGAGCCTCCTCTACAGGGAGGGCGTTGACATCTCCCGGATATCGAGGATCCTCAGTCTGGGGGCTCTCGGAAACGGCAAAGACCGCAAAATGGTCCCCACAAGGTGGTCCATCACTGCAGCCGACAAGAACATATCTGACCAGATTCTGCAGCGTGTGAAGAGATTCCCCGAGGTGGGCGAATATGAATTCTATGTCAGGGAGGTTAAGGGCAACCTCTTCTCTGCCATTCTATGTCCAAAGAAGTGGATGTTTGAGTGGGGAGAAGCATGGTTCCCCAACACAACCTGGAATTATTTTTCAGATCTTACTGAAACGCAGATAGACCATGAGACCTACTGGGGCAGAAAGACATACCCTGACATCGGGGGTTGTTATTACTCCTCAAGACTGGCAGTTCTGGAAAACCTGGAACGCAGGTCCCGTCAGGCATCTGCAATGATATGGAGAGAAATTTACCCGGGGTTCAACATACCCGTTGGGGTGTGGTATGTCAGGGAGAATCTCAGGGAAATGTTCAGGACAAAACCGGAAAGATACAGCACATTCAGGGAAGCTATGACCAGGATGTCCCAGTACATTACGGTGCCCATAGAGAAATGGTCCAGAAATTCGATGATCTGGCCAATGGAAATGGCCGGAGGCCTGGAAAGGTTTGTCTGAATGCGCCCGCCCTTGGTGAGAGAGATAAAGGCCAGCTCTGCGCTTGGTAAATCAGGCATGAAGGAGCTGGACTATGCATTCAATCCTTACTCAGGATGCCTTCATTCCTGCGATTATTGCTATGCAATGGACTTCACCAAGACGGGCGTTGACATCCCCTGGGGGGAATATGTCTATGTCAGGACAAACATCGTGGAACTTTTGAGGCGTGATGCGGTATCAAAGAGGAAAGGCATAGTGGGAGTTTCCACAATAACCGACCCATATCAGGCAGTAGAAGGCAAATACAGGATCACGCGTGAGAGCATTCCAATCTTGTGCAGCAATGGATTTCACGTCTCCATTCAGACCAAATCTCCGCTTATCCTCAGGGATCTGGATATCCTCACAAGATACAGAAGAAACCTGGACGCAGGTTTCAGCATAGCAACTCCATATGCGGATCGCGCCATCCAGATGGAGCGCAGGGCCCCATCTCCCCGGGCAAGGATAAAAGCCCTTGAGCGGCTGTCGTCCGAAGGCATAAAAACCTGGATTTTCCTTGGTCCGATTTTCCCCGGTTTCAACGATACTGACGGAGAATTCTCCGAGATAGCGGAAATTGCACTCTCCACAGGTTCGCGAATAATTTACGACTCATACAACCATTTCCGAGGTTCAGACACTGCCCTGAAGAAAAATGGCCATGTGCCATATCTTTTCAGCAGGGAACAGTACGCTGAAGCTGAGAGAAAGCTTCTCATGATATGCAACAGAAAAGGGGTAAGATGCAATTCAGAGGCTGAGGACTGGCTTGTGGAAAGATCAAGCATGAACCGGCCTCTGTTCTGAAATCCATGGCGTCGGCTGAATCGGCACGTGAACCTCAGCAACTGGAACCATTGGTGAGTTCCAGCACCAGGGATATATTGACATCGTTGCTGGCGTTCCCAGTGTTGACAAGAAACACCGTGTAATTACCCTGATCTCCAAGAACCCTCTGGCTCGACATGCCGGCGGTTTTCCCACCGGTTGCGCCCGGTTCATAATAGAGGCAGAAATAGCTCGCTCTGGAGAACTGGCCCAAGAATGCTGAGCCGTTAAAAGTCTGATTCATACAGGATTCAAGTACATGGCTTTCTGAAGCGTTGAGAAGGAAAATCTCAAATCCCGAGGATGCAGAAAACGCATATGTGATGTTGGTACCGGCGAGAGGCCTCTTTTCGCTCTGGTTACATAGCACCACTGTGAGGGGCTGTCCAGCAGAGTCCTCATGGAAGGACTTGGAGTAGAATGAATGATATTCCATGGTCCCGTTGAACGAGTAAGTTACGCTAGTTGTACCCGGCGGATGTCTGCTCAGAGTTCCAGGGATCACCAGGTATCCAACTACTGAAGCAACTACAGCGATTACCAGGACAGCGACAACCAGTTTTCTCAGTCAGACTCACCTTCAGTTTGACCTATTGCCTTCAACCTTGTGGTGGATTATCTCTCTTCCTGATAGTAAGCGAACCCGGCATATATAAAATCGCAAACAGAAAAGATCCTTGCGGCAACGCAGTCTCTCATCCACAGGCAAAGGGAGGCACAGATCATATGCTTGGAAATTACCCATCTCTCTGCCGGGGAGATACGATAGGTTTAAGTTTTTAGGGCACATCGCAAAAAATGAAGATCCAGCTGTACGAGATAGACCTTGATGTGAGCAACTCCACTGCGGAATATAATGGGAGTGTCAGGATCACTGCAGACCTGAACGGTGAAGATCTTGCCCTGGACTCTGTCGGGCTAGACATAAATAAAGTGAGAATTGATGATAAGGATGCCTCGTTCAGTACAGGTAATGACCAGTTACTGATTGATGGTAAATTTCAGGGGAAGAAGGTCATTCACATTCAGTTTTATGGAAAGGTCACTCCTCTTCTCACTGGTTTCTACAGGGCGACCGCCCCAGACGGTCTTGAAATGTTCACGACGCAGTTCGAATCCACCGGGGCAAGGCGCGCCTTTCCATGCTTTGACAGACCGGACGTCAAGGCAAGTTTCCGTCTTGCGGTCTCCGTAGACGAGGGGTATGATGTCATATCAAACATGCCGGTGAAGGAAAAGAAGACCCAGTCTGGAAGAACAAATTTCTCTTTTGAGGACACTCCAAGGATGTCCACTTACCTTCTGTACATAGGGGTGGGAAAGCTTGAGATCAGGGAATTCGATAACAATGGCAAGAAAATACGCCTCGTAGGACTCAAGGGGAGACTTGACACAACAGATTTCCCTCTTAACGTGGGAGTCAGAACACTTGATTACTTCAATGGTTATTTTGAGATACCTTATCAGCTTCCCAAGGTTGATCTTATTGCGGTGCCACAATTCGCAGCCGGGGCAATGGAAAACTGGGGAGCAATCACCTTCAGGGAGTCTCTTCTCATGGTCAACAAATCCACAAGCCTAAGGGCGAAGAAAAGGATACTCGAAGTGATAGCACATGAACTGACCCACCAGTGGTTCGGCGATCTTGTAACGATGAAATGGTGGAATGATCTCTGGCTTAACGAGAGTTTTGCCACTTTCATGTCTTATAAGGCCTCTGAGAAGCTATATCCAGAATGGAAGATGTTTGACTACTTCATCATATCCCGCATGGAACCTGCGTTTCATGGTGACGCTCTCCTCTCCTCCCACCCCATTGACGTGGAGGTGAAGGATCCGGCTTCAATATCCCAGATATTTGACGAGATAAGCTATGGAAAAGGCGGCTGCATATTGAGAATGATTGAAGGATACGTCGGTGACGAAATTTTCAGGAAAGGCATCCAGAAGTATCTTAACGACAACTCCTACTCAAACGCCGAGGGCTCGGCACTGACAAATTCCATTGAGAAATTCTTCAATGGAAATGTAACAGGCATCATGGAGAAATGGATCAAGAGAATGGGATACCCCATGGTCACTGCATCACCAAAAGGAAATAATATACATCTCTCACAAGCAAGATTCCTTCTTTCCGGCCCGGTGGAAGAAGAACCCTGGCCTATCCCGCTCACTGTCAGGAGGGGCGAATCACAGGAGAGCGTTCTCTTCAGCACTCGGAGCATATCAATAAAGGACGAAGGATTCACATGCCTGAACGCCGGGAGGAAAGGGTTCTACAGGGTCCTATATGTGGGCGATTTGTTTGACAGGGTTCTGGGAAATATCCCGAAGATGTCAAGGGAAGAGCGGCAGGGGCTCATCAGTGACTATTTTGCGTTCTTCAGATCTGGCGTAGCGGGATGGGATCAATATTCAAAGGTTCTTCTGAGATTGTTTGAAGACAGCGAGAGACTGGTCATAACAACCATCTCAAACCAGCTTCATTTGCTTCACCTGCTGAAGCCCAAGAGCGAGGAGATCAGCAAGATGGGCAGAAAGTTCCATGAACTTCAGTACAAGAGGCTGAGCCAGTCCGACTCCGAGGAAAACCAGGAGACGCTGGGGCTTGTCAGTGAAAGGCTCGCCATATTCGACGACTCTTTTGCAAGGAAGGAGGCCAGGAAATTTGAGGCAATTGAGTCAGTGAAGCCTGATCTCAGACTCTCTGTAGCCATTTCAAAAGCGGTCACGGACGGGGATCCCACTGGAATGATCGGCATGCTCAGGGCACTCCGGAGCGACGAGGACAGAGTAAAGATTCTAACTGCCCTGGGTTTCATACCGGGCGAGAATACAGTCGACCAGGTCATTAAGCTGATAAACGAGGGAACAGTGAAGAAGCAGGATATGAGCACTTACTTCGACAGTGCAGTCTCTAATCCTGCAAACGGGAGATTCATCGTCAACAAGGCAAGGGAAATGGTCGAGATGATCTCCACCGTGTTTGTTGGTAACATAAATGCCTCCAGGTTTGTCGAGGGATTTCTGCCCCTGGCAGGGACCAGATACCCTGAGGATGTTGCAAAGTTCGTGGAGAACATAAGAGGCATAAAGGAAGCACAGAGAGGGATAACCAAGGGAACAGAAGTCCTCAAGGCAAACATGAAACTGCTGGATAGAATACCCGCTTAGGGATCATAAAATTATGGGACTGGGTGCAACTCACCCATTTCCCTTGGTTTTTCCGTCCAGAACTTCTCTTATATATCTGGCTCATCAAGATTCCGGAATTTCAGCAATGAATGGCATTCCTCAACAGGTGATCTGGTGAGGGGTCCAACGAATACCGCATCTAATCCAGGGCCTGCAAGTTTTGTCATGATCTTCTGCTCATAGGCCATTGCCAGACACGCAGAAGGCTTAAGACCCGCCTTCAACCCTGCGTCAAATTTAGAATGAGCATCAGGATCGTTCTCAAGAAGAAGAGTCCTGGCAAGGCCAAAGTACACCGCCTGAATTTCGTCGAGCCATCTGTTGCGCATGGGGTTTATCACATATGTCATCCAGGATGGCGCTTTCTCCTCTGCCTCAGACCACGATGATATACCTCCAAAAGACTTATCTTGCATGGGTGCACATGTTCTCATTACTTACGCCATTACCGTACATGCGCCTGCAAGGCGAATTTCCTAAGCTTTCAGTGACTCAACGATCTTCGGTACAATCTGGTAAAGATCACCCACAAGTCCATAGTCAGCCTCCTCAAATATTGGCGCTGCCTTGTCCTTGTTCACGGCTACAACCAGTTTGGAGCCTCTCATTCCTGCAATGTGCTGAATCTGGCCTGAGATTCCAAGTGCAATGTACACCTTTGGTCTGACCTTCTTTCCAGAGAGCCCCACCTGCTTCTCCTCGCTTAACCACTGGTAATCCAGACAGACAGGCCTCGAGCCAGCTATGACTCCGTTGAGGGCTTCTGCCAGAGGTCGAATCTTGTCAATCCCCTCTCTGTTTCCTATTCCGCGCCCAACAGCCACTATCACACTGGCTTTCTCGATATCTTCTGATGATGTCTTCTTGGGTATAACCTCCAGAACCGAAACCGAGGAGGTGCCCGATCCGATGTTCTCAATTGAAGGATTTCCGCCCTTTTCTGAAGGCTCTGCTATTCCAGGAGTGACGGTGAAAATCCGGGAAGACGTCTCTTCCTCGAGAACAGTTTTTCCTCCAAGGAAAAATCTCTTTGTCACCACCTTTCCTCCGTCATTACTGATGTCTGCAATTTCTGCCATTACGTCAAATCCCATCAGGCCAGCCAGAATCCCTGCAGTGTCTCTTCCAAGGGTTGTGGAGCCGATGGCAATCATATCGTATGGTCCCTTCTCGGCGGCAGCTTTCATGAGGCCTGCAACAGCATCCGGGCTTTGACTCCCGTCAAACGACAGTATCGCCGTCGGCCCAAATTTTTTAAGCCCTTCAGCAACGCGTGATGAAGCGAGCACAGTGACTTCGCCAAACGCGGAGAACTTTGCTATGATCTGGGACGCCAGATCCATCGAATCTGAGTAAACTAAAGTCTTCATCGTATGGCCTCCCTTATGGCCTTCACAACTTCAGGAATGCCCTTTGATGGATCTTCGTAGATCTGTTTCTTTCTCTCGCTCTTGGGAGCCTTGTTTGATCTTACAACCGAGAAGCTGTTGCCGGGCTGGGCCTTCTCCATTTTCATCGGCTTCTTTCCCGCCGCAAGGATCTGCATGACGGGAGGGAGCCGAGGCTCGTTTATTTCCTGTGTTACAGAGATAACCGCAGGGAGTTTGCCACGGATCTTCTCGTTCCGGTCCTCCATTACTCTCAAAACTTCGGCAGACCCGTCTGAGAGCTCAACAGAAAGGGCATTTCCCAGCAATGGTTCGCCAAGCATTGCCGATAACATCCCGGGGAGCATTCCGGTATACGAATCCGCTGACTGGTTGCCCATCAGCACAACGTCGTGGGGGATGGTCTTGATCTTTTCCGCAAGCACTCCCGCGGTAAACCTGGGATTGTTCCCCTGGTATCCGGTGATAACCACGCCCTCGTCCACGCCCATGGCAAACGCTTCCTTCATTGCCTGTCCGGCAGTCTCGGTACCCAGGCAAATTCCCGTGACCTTTCCACCGTACTTTTCCTTGAGTCTCACGGCAGCTTCCGCCGCATGTTTGCTCAGGGTTTCAAACCTCAGTGGAACAGATTTTACGTTCGGCACCCCCGTTGATGGATCGGGCTTGACGAGCTCCAGGTCAGGCATCTGCTTAATCAGAACTATAATCTGGTACGGCATTAATCTCGGTCTCTGTATTGGCACTTCTTGTTAATATTTTCTGCCTGACTTGCAGGGTGCAGTAATGAAAGGTTTATTTTGACCGCTTTTCCGAGTGAAACAACTGAATTAAGATATGCCCGATTCATCCATACCTGTCACAATTAGGATAAACACCAAAGGATATACCGTATCAGGATGGTGATATGTTGTATCTGTTCTCGGCGCTCCTGCTGATATCCATTCTCGTAGCTGTCGGTCTTTTCCTGTACTCAATTTATGAAAACGCATGGAATATGTTCAGGATTCCTGTCAAAAGATTATCCATGCCCATTGACGTCCTGCGCAGGATTTATCTCGTGGTGCGCAACGTGTTCCTGCAGGGAAAGCTCCTGAAGGAAAGGGGAGGCGGAGTGATGCATTTCCTCTTTTTCTGGGGGTTTATCACCTTTGCAGCTTACTCGTCCTACTTCTTCCTCAAGGGACTGGACCCTTCCATTGGATTTTTCGTCAGCGGAACACTGGAGTATGCGATATTCTTCACTGTTGATATATTTGCTGCGGTGCTTCTGGCAGACGTTGTGTATTCGGTCTACAGAAGATGGATAAGGAAGATCCCGAGATACCAGGGCTATAACGGCTTCGAGGCATCGCTGATTCTTATCCTGATTGCCGGGCTGATGATAACGTACTACATGCTCGCTGTCGCAAGACTGCAGGGCATTTCTGCTGGAATACCGGGATCGATCCTCGAGACGCTGCCTGCCTGGGCGTCACCCATAAGTTCGTTTCTGGCTTCGAGTCTTCCTAGGATACCCTCATCAATGGGACCGACTTTCTACTGGGTAACCTGGAGCGTCCATGCGTTCATATTTCTCGCTTTTCTTGTGTACATCCCCAGATCAAAGCATCTCCATCTGGTTGCGGCCCCTCTCAACGTGCTTCTTGCAGACAGCAAGCCCATAGGGGAGCTTACGAAAATAGACTTCGAGAAGGATACAAGGTTTGGGGCTACCGACATTCGGGATTTCTCATGGAAAGACTACCTGGACTTCTATGCCTGCACGGAGTGCGGAAGATGCACGGCAAATTGCCCGGCTAACATGACCGGGAAAACTCTGTCACCAAGGGACGTAATATGGGACCTCAGGGAAACGGTAATGGCCCAGGGGAGGGCTCTACGGCATGGCCAGGGTGAAGCTGACACAGTCCTGACCACGGTGATCGGCAATCCGATAAGGGAAAACGACCTGTGGTCCTGCACGACCTGCATGGCCTGTGTGGAACAGTGCCCCGTTATGATCGATCACGTTGACAAGATCGTCGAAATGCGCAGATCAATGGTGCTGAATCAGGGGAAAGCCCCGCAGGAGGCGCTAGCAATGTTCAGCAACATCGAGTCCTACTTCAGCCCGTACGCAAACGATCCGGCCAGCAGGGCTGACTGGGCACAGGGCATAGAGATAGTTGATCTTTCAAAGACTCCGGAGACAACCTATGAATACCTGTACTGGGTCGGATGCTTATCCAGCTATGATCGGAGGAACCAGGAGATTGCAAGATCAACAGTCAAACTCCTTAAGGCTGCGGGTGTGAATTTCGCCATTCTGGGCGCTGAGGAGAAATGCACAGGCGATCCTGCCAGAAGAGCGGGAAACGAGTATCTTGCGCAGAATATGATTACCCAGAATGTGGAAACTCTGAAGAAACACAGGGTACAGAAGGTAATAGCAACATGTCCACACTGCTTCAACTCGCTCAAGAATGACTACAGGAAGTTCGGGATAGAACTGGAGGTATACCACCATACCCAGTTCATTGATTCTCTCATACGTGACGGGAAGCTCAAAATCCAAGCTGCAGATGGGGACAAGGACGAGGTTTTCACATACCACGATCCATGCTATCTTGGCAGATTCAACAGGGAGTTTGATGCTCCAAGGAGTCTCATTGGGACGTTCGCAACGGACTTCAGGGAAATGAAAATGAACAAGACCAAGAGTTTCTGCTGCGGCGCAGGAGGCGGAAGGCTCTTCATGAACGAAACCGAGGGGACAAAGATATCGCACAAACGCATTGAAATGGCCGCAGAGGTCGATGCTTCAACAGTCGTGACTGCCTGCCCCTTCTGCATGACCATGCTTGACGATGCCAGGAAGGTCACAAACCGCGAGGAGAACATGGACATAAAGGACGTATCCGAACTCCTGGCAAGCAGGATCAAGTAACCAACAGGTCGAAGGCTGGTGACCAGCCAGATAAGGAAAATAGGTTTCCGAGGGAGGGATATACACTTCCGCCTCCCCCCGATCACCGGTCTCGGAGGTTATCATATTAGGCATGGCAACAATATATAACAATCGTACATTCCTAAACAATGGAGAATCAAAGGGAAGCGTATATAGTGGATTTCAGGAGAACGCCATTTTCCCGATCACGGCCCACCGAACCGGAAAGGGACGCCTTCAACTCGCTTAGGATGGATGAAGCCCTTGGTAAGTTATATAGAAAACTCGTGGAACAATCATCCGTGAAACCGACGGAGATCGGCGATGCCATTACGGGGTGTGCTCTTCAGGCAGACGAGAACTGGACATACGGAGGAAAACATCCACAGCTGATTTCAGGGTTGCCCGTTACCGTGCCAGCAATGGCCATAGATCGTGCCTGCTCATCCTCGCTCAACGCCATGGGAATAGGCTTCATGGAAATCAGGACAGGTTTCTCGGACATGGTACTTGCAGGAGGCATGGAGCATATGACGCACGTCCCGCTAAACAACAACCCCCACATCAAGCCCAACATCAAGCTTCTGGTAAGGCCGGAGTTTGCAAAACTTGACATGAACACAGGTTATTCAATGGGGCTCACAGCCGAAAAACTCGCGGACCTCAAGGGTATATCGCGCGAGGAAATGGACAGGTTTTCTCACAGAAGCCACCAGCTTGCATCAGAGGCTCTCGATAGTGGATACTTCAAGGGGGAAATAGAGCCGGTTCAGGTTGAACGCGACAACAAAGAGGTTACCATAGATTCGGATCTCAGCATACGCAAGGGGGCCAAACTTGAGGAAATGTCAAACCTGAGGCCCGCCTTCAAGAGTGACGGTAAGATAACCGCTGGGAACTCCTCTCCACTGAATGCTGGTGCATCGGCGGTACTCCTGGCATCAGGAGAAAAGGTCAACGAATACGGGCTGAAGCCGCTCGCTAAGATCATATCCATAGGGTGGGCTGCAGTGGAACCATCGATCATGGGAGAAGGGCCGGTTCCGGCAAGCAAGAAGGCGCTCAGAAGTGCCGGTCTTACCGCAGACGACATCGATCTGTGGGAGATCAACGAGGCCTTTGCAGTGGTTGTCCTGAATGCCATGAAGGAGCTGGGAATACCGGAGGACAAGGTTAATGTTCACGGGGGCGCCATCTCCATTGGCCATCCCCTTGGAGCATCAGGCGCAAGGCTTGCAGGTACCCTTGCAAGATCCATGAAAGAAAAGGGGAAGGAGCGGGGAATGGCCACGCTTTGTGTAGGAGGAGGCCAGGGTTACTCCATGATACTTGAGAGGGTGTAAAAATGGATTTCGACTTTACAGAGGAACAGGTTAAATTCAGGGAGAAGGCAAGGGAGTTCGCGGAAAGGGAGTTTTCTTCAGAGGTCGCGAGAAAGTTTGACCGTGAGGAGAAATATCCCGAGGAGATAAGGAAAAAGGCCTATGCTGAGCATGTTATAGACTATAGCGACCCCTGGAAGGTGCTAATTGCCATAGAGGAACTTTGCAGGCAGGATGCAGGTCTCGGCATATCTGCCACGGTACCGTATTTCGGGGAAGAAGTGATAATGCTGTTCGGCAGCGACCACCTGAAGGAGAAATACCTGCAGCCAGTGAACGAAGGGAAATCACTGATGGGACTAGCAGTTACGGAACCCGGAGGAGGTAGCGATGTTGCTGGCCTGAAGACGACCGCGAGGAAGGAAGGCAAGAACTACATAATAAACGGGGCCAAGATGTTCATAACGAACGGATCCATCGCAGACTTCTTTGTCATGCTTGTAAGGACCTCAGAGGAAGAGAAGAGACACCACGGGCTCAGCGCCTTCGTAGTCGAGTCGCGTTTCCCAGGATTCAAGGCAAACAAACTCAAGGGAAAACTTGGAGTAAGAGCCACCGACACGGCTGAACTTGAACTCAACAATGTGGTAGTACCGGAGGAAAACCTCATTGGGGAGGAAGGAAAAGGGTTCTACTATATCATGACGTTCTTCAACATCAGCAGGATATTCGTGGCCGGCCAGGGAATCGGGATAGCACAGGGCGCCTTTGACAGGGCCCTGTCCATTCTCAGGAGGAAGGGAAAGGCTTACTCCGAGAAGGAGGAAATACAGTTTGCAGTGGCGGAAATGGCCACGCAAATACAGGCCGCCAGGCTGATTACCTATAAGGCAGCGTCCTATCTTTTCAACTTCAAGCCTGATCCCACCATTACAAGTATGGCAAAAAAGTACGCGGCAGAAACCGCGGTATTCGTGGCAGAGAAGGCACTGGAGGTCACGGGCGTTGACGGCATCTCTTCCGATCTTGAGAGATTCTACCGGGATGCAAAGATACTGGAGATCTGGGAAGGTACAAGCGAGGTGGAGAAATTGATTATTTCAAGAAACATCCTGAAGGAGGCGCAGTAACCATGGATCAGGACAGCTACCGGATGCTCAGGGAGAACGTGGATGAATTCTGTGCCAGAAACGTGGAACCTGTATCCCTGAAAATGGAGCGGGAAGGAATGGCATCGGACCTGGCAAAAAAGTCAGGGACCCAGGGGTTCAATGCTGCCATAGCAGCACAGTCTAATGGCGGGTCCGCCCTGGACAGGGAGTCCTACCTCACAATACTGGAGCGTGCAGCGAGGTCCTCCCCATCTTTTGCAATGTTCCTCCTGATGCAGAACTCAATAGCCGGCAGGATTCTCGAAGCGGCCGGGAAGACGGGGGAGATAGGGGAGATCGCATCGGGAGCAAAAACAGCCACAGTGGAATTTCTTAGCCTCAACGAGTCTTCTTCCGCTGAATACAGCATCAATGTGAGCAATGGAAAGGCAACAGGAAAACTCAGGAATGTCATCTTTCCGTCTGCCGATCTGATCGTATTCCTGCATCAGGACTCCTTATACCTTGCCAGGGGCAGCGATGGAACAGAGCCGCTCCCTGTGCTTGGGTTCAGGGGACTTGGCCTCGGGGATGTGGTTTTCAGGGACAGGCCGGTGGAAAAGCTATCAGAAAACGGAGGTGCAAAACTCATCATGGATGCTCTGAAGAACGCGGGAAGAGAGGTATCTGCCGTGGCCCTGGGAATAACAGGCAGATCCGTCGATATGGCCGTTGAATATTCAAGGGTCAGGAAGACCTTTGGGAGGCCCCTTAAGGATTATGAGCCCGTGGCCTTCCAGCTGGCTGGCTTCAAGGCCCAGGAAGAGGAATTGAGATCCATGATATTCTTCTCCTCAGTGCAGGATGGGTACATAAAGCCACTTGCCACTGACCTGGCCAGGAGGGCTACCAAGATCGCCCTTCAGGTCCATGGGGGCTATGGATATCTGGAAGATTTCGGGGTAGAGAAGTTTTACAGGGACTCCATGACGCTGTCCATCTACTTTGGCCCTTCCAGAAGTGACATGAGAAATCTTTCCAGAGAGGTGTACGGGGAGGAATCCGGAGTAATCTGATTACTGCGGAACCCCTCCTTCCATTGCCCGGTGAAACTCATCTTCAGTGATTTTACCTGTTGCCAGGGCAAGCTCCTTAATGGATTTCCCGCCGTGAAGGGCTTCCTGCACTATTTTTGCAACAGTGTCATAACCCAGATATGGATTGAGAAGGGCGGCGGATCCAAAGCTTCTGGAGAGGTGTTCCCTGCAGCTTTCTCTATCTGCGCCAAGGCCGTCAATGAGCTTTTCCCTGAACATTCTCACCCCTGAGGTAAGTATATCCATGGCCCTGTTCAGTTCGTAGTCGATGTTCGGCATCATAACATTGAGTTCAAGCTGACCTGCCTGGACAGAAATATTAACGGCCTGTTGGGCTCCAACTATGGAATGGCATATCATGTTCATCGCCTCCGCTATGGATGGATTGATCTTTCCAGGCATTATGGATGAGCCCTGCTGAACAGCGGGTATGGTGATCTCATGGATCCCGGCTCCCGGGCCGGAGTAGAGAAGTCGGACATCATTGGATATCTTATTGAAATCCAGTGCGAGGTTTACGACGGCCCCCATGACCCTTGAGAAATCGGACTGGAATTCCATTATGCCGGGAAGATTGCTGCTGGCCCTGAATGGCTCTCCTGTTACACCTGCGATCTCCTTCACCACGTTGTCCCTGTAACCCGGGGCGGTGTTGATCCCGGTGCCAACAGCGGTACCGCCGATGTTGAGATCCAAAAGGAAATCCAGCTGTTTTTCCAGGTCCCTGATCCCCCGGTCCACGGTGTATGCATATGCGGACATCTCCATTCCAAGCGTCACAGGGGCAGCATCCTGCAGGTGGGTCCTTCCCGGTTTAACCACAGATGAAAATTCGATCGCCTTTTTATCAAGAGATTCCTTGATCTTCCTCAGTTCCACCAGGAGTCTTCGGGCTTTCCTTACCGACGTGATCCTGATCATGGTGGGAAAGACGTCATTGGTGCTCTGGCTCATGTTGACATGATCGTTGGGATGTATGAACTCGTACGATCCCTTTTTCCTGCCGCCGATCTCCAGAGCGACATTTGCTATGACTTCGTTGGCATTCATGTTGAAAGAGGTTCCTGCTCCAGCCTGGAAAACATCCAGGACAAAGTTGTCGTGGAACTCCCCGGCGATGATCCTGTCACACGCCCTCACCACCAGATCCTTCTTTTCTGCGGGAAGCTTTTTCCCGGTAAAGTTCGCAATTGCGGCAGATCTCTTGATCTGCGCCATTGAAACTACGTGGTCTGAGTCCGGGCTGATTCCTGAAATCCTGAAATTCTCAACAGCCCTTTGTGTGTTGATTCCATAGTAGACGGAGTCGTCAATCTCCACTTTCCCTATGACGTCCTGCTCAGTTCGCTTCATATTCATACATCTCGTGGGGGTTCTAAAACAGATCGCCTCATTTCATGCGGAGTGGTGAAAACGGCTATAATGGGTCAATTTTGGATATTTATTAATACGTTCACAAGATACTGGCTTTCAGGCATCGTTTGGAAACAGACAGTGATTATCATGAGCAGAAATGAAGTTATTTTTAGGGTGGCCGGAGCTGCAGGCGATGGAGTCCAGTCTGCCGGCACAATCATAACAAAGACACTGGCAAGGAGTGGCCTATATGCTTTCACGTATAACTACTACCAGGACATAGTCAGGGGCGGACAGAGCTGGTATCAGGTGAGAGGATCTGACGTACCGGTCACGAATCAGGGGGACGGCCTTGACATCCTCATCGCCCTCAATCAGGACGGTCTGGAGAGACACACGAACCCGGAGATCAACGAGGGGGGCTCATCTCCGCTCTCTGGCATTGCCATCTATGACCAGTCCATAACGGTGTTCGAAAAGAGAAACGTGAATTATGTACCCATGCCCCTTTCGGAAATTGCCGCAAGGTACAGCAAGAACCCGCTTCTGAAGAATACGGTAGCCATTGGTGCTGCATTCGCGAGTATAGGTACTGACTTTGAGGTACTCGCTGGCGTGATATCAGACACCTTCGGAAAGAAGGGTGCAGTGGCGGAGCAGAACGTGAATGCGGCCAGGGAAGGCTATGATCTGTATCTCAAGAACTACAAGCCCATTGATGTGAAACTCAAAACCTCGAAAAGAAGACTATACGTCATAAGCGGAGGCCATGCCATAGGACTTGGCGCAGTTAAGGCCGGATGCAAGATGTACATTGGCTATCCCATGACGCCGGCATCTTCCTGCCTGGAGTTCATGACCAACCACTCCCAGAAATTTCAGATATTTGTGAAGCTGCCGGAAGACGAGATCTCGGCCATAAACATGGCAATCGGCGCCAACTATGCCGGCGTGCGGGCAATGACCGCCTCTTCTGGAGGAGGTTTCAGCCTCATGGTGGAAGCTCTCGGAATGGCAGCGATGCTGGAAGTACCACTTGTCATTTACGAGGCGCAGAGGGCGGGGCCATCCACTGGCCTTCCAACCAAGACTGAACAGGCCGATCTCAACCTCGTCATTGGTGCATCACAGGGAGACTTTCCGAGGATCATCCTTGCGCCAAGAAACGTGAAGGAGTGCACCACACTAACTGCCGAGGCATTCAACCTCGCAGAGAGATTCCAGACGCCAGTTATCGTGATGTCAGATCTATTCCTCGCGGAAAATTTCCAGACGGTGGAGGACCTCAACTTCGATTTCCGGATTGACAGAGGCTACCTGGCCAGCGAGAATGCTGAAGACTACAGGAGGTACCTCATAACGGAAAACGGAATTTCACCAAGATCCTTCCCAGGCATGAAGGGGCTCATGCACAACGAGGACTCAGATGAACACAACGAGTATGGAGACGTGGTGAGCGACGCCGTCACGGATCCAAAGGACAGGATCAAGATGATGGAGAAGCGCATGAGGAAGATGGAGACCTATCTTAAGGAGATGCCACCAACGGATACATACAGAGCTGAGGATGCGGAATATCTCGTGTTCCAGTGGGGCTCAACGCAGGGGGCGGTGGAGGAGGCCATAGACATCCTAAGAGAAAAGGGGATCAAGGTCGGCGCAGTGGAACTGAGCAGGATATTCCCGATGAACAGGGATATTTCCACCATCATAAGGTCGAGGAAAAAACTCATTGTCGTGGAAAACAACTTCAGTGGCCAACTGAACCGGCTTTTACGCTCAGAATTCCTCTGCAAGACAGAACTTGTGAGGAAATTCGACGGTGAAGCATTCTATCCAGGCGCACTGGCTCAAGAGCTCGAAACGATCGTAAGGAGGAAGTGAAATGGTAAGCGTCAATGATTTCAATGGAAGAGTTAAGCCAGACTGGTGTCCGGCATGTGGGAACTTTGCACAGCTTAGTGCCATAAAATCCGTTCTGTCGGATCTTGGAGTGGAATCCCATAACACCGCAGTCATTTCAGGAATAGGATGCTCCAGCAACCTTCCGGAATTCATCAAAGCGTACGGGTTCCACGGGCTGCATGGCAGACTGCTGCCCGTGGCATCCGCCGTCAAGTGGGCGAACCCAAAGCTCACGGTGATAGCATACGGAGGAGATGGCGACGGATTCTTCGAAGGAACGCAGCACTTTTTCCATACCGCCAAGAGAAACGTGGACATAACCTACATCGTGTCGGATAACCAGGTCTTTGGTCTAACCACCGGACAGGCTTCACCTACAGCAGAAATAGGATTTGTGTCAAAGTCCACGCCTGACGGGAACATAGAGAGACCCATCAACCCACTTGCATTTGCACTTGCTGCTGGGGCGACCTATGTCGCCAGAGGATTCTCCGGTGATCCGAAGCATCTCTCTGAACTGATCAAGGGAGCCATACAGCATAAAGGATTCTCTTTTGTGGACGTCTTCAGCCCGTGTGTCACCTTCAACAAGATCAATACGTACGATTATTTCAGGAAGAAGGTTTACAAGTATGAACCCGAGGACCCGTCCAACTATGAATCGGCTTATAAAAAGGTGCTGGAGGCTGGTGAAAAGCTCCCAATTGGCGTATTTTATGTTTCAAACCAGAAGCGGTACGAGGAGATGGATCCTGTATGGTCAGCAGGACCCATAATCGATCAGGCGATCCACGTGGTGACCGAGGAAGACCTCGAGGAATTCCTGTAGGCATAAAAGCGAACATTTCTCATCCCGCCATTTTACCTTTTTACCCCATGATGATCGGGACTTATCCTTCAGGAAAGCTCCTTTATTCATTTCAGGCAGAAATCTTTAAATAGAAACATTCAGATTAACAAAAAATTCTTGGAGGAAAAATATGGAAAGCAATACTGAACAGTCTCCAAAGGGACCAGCAGGCGGCGAATCCCGCGTGCCAAGGCGCAAAGCCGGCACAAGCGGAAAATGGTTTGCCATAATCCTGGTTCTTGTGGTAATTATTGCTGCACTCCTGGCGGCTAATTTTGTAAAACCGCCCGCAGCACCAAGCACAACACCCTCAGTGGTATCAGCGCCAAGCGCTGTATCCGTTGGGGAAGTGGCTACAATATCTCTGCAGACGTCACAGAGCTATCAGCAGGCAACATTCTATTTTGGTGACGGAACAAGCACCGTCGTCAAGTCTGCGGGTACCAATAGCATATCGGTGACGCACACCTGGAACAACCCCGGTTCTTACTATGTGCTCTATTCCGTGAACTACGGGAACGGAGTAACCTACACGAACTATAACCAGCTCATCCAGGTATCGGTCGGCACAACCAATGTTCCAAGCAATGCGGCAGACGGAGTTATTTCTCTTGTGGCAAACCAGTCGTCACCACAGCTCATAAACAACTATTCCAACGCCTTCAGCCCCGGATCCAACGCAGTGTTCCTGCTTGGTTTCGCAGAGGAGCCGGCCGACGGAGTTGACGTTGTGTACTATCAGCAGGTAACAGTGTATTATTACAACGCACCTCTGATCCAGAAAGACCTTAACTACCAGTTCAGTGCGGTAAATGGATATGTTCTGAGCCCGTCTCAGGCTTTCTTCAATCTGACGGGTATGAAGTACGGTCTCTACTCAATTGCTCTTACCACATATACTGGAACACCATCCGCCACAGGGGCGATATCAGCTCCTTCAGCGATAACCACTGTATTCACCACTGTACCGGTATTCACAAACGCCCAGCTATATGTCGCGCCAACCAAGACAACCACGCTCACCAACGCTGAGGTTGTCAGCGGCGGGTACAAGACTTTTGACGGGGCAATCGCATATGATACCGTGAGCAATGAGGTGCTTTACAACACCAACCAGTACCTGGTCATGTACAACGGCTCATCCTCATCTAGCTTTGCGCCTGAACTGGCCGCTTATCTGCCGACTGTTGCAAACGGAGGCATCAACAACAACACAAAGACCTATACCGAAGTGAACGCACAGGGCATACCTTACACAGTTAACCTTCAGCCTTACCAGAACTATACCTTCCACATAAGGGCAAACGCAACGTGGCAAAACGGAGCACCGGTGACGGGATATGATGTCGCCTATTCCATGTACAGGACCCTCCTGTTCGTCAACGGCGCACCAGGCACACCAGGATGGATAGAGGCACAGGCACTCCTGCCCAACTACATACCTTTCGTTCCTACAACAGAGAATACGTTCTACAACCTTCTTAACAACATTACGTGGAACAATGCCTCAAACACCGTGACCTTCCACTTCCAGTCACCAGAAGCAGCGGACTTCGTCTTTGAAATACTGGCGGCGAGCGGTGACTTCGTAATGGATCCTGCATGGATGGCACAGCATGGAGGGGCAATCCCATGGTCTCCTGCCGGTTTTGTCCAGTATCAGGCTGAGGGTAGTGCGTCAGGCTATAACACATACTTCATAAACCACATCTTCGCTAACGGGCCATATGAGCTTTACATTGCGATCCCAGGAACAGAAGTGGTGCTCAAGGCAAATCCAGACTTCAACTCCCCTGGACCGTGGTACCCCAAGGCATCCATTGGCGTTGTGACACTGCTCTACCTCAGTTCGTTCACGACATCCTACCTGCTGCTCAAGTCAGGAGGAGCACAGCTTGGTGGCATATCCACAGGCAGCTGGAACGAGGCTCTCGGGCTTCAGTCAGCCGGCATTGTGAAGATACATGCCTTCCCGACGCTGAGCATATTCTGGTATAACTTCAACGCCTTTGTGAACATGACGGAAGCAGCAGTACAGTTCCCGGGAATCAACATGCCTGCAGCACTCTTTGCGAACCATTATGTCAGAGAGGCTTTTGCATATGCATACAACTACCAGTACTACATCAACCAGCAGATAGGGAATGCAGTCTTTAACGCGACCTTCGCATACACATACGCTGGTATGCTACCGGCAGGCATGCTATATTCCCAGAACATCTCGACCATGAATACCACCATGCAGAGTGAGCATCTGGGCGCAGTGCCATACTTCAGCATGTCACAGGCTGAACATTACTGGGGGCTGTTCCAAAGCTCCGGACAGGCTGCAGCCATGGGCATCAATTCCAAAGGGGTCTACAAGGGAGCACAGCTGGAACTTCCAATTATAGTGTTCTCTCCTGATCCCACTGACGTGGCAGGCGCAACATCATGGGCCTACAACCTGTCCCTGATGATCTTCGGAACACCCAATGACTTCCTGCAGTTCCCCGCGACACCGTTCCCGTTCGTGTCCATACTGACGGATCAGATAGCGCCAAGTCACGTGGGCAATGTATGGTATTCCAATGACCCGATGCCCATATACATACTTGGATGGGCTCCAGACTATCCTTACCCCAGCGACTACCTTGGCCCAATGGGAGTACCCGGAGCAACTTCACTGTATCCAGGAGCGAATGCCATGTTCCCTGCGATCATGAAATATCTTGGCCACCCGGCACAGGCCGCAGTGATGAACCAGATGATCTCTGAGTACACAAACGCCACATACGGGCCACAGAACGCTGCATCGGTGTCCGCAAACTACACGCTGATGAACTACTGGATAGTCAACCAGACCTGGTATGTGTATCTGTTCCAGCAGGCAGTAAATGCGATAGTTAGCACGAAGCTCAACCAGAACCAGTTCGTGACCTACCAGGAGAACGTCATGATTGGTGGCGGTGGAGATATGCTATACAACCTGCTATCTTACACGTAGGCATTTTCTGCCTACCACCTTTTTTTATTTTTCTTTTTTATATTTTGTTCTTTCACGACTTATCTGAGAATCCTTTTACGAGTTTTTTAGTGAGTAAGAATTTTTACCATGGTTCGGGGACGCCAAGGAGCTAGTCCGGTGAAACGCAGAGTTGGGATTGGAACCTGTCCTGCAAGGAAAAGGCACCTCCAGATGTCCCGTAAGTAGAGTCTGTTTACGGACATTCCCAAAATTTGGTTGAATACCCTTAAGAACGCCAGGGGAGCGACTGAAATCATGAAATGTCATTGAAGCTCGCCATTACATGCGACTGAGGAAGGTGCCTTGCACCGGGTTCGGGATAGTTTCCACAGCGCCTGACGATTATGCACCGATGTGCCTCTGGGGCCCATCAAGGAATGTGGTGGGGAAAGACACGTATTGCAGGCCCTTCAAATTTCCGTTACCGGAAGCATTACCTCCATGACTTCAGGGGAAGAGCATCCGATCAAGCATAAAAACACTCCCGAGGAGTCTAAGACCTCTTCTTTCCGCCGGCCATGTGATAACATCCCATGAGACTGCCAGGAAACATCTCCATTCTCCTCGGACATGGTGATGCATTCATCCGGTTACTTTGTGCATGACCGGGTACGCACACATTGATGGCGTTGAGAAATAAAGCACATTTCCGAAGCATTCAAAGACCAGAAACTTTGTGGATGATATATCTGGTGACCTGAATGAGGGGAGACACGTGCAGGACTCTTCATGAGGGCACGCTCCAGGTTCGGCATACCGGGTCATATATGCATCACAACAGACAGGCACCATTGTGAATCCATGCAGGAAACAGTATCCGGAAAGACCAGGCATGCGCATATGAA
>JAKAAY010000041.1 GCA_021802055.1 Thermoplasmata archaeon
TATGCGGGTTCCGATGTCGAAGTGATAGACCTCTCTGGCGATGGCCTCGAAGGCAAGGATCAGTGGTTCAAGTGGGATTTTTGGAGTTGAGTGTTCGTAACCTATCACAAAAATTGCTCTTCTCTCCGCACCCTTATAATTTCTTAATTTGAATATGTCGCCAATTGCCGAGACGTTTCCTTCGTATGGATGGAGTAGGTTGACAGACCAGTTCTCAGCAACCTTTCCATTATCTCCGAATGGCCTTGCAATTTTAACTTCAATTGCGTAATCCTCTAGTTTTAAATCTGGAGTTCTATGTGTGCTTGCCTTCAATCCTTCTTTGTTTAATCTGTTGGAGATTTCACTGACCAACTGCGGTTCCCCAAATGGTCCTATACCTGGGTTAAAATTTTTAAAAACTGGATAAGTAGAGTCGAAGTCCTTGAGTACGTTTGCAATTTTACTGGTCACTTCTTCTAATCTCATAACAGGTATAACTCAACAGTTGCCTCGGTTCATAAACTTTGCTCTGGCTGTAGTGGAATGATTACAGAGACCAACTCTTTTGAAGAGCCCGTTTAAGCGTTGAAATAGAGAGGAAGCATGCCACGCGTGAACTATACTGGGCCGTCATTGAATGGCAATTTTGAAGCGAGTATGCCATGGCAGCCATAATTATATCCAGCTCATGAATCAGGTTGAGGTAAAGGATTAATGGCCGACAAAGGGAGGGTAATGGGGGCTTTCTCTCTTATTGCCTCGAGGGTTGTATACGCTGCAAACTGGTATAACCTCTCGCCCGCGATACCCGGCATAGAGAAGAGTTTTGGCGTGGGCCTTCCGTCCACTGTCTACATATTCACCTTCTTTCTCTTAGGCGCCGGGATATTTCAGGTTCCTGCAGGAGTTCTGTCATCAAGGATAGGCGCCAAAACAACCGCGCTCATGGGAATGGTCCTCATGGGTTTCTCTGATCTCATATCCATATACACGCCTAACTACGGGGTTTTCCTGGGTTTCAGGTTCATTAACGGTGTTGGTGCGGCAATGTTCTTTTCAACCGCAATGGCTGTCCTCAGCGACCTCTACAGGGAGAGGGTGACTGATATTGTGGTCATATACAACGTGGCTTTCAACATTGGCGCAGGATTGGGTGTGACTGCATTTGCCTTCATAATTCAGTTCTATTCCTGGCAGATGGATCAGGTCATCATAGGAATCCTTTCGCTCGCTGTTGGACTCTCCATATGGCCAATGGTGAACCGTTCCGAAGAGTACACTTCGCTCTCCTTTCCGGAAATCAAGAGAAGAATTGTCGATATGAGAACATGGCTGCTTGCTATAGGCTTCTCCGGATTCTGGGCGTCCACGTACCTTGCCCCTGAATACCTTAAGGAGTTTTCTCTCACAGTGGGCTTTGGGGGGGCCGAATCTGCGATCCTTGGAGGGCTGATACTTTTCATTGGGATACTGGGTATTCCACTTGTTGGGGCTTTCAGGCTGCGTAATACAATAAAATCTGCTGTTTACTTGACGGTACTGCTTGGCCTCATGTTAGTCGCGCTGCCATTTGCGGGATTTTATGGGATATGGGTGGAGACCTTCATACTTGGCACATTGTTTGTAAGCGTTTCCGCTATGGAATACTCTGTTGTGATTTCCCGGGAGCTTTCCGGGAAATACAAAGCGCTGAGTCTCGGGTTGTTCAATTCGATACAGATACTTATCGGGTCAATTATATCATATGCCTTCTCGAATGCGCTGAACTACGGTTTCACCTATGCATGGATAATGATGGGATTTGTGGCAATGATCATGCTCCCCCTTGCACTGCTTGATCCGGAGGGAGCAAAAGAGACTATGGTTCAGACTGTGAATTCCTGACCGTTCATGGGTAGGATCACTTCATACTGGGAAAGATCGGGCAGGAGTTCTTCCCTCTTCTCACCATGGCAGAGAACAACCTTCTGTGGGTCCACTGCCTTTATGAACGAAACAAGGTCATCGTGACCGGCATGCGCTGAAAGATCGAAGAAATCCAGTTGCATCTGGGGCCTTACAGTGGTTCCGGCCAGCTTTAAGGTGCCATTTTCCATCAGTGACCTTCCATTGGTGTTTTCCACCTGGTATCCCGTCAGGAATATTGCACTCTTATTGTCGTTGAGGAGTTTCTCTATGTACCCGAGGACTGGACCACCGTCAAGCATGCCTGACGTAGTGATTATTATATCAGATTCCAGGGCCCTCTCCCTCATTCTCTGCCCCCTGATCCTTGTCGTCTTCCTGATGCCTTTGCGGAATTCACTTGGGGACCTGAAGAAACCGTCTGTGTGCATATATATGTCCGTTATGCTGTTACCCATTCCGTCCACGGAGATGTTATAACCGGTGTCCGCTAGGATCATGGCAAGCTCCTGAGTTCTGCCTACCGCAAATGTGGGCAGGATTACTTTGCCGCCTGACTCGATGACCTCTTTTACCTTGGACTTCAGCCTTGCAATGACATGGTCTCTGTCCTCGTGGTTCTTGCCGGCGTATGTGCTCTCTATTACAAGCACGTCCGTCTTGAACGGCCTTGCGCCAGTCAGTAACCTGGTGTCTCTTGTGAAGATATCCCCTGTGACCGCTATGCTTGCAGAGTTCTCGAACCTGAACATGGTCGACCCTGGAATGTGCCCCGCCGACATTGGCGTGATCTTGAAGTTTCCGAGATCATACGATTCACCATACCTGGCTTCGTTGAAATTCTCGTACAGGAGCGAAACATCATCCGAGTTGAAAAACCTCGGGTATCCCTCTATTCCAGCTATCTTCAGCGAGTCTATGAGCAGCGGTTTTATGCTGTTCGCAGTCAGTATGGTGGAGTTGAATGAAGTCTCCATGCTGTGGTAATATGCGGGCATCGCCCCACAGTGATCCAGATGTGCATGTGTAAGGAAAAGCCCGTTCACCTGCTCTGGTGGAAGCGGGTATTTCGGTGGCTTATCCGGTATGATTCCGTAATCCACCATGACTGAGGTGTCTTTCTCTTCTATTCTTACTGCTAGTCTGCCGACTTCCTCGGCACCGCCTAAAAATTTTACTTTCATTTTATTTCCTCAAGCTTTGGCATTTTCAAGTCTGTTCTTGCAGGAGCATTTGCGCTCCCTTGCAATGTCTGGCAAAATCTCGTATACGAGTCTTGAAACTTTCTCCTCGTTCTCTTTCATGATCCTCATTACCTCCGAGGCATCAACCGGGGTTTCAGCCCAAACATCATAGTCTGTTATGGTGGCTATGGTTGAGTAGCAAAGTCCCTTTTCCAGAGAAAGATTAATCTCAGGCACAAGAGTCATGCCTATGATGTCCGCATAAGTCCTGAACATTCTGGACTCTGCTCTTGTAGAGAATCTCGGACCTTCCACGCACACATAGGTTCCGGAGTTATGGGATTTGAACCCCAATTTCCCGGCTGCGCTGTATGCTATCCGGTTCATGTCCTCGCAGAAAGGATCTGCTGCGGAAATGTGGTATACCTCTGGTCCGTCATAAAAGGTAAGGTCTCTTCGCCTTGTAAAGTCTATGAACTGATCAGGAAATACTATCTCCCCAGGCTTAAGATCCTCCTTCAGGGAGCCCACTGCATTGAGTGTAAGTACCCTTTCTACTCCCAGTGAAACAAAAGCCTCTATGTTGGCCTTGTAATTCACCTTGTGAGGCGGATACTGATGCTTTCTTCCATGCCTGGGAATAAAGGCAACCTCTACCCCGTTGATCTTCCCAATTTCTGGTTTCTCAGAAGGTAAGCCATGTGGAGTCTTCACATCTACTGATCTGCCATCTTTGAGGAGGCTGTATAATCCACTACCTCCGATTATTCCGATCTTTGCCATCTGTCTGTTCACTTTGGAAATGCTGTATTAGCTTGCTTCCATATTATTTGATAATATTTAAAGGGATGGTTTCAAAGACCATGAAGAATTGAAGTGGAGAGCGGGCGTCTGAACATGCACCTGAGTTTGTTCCTGAACTGCTGTCCCATTTAAATAAATCCGCTCCATGGCCAGTTCATAGGATGCACAGACCTG
>JAKAAY010000024.1 GCA_021802055.1 Thermoplasmata archaeon
TATAACCTTTATGCCAGGGAGCGGGAGCATGGTTTTTTTCGGAGTGAGGAGGTAGCCGCAGTATGAAAGGAAAAATCATAACTTTGGAGACGGAGGTCAAGGTATTCGTTAGTGATGGGAGCACTGGGATTTGAACCCAGATCTACGGGTCTCTTCCTGGTTCATAGTTCCAGTCACTCATCATGAAATCAGCTGACCTGTAGCTAATCAAAACCTGACTGGAGCCCGTTAGGATGCCTGACTACCCCATGCTCCCTAGGCTTTTCCTGCTTTCCGCAGGTTGTTGAGCAATGTTACTTAATATTTAATCCTGCCTTTAGCGGCCCAGTTAGCATGCCCGTTAACATGCGCGTTCTCCCGGCTTCAAGATGGCAAGCGGAAATGAAATTGACCGGTGGGAGATGTCTTGCAACCTCCTCGGACAACCGGTCAAAAGACCTTTAAATCGGTTCAGCCACTATTTCAAAACGTTATGGGGACAAACCCGCTCTCAAGGTATCGCCCTATGGTCTTTGAAGCCCCTTCCAGAGAGATGTTTTTGCTTGCGAGCTTCACCGAGATGTCGTCCCTGTTTGCTATCCCCGAACAGGCAAAAGGGTTAATGCCGTTGTCCGCAGCTTCCTTCAGAAGATTGTTTATGTCAGAGTCGTCGCCCGCTACGAGTCTCTCACTGGGGCCAAAGAACAGCATACCGACTTCCTCGCTGATCTTGTTCTTCTTGAGACCTATGGCCAGTCTCATTCCGATCATGGCTTTCTCCTTGTTCTCCTCTCCCGAGGAAACTATTATCAGTACCTTCTTTGGCATGCCCATTTATTGATGCTTGTCTTATAAACACTACGGATTTAAAGAATTCTGCACAACCATGATCACGAAAGAAGAAACGGTGCAGTACCAATGCTCAGGTCTTGTTGGCCTTTCTGGCTCTCTTCAGTCTCCTGATGCGTTTCTTTCTCCATTTCCAGCGCATGTTGCCGCGCTTTTTCCAGTCTCTTGAACTTCTCTTCAATATTGCACCCCGTACTAGTGCATCTGTCCCGTGAATGTTCACCAGGTCAGTGCGTTTGGTTGGCTGCCCACTATGATTGCGGGATATATAATCGTTTATCACTTTCTGGATGCCCATGGAAATTCAGGGCATTCCGCAGGCACATGTACTGCAGGGCAATCAACCGGCTGACCGGTGACAGAATGAACCGATTAACTCCTGACTTTTTCATCCTGACAAAAACCTTATCCAATCCCACCGATCCACTTCTAGAATCTGATGGAATTAGGTCATTGTCTCCTTCCCGAACTTTGGCGTGACAGAAGTTCTGGCAGCAACATGGGCGTTGGATTGCCTGACCGCCGTTGCGGATCTGCAGGCCCGTCAGGCTTGGACGCGGCCTCCATGATCAGTTGTCCCACATTCTTCATAAGGCAGTTTGTCAAGAGGTTGCCATAATGCCACTCAGCTCTGACCCCATTTGGTACAGGGATGCGGTTTTTTACGAGCTGCATGTCAAGTCTTTTTATGATTCTGATGGGGACGGAATTGGAGACTTTCGCGGCCTTACGATGAAGCTTGAATATCTCAAGGACCTGGGAGTGGACTGCATATGGCTTCTTCCTTTCTACCAGTCTCCGCTGAAGGACGATGGTTATGACATTTCGGACTACTACGGCATCCTTCCGCAATACGGCACCATAGATGACTTCAAGGAATTTATCAGGGCGGCACATTCCAAAAACATCAGGGTCATTGCTGACCTGGTCCTCAACCATGTTTCAGACCAGCACCCATGGTTCAAAGAGGCTAAATCTTCGAAAGAAAGCAGCAAGAGAGGCTGGTTCGTCTGGTCGGATGACGACCAGGGTTACCCTGCGGCTCCGATTATCTTCAGGGACGTGGAGATTTCCAACTGGGCATGGGAGCCGGTTTCCAGGCAGTACTACTGGCACAGGTTCTACAGCCATCAGCCGGACCTGAACTACGATAACCCGGAGGTCCGGGAGGAGATGAAGAGGGTGGTCAGGTACTGGCTTTCGATGGGGCTCGATGGTTTCCGCTGTGATGCGGCCCCATATCTTTTCGAGCGGGAGGGCACAAACTGCGAGAACCTGGACGAGACTCATGCATACTTCAAGGAGTTGAGAAATATCATCGACCGGGAGTTTCCCGGCGCCATATTGCTCGCTGAGGCCAACGAATGGCCAAATGAGGCGAAGCGCTATTTCGGGAACGAAGACGAGTTCCACATGGTCTTCAACTTCCCGCTCATGCCAAGGATTTACCTGGGGCTGGCGTCGGAGTCGTCGGCACCCATAATCAACATAGTTGACCAGACGCTTCCAATACCCAAAACCTGTGACTGGGGCATATTTCTCCGGAACCATGACGAACTCACCCTGGCCTTGGTGACAGACGAGGAGAGGGACATTATGTTCCAGGCGTACGCTGGCAACCCAAAGATGAGGCTGAACCTGGGTATCAGGCGCAGGCTTGCCCCTATGGTGGACAATGACAGGCCCACCATTGAACTTCTCCATGGACTGTTATTTTCTCTTCCAGGTACGCCAATCCTCTACTACGGTGATGAGCTGGGAATGGGAGACAACATATTCCTGGGGGACAGGAACGGGGTCAGGACGCCCATGCAGTGGTCCTATGACCGGAATGCTGGCTTTTCCAGGGCAGACAGTGAGCAGCTTTACCTTCCCGTGGTGATAAATCCAAACTTCCATTATGAAAATATAAACGTGGAGTCGGAGTCAAGGCTACCCACATCGCTTCTCAACTGGGTCAAAAAGATGATCAGGGTCAGGAAGAAGTTCTCCGACGTTTTTGGCCATGGCAGCATGGAGTTTCTGGAGCACAGGAACAAGAAGGTCCTTGCATACATGAGGAGGCTGGAGAATTCCGGCATGCTGTGCATCTTCAATCTTTCCCGCAAGCCGACCTACGTTGAACTGGATCTGTCCAGGTTCAGGGGGTTAAGGCCCATAGAGGCCATCACCGATGCTAAGTTCCCGCAGATCTCGGACAGGCCCTACTTCTTCACCCTGCCCCCGCGGGCATTCTTCTGGTTCAACCTCAAGCTGGATGACGGTGAAGAGGACTGAGTCCGCAATGATACATTTCCATAAATTTCTGCATTGCCATCGGCTGATCCAGCCGATAAAAGATTCAGCTCTTGCGTCGATCCAGTTTGTCCAGCGTCTCGGCCCAATTCATGAAACACTGTAGCAACAGATCTTCCCTGCTTCCCCTGCCATTCTCTTCTGAAGGTTCCATTCACTCGCCCAGGTTCTTCCTGAAAAAGTCGAGCGCAAGCTTCCATGCATCGTCTGCGGCTTCTCTGTTATAGGTCGGCCGGGTGTCGTTGAAGAAAGCATGCATGGCGTTTCTGTAGATTTTCATGTGAAAGTCCTTGCCGAACTTGACCACCTGTTCCGTCATTTCAGGGATCTTGCCGTTGATGTTTTTATCCTCTCCTCCGTAAAGAGCAAGCACGGGAGCCTTGATATTTTCCACTGCCTGCACTGGATCTGGATTTGCGCCATAGAAAACCACCGTTCCCTTCACGTCAGACTGTGTGGAAAATTGGAATACAAGGCCGCCGCCGAAGCAGAACCCCGTTGCCCCGATATGGCCTGTATTTACGGCCGGGTCCTTGTTCATCACCCCCATGATGTCTGAGAGTTTTGACACGGCCTTCCTCTCAATCTCCTTCCTGTTGAAGAATATCTTCTGGACAACGTTTCTCTGGTCTTCGGTCATCTTTGCCATGACCTCGGCCACAGCCTTCTCATCATTCATCTTATCCCGGGGCATCGTCCAGAATACCCGCATTGCCTGTTCAATGGTCTCCGGGTTCATGTAGGGTCCCTCGCCGGAAAAGAGGTGTGGTGCATAGGCAACAAATCCTTCCTGGGCAAGTCTTCTGGCTATGCTCCTTATGTTGTTCTCAAGCCCCCATATCTCATGTACCACTATGACTGCAGGGTGCTTTCCCTTGTCGTCTGGCCTCGCAATGAAAGTCTTGATATCCGTGCCGGAAGAGTCCCTGATCTGGGTCTCCTCCTCCTTTACTTTTAAACCAGCCATGAGTAAAGAACGGATGATGCTATAAATAGATTAGAGCAGGCAAGTCTTCCAGATCCCCCGGCAGGCAACGCATGTCCACTGCCCGGCATATGCATATGATTTGGTCTTGTCATCGGGGTCTGTCATGGTTCCCCTTCAGGTGCATAAGGTCCTGAGATCATGCGGCCTCTGAGACTCTGGAGCTCTTCCTGCGGCTCCGTGAAAAAGCCACAAGCATGAGCGGCACCAGTGAGGAGAGGCCCGCAAGCACATATGACGCGGCCAGTCCCGTTACAAAGCCGTCCGTGCTGACCCTGCCTGCTCCGGTCACCGTGCCCAGAAAGACCGCTCCTATGACGCTCACAGGAACGTAACTGGCGAGGATGGTGAAGACCAGCGTCATTCCCGAAACGGAGCCCATGTTCATGAACAGTGTCCTGTTTGAAGCGGCGACTCCACGTTCACCCGGATTAACGGAGGTCATTATCACGGCGCTGTTTGGGGTCGAAAAGAGGCCTATCCCTGCTCCCGCAACAGACATGAGCACCCCCAGAACCAGATAGTCGTAGTGACTCGCTGTGGCAGCCAGAAGGAAAGAGGCCGCTGTGATGAGCAGCAGTCCGGCCGACTGCAGTGCCTGTTCTGAAAAGCGTTTCATCAGCCTGGAGCTGTAGAAACTGGTAACTCCCATGAACGCTGCGTATGGTGTCATGAGCAGGCCGGAATAGAGGGGAGTGAACCCCACAGGACCCTGCAGATAAAGGATGAGTATGAAGATAAGCAGTGACCTGGAGACCGCATTGAGGAGAGATGAAAAGATGGCCCCGGAAAACCTCCGGTTCCTAAACATGCCCGGATCGAGCATGGGGTCCCCCGACCTGCGTTCAACAACCACAAAGGCAGCCAGGGAAACGAAGGCCAGGGCGATGAGGACCTCCGTAATAATGCTGGACCAGCCCAGGAAAGGACCAAGTGTCAGTGAGATCACCGTTGATACCAGGAAGACGGAGAACACGATTGCGCCGTGTGAATCAAAGCCATGCCCTGAAGACTCCTTCGATATGGGTTCAATGCTGCGGGCAGCCACAAAGTAGCCTGCCAGGGCGAGGGGGGCATTGAAATAGAAGATGGCCCTCCAGGTGATCTCTGTTAGAAGCCCGCCCACAAGGGGCCCTATGGCCATCCCAAGCCCCACCACGGCGGTGTTGATTCCGATTGCCCTCTGAAGATCCACTGACCTGAAGGTGTCCGTGAGGATGGCGAGAGAGTTTGAGAAAAGCAGAGCGGCGGCAATGCCCTGAACGATCCTGGCGGCCACGAGAAAATATGCCGTGGGTGAAAGGCCTGCCGCGAGAGACCCCACGAAGAACACCAGGTACCCGGTAACGTACATCTTCTTGCGTCCCACCATATCCGAGTACTTTCCAAAAACCGGGGAAAGCACCGTGAGCGCAATTGAATAAGCGATGATTATCCATAGCACAACCAGAAAGTTTGTATGGAGGTCAACAAGAATGGTGGGTATCGCTATCAGGAGGGATGTTGTGTTCACTACAGCCAGAAAGGAACCAAGCGATGAAGCTACTATTACCCCATCTCCCCTTGACATCCTGTCTTCACAAACTGCTGAAACGCGATATTATCCTGGAGAGATTGTCCATGTATTCCCTGAAGATGCGGATGATGTCGCGGGAGGTTATCACGCCCACCAGCTTGCCCTGTTCGAACACGGGGACCCTGCGGATGGAGTGCTTGAACATGATTTCTGTTACCTGATCCGTGGGCGTCTTCCCCTCGACTCCGATGACGCCCGCGGTCATGATGTCGGACAGTTTCAGGGATGATGCCTCCCTCTGCTCCGCAACGACCTTGTGGAGGTAGTCCCATTCAGTCACTATGCCCGATGGCTTACCGCTGCCGTCGACAATTATGAGGAACCCTACGCCGTCGCTCATCATGACTTTTGCTGCCTCGAGGGCATTCATTTTTTCGCTGAAGGTCCTGGTGTATGCTTTCATCACGTCTCTGGCATACAAAACCATGCATACTTCATGGATCATGAGCTAAATACCTTTTACGAAATATGTTGGATGGGCTATCCGGCTATGTTCTAAGCCCATGGCGGCAAAGGATGGTTATGCAGCTTGATTGTTATTTTTGCTTGGTTGTGTAAAATACGCAGTCTCTGAACGGGTCTTTTTTGCAGGACCATTTTGGGAATACAAAAAGCGCTGAAGATTGGTGTGGAACAACGGAGATGCTTTGGAAGTGATCTATCGTGTTATCGCGGCCATAGTTCTAAACAGAATATTTATGGTTGAGACTTCCCTTAGGCTCCGTGAAGGCACTGAGCCTTCGGTCGGGAAAGGCAATGGAAGACGAAAGGGAAAAGTTCATGCTCACGGCAAAGAAATCTGAGGATTTCAGTGAATGGTATACGCAGATTCTTGTAAATTCGGAGTTTGTTGACTACAGCTCCGTTTCTGGTATGCTGGTATACCGCCCGGACTCCTACTTTGTATGGGAGTCCATACAGACAGCCACCGACAGGCTGTTCAAGGAAGCGGGCATTCAGAATACGTACTTTCCCCTGCTGATACCCGAGAGGCTCCTTATGAAGGAGAAGGAGCATGTCGAGGGTTTCTCTCCCGAGGTTGCCTGGGTAACCCAGGCAGGCAAATCCGAACTCAGTGAAAGGCTTGCAATACGGCCCACTTCAGAGACCATAATGTACGACAGCTTTGCAAAATGGATACGCTCATGGAGGGATCTGCCCATGCAGCTCAACATCTGGAACAGCGTGGTGAGGTGGGAGTTCAAGCACCCGACGCCGTTCCTGCGCAGCAGGGAGTTCCTGTGGAACGAGGGACACAGTGCATTTGCAACGCTGGAGGAGGCCGAAGCTGAGAGGGCCGTCATACTTGGAATCTATCAGAAAGTGCTCAGGGAATACCTGGCTCTTCCGGGCATTTTGGGACGCAAGACCGACAGCGAGAAATTCGCTGGCGCCATGGCCACATACAGCATCGAGCATGTCATGCCTGACGGGCGTGTGATCCAGGGCCCCGACCACCACAGTGATGGCCAGAACTTTTCCAGGGCCTTTGAGATCAAGTTCCTGGACAGGAATGGAAACAGCGACTATGCGTACCAGAACACTTACGCCATTTCCACCAGGGAGATCGGCGTGATGGTTGCCACACACAGCGATGATAAGGGCCTGGTGATCCCGCCAAAACTTGCCAGGATTCAGGCGGTGATCGTGCCCATATACAACAAATCAAGCAGGGATTCGGTCCTTGATTACTCAAACAGGGCGATGAATGCTCTCAGGGGGACTGTCAGAGCATACCTGGACGACCGCGAGGAGTACTCGCCGGGCTGGAAGTACAACCAGTGGGAGATGAAGGGCGTCCCCATCCGGGCCGAGATCGGGAGGCGGGAGCTGCAGTCGAGCTCCGTGGTGCTGGTGAGAAGGGACACGGGACAGAAGGTGTCGGTGTCCTTTGACGCACTGGCCGGTGAAGTTGCCGCACTCCTTGATTCCATACATGAGAACCTATATGCGAAGGCCCTGAATTTTCTCAACTCGCACATATTCCCCGTGGAGAGCTATGATGAGTTCAAGAAACGGGTCGGTTCGGGATTCGTTCAGTCCCCATGGTGCGGATCGCCTGACTGCGAGGCAAAGGTGAAAGAGGAGACGGGAGGGAAGACTTCGAATATGCCTCCTGAGATCCAGTCACTGGCATCCGGGAAGAAGTGCATATACTGCGGAAAGCCGGCCAAGCACATGGTCAACTTTGCCAGGTCCTACTAGTCCTTCCATGGTCTTACTGCAGTATTGCACCCCCCTGGATAATGGACTCTCAAAAAACATTGAAATAGGATGCTGAGTTTTGTTACCCTGCTTCAGATGATGCTCAGATTGCCTAAAAGCAGATCAACTGCCTCCCACCTGATTTCAGTGCTGCTGCGCAACCGCTCTGCCCGAATGGGTGGCGCGGTGATGCTGTTCTTTGTGGGAGTTTCGATCCTCAACCTGGTCTATCCGGAATACATGGGCGTAAACAACGCCTTCAGCATCGCTTCCTTCACCAATGTCTATCATAACCTCAATACTGCGCCGACTCCGCCTACCCTATCCGACGGATGGAGGTACGTTTTCGGCACCACCACCTATGCCATTCCCATCCTGCCTGCAATCCTGGCATCCATTACCGTCGATCTTGCGTTTGCAGTCCCCATTGCTGGACTCAGCGCAGCCATAGGAACGGTGGTCGGGGTTCTCAGCACCTATATTTCCAGGAAGACTGAAATGGGGATGGTGACTGTCGCGGGCATCGTCTCCAGCTTCCCCCTTATCATATCCGTGATGATCTTCGGAATCATGCTGGAATTCACCATTGCCGGGATAGTGGTCGGGATGATCTTCGTACTCTGGTCATATTATGCCCTCATTGCCAGGAACATGACCCTGGACATCAGGAACCGGCAGTACATCGAGGCTTCCAGGGCTGCGGGAGCATCCAGGTTCAGGATAATTTTCAAGCATGTGATACCAAATGCCCTGTCTCCTGTAATGGTACGCTTTTCCCTGGACCTGACGACTGTCATCGTTGTCCTTTCTGCGATCGATTACATCTTCTACCAGCAGTTTACGGGGCTTGCACCCTACCCGGAACTGGGAAGCCTAATCGCAGCTTTTCCCGGTGCGGGCGCCCTTTATGGCCCGCATAACCCCCTGGGGGTACCATACATACCCGTGAATTCCGCCATTCTTCTCTTCCAGGGAGACTGGTGGATTGTGATATTTCCCATCATATTCCTCATGATCCTTGTGCTGAGCCTGATCTCGCTTTCCACGGGACTCAGGGAGACTCTTGACCCCCGAACCAGGTTCTGAGTGGGCTCAGTACCTGACAAGCGGGTTCTTCAGGAAGTAGATGGCGTCCACGGCTATACTGGAGATGATCATTATGATCGCGAACAGGAAGATTATCACTATGGCTGGATAGTACTGTCCTATGGTCATGGTCTCTATGAGGAAGTAACCTATGCCGGGATAGGAGAACACATATTCCATCATCACTATGTTGCTGAGCAGGTAAGCCACCATTATGCTGGCAGATACCAGCGGCGGAAGTATTGCATTTCTCCTCACATGATTGAAAACAATCCTGCGCTCCGGTGTTCCACGGGCCCTGGCACTCCTCACGTACTCTAGCCCCATATTTTCAGCGTACCCGGATTCAAGCATCATGGTGACAACGCCCACCATTCCCACAACCAGCGTGATTATCGGCAGTATGAGGTGATCCACTGCACTCCAGAAAACCGGGAGGTCCCCGTGGATCAGGCTGTCAAGCAGGATCAGGTGTGTGGGCCGGGGTGCGATCTGTCCGTTGTTGATGAGCCATGTCTGTGCCGAAGACGCAAGCAGGCTCTGGGAAAGCCATCCATAGTATGGGAGAACACCAAGCGGGTCTCCCGTCAGGATGTCTTTTCCGAATATGGTCTGCAACAGAAGTCCCACTGCGTAGGCAGGAGTGACATATCCCGCTATGACCCCTCCCCTCAAAACGCTGGAGAATTTACCGTGATAGTGTGTTCCCAGATACCGGCCAAGGGGAAATGAGATCATAAGTGCAATGGGGACGCTTATCAGCACGACCTGTAGCGTGAATGGAAAGAACAGCCCAATGGCTCCGGAAACAGACCCGCTGTAAGGGGCAGAAGACTTGGGGGATGTGTAGATCACACCCCAGTTACCTGTGAGCACATCATAGATGAATGTAAAGAATGCAATCGCGAAGGATCCAAACGATCCATTCTCTGCTGGGATGTGGGTAGAATATGCAGCGGAGTTCCCCATGTATGTGAAGATAACAAATAGGACAAGCAGCACACCTATGAGGGTGGGGATGGCCGCCAGAGAGCGTCTCAGCAGGTAGGCCCAAAAGTCCATTTCCCTTCAACAGGTCTTCTTTTAAAAAACTTATGATCCGTGTGCCGCGGAAATAGCCTATTCTGAGCCTGTTGAAGCGTTTGCACGGCTCCCCTTGGGAAATTCCACCGCAGGCTTTCTCCCCCTTCCCAGGATCTCCCGGCTGAAGGGCATTATGACCGCAGTTGCCACAAAAACCAGGGCAGCTATGATAAAGCTGTAGTAGAACGCTGTGCTGGCGGGAATAATGGCCGGAATGAGAGTGCCTCCGGGGCCTGTTGCGAAGATGGTGGTGGTATAAGTGGCGATTATGGAGCCCGCCACTGGTGCCCCGATGCTGCTGCCCAGTGACCTGAAGGTGCCGTTCATTGCAGTGGCCAGCCCCATGTCTCTTGGGTTCACCGTCAGGACTATGAGGTTGATGACCGTGGCGTTGATGAGTGAGAGCCCGCCTCCGCAGACAAATTCAAAAATCAGCACGCCGTCGTATCCCGGAAGAGTGGCCTGCATGAAAAATCCGAATGCTGCTACCATGGCCCCTGCGATGGAGAGCGGCTTGATTCCCATGCGGGTCACAAGGACTCCTGCAAGCGGACCGAATATTATGGTCCCGAGGGCGAATGGGACCAGGGAGACTCCCGTTGTCCATATGCTGTCCTGGAACTGGTACGTGAAGCGGTAAACCAGTGCGAACATGGACAGGAACATGCCCGCGCCGGCTGCTGTCAGCGCTATGTTTGCCACCATCACGTTTCTGATGGCAAGCAGCCTGAAGTTGAGTATAGCCTCCCCTCCCCTTCTGGTGTATCTGAGTTCGTAAAGGACCAGCGGAATGAACAGGACGAACCCGGCGGCCCCGAAGGAAATGGTACTGAGCGATGTCCAGCCCCAGTACTGACCCTCCGAAAGGGCCAGAATGATCAGTGAGAGCGCTGCAGCAAGAAGGCTTGCACCCACGAGATCGATTTTCACTTCCGGCTTCCTGAACCTGGACTCCTTGATTACAACCAGAGATATGACAAGAAGGATTACCACCACGGGGATGGCACTGTGGTAGGTCCATCTCCAGCCGTAGTCGTTGGAAACCAGTGACCCGAGCGGCAGGCTTATGGCAAATCCGGCTCCAAACATTGCGCTGATGACAGCCTGAGCCCTGGGTATGAGCTCCCTTGGAAACTCCTCCCTCACCAGGGCCATCCCCAGAGGCATGACTGCCATGCCCACTCCCTGTATGGTCCTGGATATTATCATGAATTCGAAAGTGGGTGAGAATCCTGTCACTGACACTGCAGCTGCGTAAACGCCAATGGTGATTATCATCACGCGTTTCTTTCCATAGAGATCGCCCAGCTTTCCAAGGGTTGGCGTTGCGGCCACTCCGCCCACCATGTACATCGCAAGGATGAGGCTGGCCTGCGAGGCTGAAACGTTGAAATCCCCTGCAATGCTGGGAAGGGAGGGCGTCAGCATCCCCTCCACATACATGACGGTCATAACAAGGCCGGCCAGGATCAGCATGACCTTGTTGGCATAGGATCTGTCGAATCTGTCCATATGGACAAAATCCTCAATTCCTTCCGCCTGGTTCACGAGTTTCACACTCCACACATATGCGTGCCAGGGTGTGCTGGAGGGAAAAAGCCAGGGAATGTTTCCCTGAAAAACAGATTTCCGTTACAAGAGCCTGTCCGGACTGCAGGCAGTGAAACCGAAAGAGAAATCGGGCGATACGTTCCGCCCCATTAATTGAGCATACTTAAACACTGGCAATACAAACGCACTTTTCATCCATGGTTAATCCTTCTTTTCAACAGTGCCAGCTTCTCCATCGCTCCGTGATCAGATGGTTCCAGCGTGAGATACTTTTCATAGTCTGTCACCGCAAGTTCGGTCATGTCCAGATCATCGTACAGCGATCCACGCTCAAGATACAGATTGGCTTTCTCGGGGTCCAAAAGAGTCATCCTGTTGTATGCTTCTATGGCTCCGCTATAGTTCCCCTCAGACATATAGAAGTCGCATAGGCACTGGTAGGAGTACAGCTGATGAGGCCTCAGATCCACAATTCTCCTGTAAAGATCCAGTGCCTCCTCCTTCCGTCCCTGGACCTCCCTGATCTGGGCCATGTGAAATACCGTGTCAACGTCCGTTCTGGACAGTTCCAGTGACTTCTCATAGTCTGCATATGCCGCCTCCAGGTCCTCAGTATCAAGCAGGATTTCAGCCCTGGTTCTGTAATACTGAGGGTTTTCCGGGTCCAGAGAAATGGCTCGCCCGATTTCCCTCAGGGCCTGTCCGAACTGCTCATGCTCCCACAGAAATGATGCGCGGAGGAATGAGTATGTTGGGTCATGGGGGTAAATGGACGTAATTTCATCATAGATGCCCAGTGCCTCATTGAGTTTCTGCATCCTCCGCAGAGCTTCAATCTTCTTCAGCCTGAAGTCGGCATCCCTTGGCCTTATCCGTATAACCTCATCGCACTGTATCACGATCTCCTGGTTGTCGCCCTGTTTCTCGAGGAGCCTGATCATCTGCTCCCTGTAACTCATCAAACCGGGATTTCCCTCAATGGCCTTCCCCATCTCTGCGATGGCTCTCTTGAGGTCCCCTGCCGATTCATAAACGCCAGCCTTTCTGCTGTGATACCTTGGGTCCTTGGTCTCACCGGGTTCATCCATTATGGTAATCCTTATTTCCGTTCTTAATATAGCCTTACCGTGAGGATAGGGATAATAGGCTACCAGGGAGACGTATCAGAACATGCCGAAATCCTGGCCTCCATGAAGAGACAGTACAAGAGGGATATTGAGGTCGTGCTGGTGAAGAGCCGGGAGTCGCTTATGTCCGTTGCCGGCCTGATAATACCTGGTGGAGAGAGCACAACGATTTTCAGGCTGCTTAAGGAATACAGCCTTTTTGATGCAGTTGCAGAAAGGGTCAGAAGCGGCATGCCGGTAATGGGTACCTGTGCCGGCCTGATCCTCATATCGAGAGATAATCCCTCAGACCGGGTCAGATCTCTGAACCTCATCGATGCAAAGATCAGGAGAAATGCTTACGGAAGACAGGGCGAATCGTTCATAGAATCTCTTGATATTGATGGTATCGGAAGGTTCGATGCCGTTTTCATAAGGGCGCCAATAATAGAATCTGTGGGAAGTAACGTGACGGTAATGGCTAAGTACAATGGCCTCCCCGTCATGATTAGAGACAACAATGTTCTGGGGCTTACATTCCACCCGGAACTGACCAAAGATGCAAGAATTCATGACTATTTCATGGACATGATAGGGAGACGGGGGTACGTTTCCATTGCAAAACGGGAATGGTATGTGGCTGATCTGATATGATGAGAACTACACTGTATGAGGAACATGTAAGTGCCGGGGCCAAGATGGTTGATTTCCATGGTTGGGAGATGCCCATAGAATACTCATCCATAATGAAAGAACACATGAATGTCAGGACAAAAGCCGGTATATTTGACGTGTCACACATGGGTGACATATTGGTTGAAGGTCCTGATGCAGTTGCGTTTCTGGAACACATGCTTCCAACATCCATCAGTACAATGAATATGGGAGAAGCTGCTTATTCAGCATTTCTGGATGATAATGGATGCATGATTGATGATGTTATTGTATATATAATAGAGGGGCAAAAGTTACTCGTCGTACCCAATGCAGCAACCAAAGACACTGTGATGAACTGGATGGTTAAACACAGGGAGAACTTCAGATGCACTCTGAAGGATCTCTCGGATCAGATCTCATGCATTGCATTGCAGGGACCGGAAACACCTGAAGTGCTGAGGAAGATGAACATTGGTCTGCCTGACAGTTTTAAATTTAGCTTCTTCAGGATAAATTCAACTAATAATATCACTGGTGACAGCAGAGGAATAATTTCCGCGACGGGATATACTGGAGAGAGAGGAGTGGAATTTATTATACCAAACACCGAGGCTGTCGGAATATGGAGGCAACTTATCAAGGAACTCGCCGTGATTGGTTCAGGTCCATGTGGGCTTGGGGCAAGAGACACTTTGAGGATGGAGAAAGGCTTTCTTCTTTCAGGCCAGGATTTCAACAGAGACCGCGATCCGGTTGAAGCCTCCATTTCGTTCATAATGACTAATCAGGGAGATTTCATCGGTAAAGGTGCCATGGAGAGAAGAAAGAGCGACAACATATTCAGGGGGTTCATTCTGGAGGAGAGAGGTATACCAAGGACCGGGTCCCGTATATTCTCCGATGGGTCTCAGGTTGGAGAGGTGACGAGCGGTACATTCTCACCAGTTCTTGGAAAGGGAATTGCGCTTGGATACATTTCCAGGAACCATTCTTCCAAAGGCAAAAAGGTGGACATTGAGATCAGGGGAAAAATGATGAAGGCAGTGGTATCAAGACCAAAAATGGTTCCATAGGAAATACACCCCTCCCCCCCTTCAGATCACAAATCTCCGGTGAATGGGTAAAGATCTGCCTGGATCTCCAGCGTCCATGGTAAGGATTGAAAACCAACAAGGCTGCATCAGAAACCATCACATGAAATTGAGAAAACTCATGGATGAACATGCCTGACAGCCAAGCAAGGTCCGTGGTGTGAGGCCTGTTATTCCGACTGCTTTATAACCCACCATCTGTGATCCGATTGATACGATGTACCAGAAATCCTAATAAATCAGAAGATATGAATTGAATATGACGATAACAGGACTGGTGGTGGCCAAGGCTGTCCTGGTTTCACTGGGGGTTGCAACGGGAATAGGTGTGGCAGCTGCGGCCACCGGCAATCTGCATGGCCTCACCGTCGCCCTTCAGAATGTGCCTTCATGGACCCACGCACACTCCGTGCTCAACCGCCTTTTCCAGGGAAGGTGACCCCGGGATAAATCCCATGAACCGGGGTTTTCAGCGATCTTTTCCCTGAACCGAGTAATAGTCATACCATCCTCCCTTGCTCCCTGTCTTTTTTCCAAGGTATCCTGAGAGGACCAGCTTCTTAAGGGTGGTGGGAGGGGAGTATGATGGGTTCTTTGTCTCATCAAACATATAGTCGGCGACATGGAGCATGGTGTCAAGCCCTATGAGGTCGGAGAGCTCGAATGGGCCCATGGGGAATCCGAAAGCAAGTCTTGACATCTCATCTATCTCCGCTATTCCTGCAACCCCCTGCTCAAATATCCGGTAGGCCTCCATCAGCCATGCATTTATGAAGCGCGTGGTGAAGAAACCGGGAGCATCATTAACTACAACAGGCATCTTTTCCAATTTTCTGGACAGGTCATTGATGAAATCAAGCGTACGCTGGGCTGTCTCAGGCCCTCTTACCACCTCGACGAGCTTCATTACCTGGGGTGGGTTGAACCAGTGCATCCCCACAAACCGGTCACCCCTCTTTGTGAAGGATGCCAGATCGCTTATCATGATTCCTGAGGTGTTGCTGGCCAGTATAGTCTCCCTATCGCACAGAGAGTCAAGTTCGGAGAATATTTTGCCTTTGAGATCCCTGTTTTCCGGAGCAGCCTCAATCACAAGGCTGCATCCAGCGAGATCCCTGAGCGATGTGGTGGTCCTGATCCTCCCCATGATTTCAGTCCTGTCACTGGCAGTAATCGATCCCTTATCCACAAGTTTCTGGAGGCCGAATCTTCCGGAAGATATGTTTTCCATAGCTCTCTTCAGGAGATCCTCTGATATGTCATACATAACGGTCTGAAATCCGTATTTCGCAAGGGTCATGGCAATTCCATGCCCCATAACGCCGGATCCAACCACACCAACGGGCTTTAGCGCCTTTTCTTCCATTGAACCTGATCCCTTGACCGGTCATAAAGAACTTCCGCACGCCAGTTTCCGGTGATCATGCAGTTTATTCATTGCTACCAGAGTCATGCTCCCCATCACGTATGCCGTCCTTACCAGGGAAAACGCCATGTTCTTCAAGCCTTTTCATCGCAATCTGGATATACTGGGGATTCACCTCAGTGCCGACGTATTGAACGCCCAGTTCGGAGCATGCCAATGCCGTGCTGCCTATACCCATGAATGGATCATACACGAGCATGTCTGGCCTCACGCCATGAAGTTTGATGCACAGGGCTGGAAGTTCCGGGGGAAACTCAGCGGGGTGAAGCTTCGGGTTGAGGTATTTACCAACCGAGGTTTGATAAGGCACAAACCAGACATTTCCCCTGTCCCTGAGGTCGGACTTCCTGCTCCACCTTTTTACGTTGCTCTTGTCCTGGTAAGGCACCCCAATGGCCATTTTATCTATCCTGGTTCTTCCTTCCCCGGTGAAGTGAAAAACGTATTCATGGGCCTGGCTGAGATAAAACTCAGAGTTCACCGGCTTGAAGTGGCCATGGGATGTATAACCACGAGCTCCTCCTCCTGGCTCGGAATGCTGGTTCGGGATAGATATGTGCTTGATCCAGTGAATGACATTCTGAAGCGAATAGGTCTCAGCAAATCGGGCGGCAGCCTCAAAGGGTACCATGGGATCGCTGGGTTTCGCCCCCATGTTCAGGAAGAAAGATCCATTCCCCTTCAGAATGCGCTTCGAACGCTTTGCAACAGATCCAAGCCATTCAAGATATTCTTCTTTCCTCCTGCTATCGATGTATGGGCCGTAATTCTTTCCAATGTTATAGGGAGGGCTCGTGACAATTACGTCAAACAGTGAATCTGGGGCATGTTCCATAAACTCGAGGCAGTCCGCGTTGTAAATCCTGTTGACAGATAGAACCATCTGTATTCAGCTATGTGATGGCCCCGCAAATCTTCATACTTTGCACACAATTATGGAACCGTTGGGCGAACTGAACAGCAAATGGCAAAAAACCTGCTCTTCCGGTCCGCATTGTATCGCACTTGGCCAGTTAATCACTTATCATGGGCATTACCCGAAGATTTGCGCTCTTGATGTTCTGGGCGGTTTAGGAAGTACTAACACAATTACTACTGACAGGACCGCAAGCAGGAGCAAGACCTCAAATGCAAAGGAAAGCCCATTATATTCCCCTCCAATGAGCAGGGCAACCACAAGTGGCCCGATTGCCTGCCCTCCAGTGCCGCCAAGGTTCCAGACAAGTGCATTGCTGGAAGTGGTTGAACCTCTGGGAACGTAGTCTGATATCATGGACATGAAAATGGGGAACGCACTGAAGTTGAAGAAGCCAAACAACCCAAGCATTACGAGTGATAACCAGCTGGAAGAGATCAGGTAAAGGAACATGAGTCCTGCAGAAATGAGCGTCGTCGCCACGAGTGCAGAACGCTTGTCGTGGTTCTCGACAAACCTTCCAATCACCAGCTGTCCAACAATTCCACCGGAAAACATGAGAGTCATGGTGTAGCCAAGCAGAATTGAAGTGCCCACTCCCCTGCTGAAAGTCAGGTATTCAGGTATCCAGGAAACTATTCCGAAAAAGGTCATGGTTCTGAAGAGCGATACAACAGCAAGCAGGATTACACCCCTCCCGACGGTGGGAGAGCGACCGGTTCCCGTCTCACTGCTTTTCCCGAGGACCTTGCCGGGATCAGATGAAATGGAACCATCTCCATCTTCATATTTCCTGATACCCAGGAACATGAAAACGGACAGAAAAATGCCAAGGAGACCAAAAAATATTATGCTCGATGAGTTGGAAACTAGCAGGACGCCTACCAGAAATAGAAGTGAAGGATATATGGCTCTTCCAAGGCTTCCGGCAGAGCCGTTTATTCCCAGGTACCTGCCAAGCTTGCCACCTCTGTAGTACGACTGAAGTATGGAAGAGCCTGTGGGGTGGTAGAAGGAGGCGCCGACTCCAGCCGTAACAGAGGAGAGGATCATGAAGACTGGCACCATCACTCCCCTGACGGCGACAGAATACATTATGAGCCCGGAGGAGAGTATGATTATTCCAAAGACCATTGTGACGGCCTGAAGGCGCCTCCTGTCGATTATGGGTCCCAGGAGGTTTGCGCTTATGGCTGTTGACAGATAAAAGAGTACCAGTGAAGTGGTTACTACCAGAGTTCCTGTGCCATACAGGGATGCAACGAGATCAATGATCACAGGCACCAGGAAAAGGGTACCGTCATTGGTAAAGTGGCCAATGGAGGTCGCAACAAGCGGCAGGTAGCTCCGGCTCTTCAGAGACCCTTCAGAACGCATCACACCGGACTCTCCCGAGAGGCCCAAATGTTTCACACCACCGGGTCAGACGAAACTGCGGTTCCTGAAGATAAAATCCCGTCTATAATTTCCGTACAGTTCATGTGAATAGGTAAGTCATTAACCCATAAATTATTATCTATACCCAACCACTGCAAGTTCCATGCTGATCCAGGAAAAGGTCTTGAGAGGCGTGATCAGCCTGCTCATCCTGAGACATCTGCTGGAGAAACCGCAGCACGGATACGCTCTTCAGAAAGAGATAGAGACTGAACTGAAGAGAGAAATGCCTGACGGAGCCATATACACCCTGCTCAAGAACCTGGAAAGGAGAAAGCTGGTAAAGGGGGAGAGCCGGGCCATTGTGCGCGGCAGGGAGATCAGGGAATATGAAATTACAGACGCAGGCAGGGAGTTTCTTACAGGACACCTTGAACCGCTCAGAATAGTCGAGGAGGTAATTCACTCCCTGATTCAGGACATAGTCCATATGAACGCGTCCTAGAAATCTCATGCAAGTGCCTTGGACCGCAGCACTGCGTTTCACGGGCCCTGAGCTGGTGGCTGATTCAGATGTCGCAGACAATACCACAGTTCAAAATATCCTCTCTTTCATTTGTAATTAAGCCCTAACTCTGGCACTTTTGCATAATATATTTTAAATTTTCCCCTTATTTTCTATGTTTTACAGACTCTGGGACAAAAGTAGTCATTCCTTTAGCACTATAACATAGACTCTCTTTCCGATATATTTCTTGGCAACATCCACCTTTCCAGAATTTCCGAATGGTGTCACTGTTTTCTCATACACAGTTTCTACGTTTTCCCTTATTGTCAGGATCTGATCCTTTATGTTTATCTCCCTGTCTGTCACTTATACTGTATATCCATAGATATACTTATATATTTCCATCGGATCAAGAGGTGTGATCACACAGTCTGAATACGAAACATTCAGGGATAACATCAATGCACTGATACAGGAATACAGGGAGAAATTCTCAGTGCCGATGATCACGGATTCAAAAGAATATGAAGCAACTTACAGGAAAAGGCTTCTTGGAATGTCAATGGAACTCAGATCCACGATCGATCATGCATCCTCCATTGCCATAAATGAATTCGGCAGGCCATCGCTGCTGGATGCTAAAGAGAAAGCATTCATCATCCTCGTAAAGGAGATAATGAAGCTCAGCAACCGCAGAATGGCGTATGAGTTGCCCGCTGTTTGGAATTGAAAGAACGATCTCATACAAGACTGTTGAAAGATTGTATTCCGATCCCCTTGTGATCATGATACTGAACAACCTCTTCATTGAGACTTTGAGGAAAAAGGAGATCGGGAAATGTGATGCTGTGGGTGACGGTACAGGCTATTCATTAACAGTGACAAAGCATTACAGATCAATGAGGGAAAAACATGGAGAATCCGTTAAGAAAGGGCAGTTCGTCTACTCCTTCGCCTTAATGGATCTGAATACAAGGATGTAGATCGGCTATGCCGTATCCTTGAAATCGGAGAAGGACGCATACAGGAAGGCTCTCGATATAATCGCCAGCCTTAGGATTGATATTGAAAGTGTCCGATTAGACAGATATTACTCGGGACAGAGCATCCTTGATGACTTCTCTGAAAACACAAAAATATTCATCATACCCCGGAAGAATTCCAGAATAAGAGGATCTAGGAGATGGAGGGAGATCATTCTAAGATTCATGAATGATCCCGCTGCGTACCTGAGGGGATACTTCAGGAGAAGCAACTCTGAATCCGGATTCTCTGCGGACAAGAGAACAACGGGGCACATGATATTCCAGAGGAGGAAAGACCGTATTGAAACCTCGGGATTCTGCAAGGGGCTGCTTCACAACCTGATGCTTGTGAACGGATAGAGACACTTATGTCCCAGAGTCCATCCATACGGAAAATTCCTATAAATTTTCAATCAGTGAACTGGAAGCAATGCTCAGAGAGGCAGGGTTCAGTGAAACTAATGTGTGGAAGGATTCCAGGGATCTGTATGCCCTCATCACTGCTGTTGCTTAACTCTTTCTGATCAGCTTAATCTAACTTTTATTCCATACTCACATCATGGCGGAAAGGATAAGAGCCAGAGACCTGCTAAACAGGAAACATCCCCTCTCGCCCATTTCAGACAGGGTCTTGATATCACTGCTGATTTTTACAGTATCTGTGCTGGCAGCAACACTGATCATCCAGTTTTCAATGGGCATATCGTTCATAAGTGTTTTCTTTTACACCGCAATGGTCACAACCACAAACAGAACCCCTTTCCCTGCATCCTCACCCTGGATAATGCTTTTCACGTCTAAATGGGTACATTATTTATTCATGCTTCTGGCAACTCTCGTGGCGTTTGTATGGAGTCCCATTATGGGGCAAATAATAAGAGAGGGTACGAAGTTTCTGTAACAT
>JAKAAY010000025.1 GCA_021802055.1 Thermoplasmata archaeon
GAATTTCATGAGCGAATTCAGGAGAGGCACATCATCGGCAATGCTTGAAAACCTGACGGAATCCCTGTGGTCCTGGGATGATCTTTTTTATGCGAGATTAAGACACATAAATTAGGACACTACCGAATGTTTGCATGCTTGTGCCGGTTAAATACAATGATGCCATATACTGTCAAATAAAGGCATGGATAAACAGATTCAAGTTTTTGTTTACAAGTGAGATACAATGGCAAGTTTTGAACAGTATAACCTTAAGAAGGAGTTATTACAGTCTCTCAAGAATATAAATTTTGATGAGCCAACAGAAGTGCAGCAAAAGACGATTCCCATCGCGATGAACGGAAGAGACGTCATAGTGAGGTCCAAGACAGGTACCGGGAAAACCGGAGCCTTCCTCGTTCCTATAATACAGATGTTGGAACATGGAGGGGCCGTCTCAGCCCTGATAGTGGTACCAACAAGGGAACTCGCAATACAGGTATCCCACGTGGCACACAGCCTGCTGGGAGGCACTAAAGCGTCCGTGGCTCTGGTTTATGGGGGCGCTTCAATAAACGTTCAGATAGACGCCCTGAGAAGAAATCCCGCAATAGTCATTGGCACTCCGGGAAGATTGATAGATCTTATGGAGAGAAAGGAGCTCAGGCTTTCAAAGGCAAAATTCCTGGTTCTCGATGAGGCCGATTTAATGCTGGACCTTGGTTTCATGGATGATGTGGAATTCATCATTTCCAGGATGCCAAGGGAGAAGCAGGTGATGCTATTCTCTGCTACAATGCCGGCAAAGATACTAGGGCTTTCAAAAAAATACATGAGGAATGCTGATTTTATAGAAGTAGGCTCAAACGATGAACTCACAGTCGATACCATATCACACAGTTATACGGTTTCTTCAAGGGCTCATAAAATAGAGACCATGCTAAATTACATTGCCGAAAACAACCTGACTAAATCAATCATATTCTCCGCTACAAAGAGGAATGCCGACCTGCTCTACAATGTGCTGGTCGATCAGGGTTTCAGGGTAGCCTTGATACACGGCAACATAAGGCAGTCCCAGAGAGAGAAAAATCTCCAGGATTTCAGGAAAAATGCACAGTTCCTCGTTGCCACTAATGTTGCGGCCAGGGGGCTCGACATAGGCGGTATCTCAGACATAATCAACTTTGACATCCCGGAGGAACCATATATTTATGTCCACCGGGTTGGAAGGTCTGCAAGGATGGGGGCTGACGGGAAGGCGTTTTCCATAGTCACGCCAGAGGAGATAAGGCATATTCACAATATAGAGGACTCCGTAAATATAAAGATCGAAAAAGTCCAGTTGAAGGGTGGAGACCCTGAAACCAGGCGCAGTGACCCTGCAGATCTGAGGGTTAGTTCAGGTAAGGACAGGGTTCGTGGATATGCAAAGCGAAACAACAGGACGGGGAATTCACGCAACTCAAGGGAAAGGCATCACGGTTACAGAAACCGCGACCATTCCAGGATGCAGGCCTATTGAGCAGCGAGGAGAAATTGTCCGCCTGCCTGATCGACGTTCCCTGAAGCTCGATATTTCTTGCTCATGGTGGACACGCTACCGCATTTATTTTCATCCCGGGGAGTGAAGTCAACTCAAACCCAATCATTTGTGCAGGCGCCTGTGGATCTTTACCCTGAAGGTCATCTGGTCGTAGTAGACCGTTTTCCCGTCAGTTCTTACTTAAGGAAACAGCACCCTGATCAAAATTATACGGGTAATGGCAAACATTACCATTGCCGGAATGGTACATCCCGGGATCATCTCTTCACAACCATTTCATGTCAGGCAGCCATCAGAAACTCGCCATGGGTCATCCCCTTCGCATGGATCTTATTAGATCCCAGTGCTCAGGCGCCAGGGCATCGAGAAAGTTGAACTGTCCGGACAGCCACTGTCGTTCCCCTCCATCCATTGTCACGACATCCCCGTTGATAAAGGAAGCTGCATCGCTGATGAGGAAGGATGCAAGATCCGCAATTTCTTCAGGAGTGCAGTAGCGCTTCAGCGGAATTCTGTTCAACATGGCTTTCTGAAGTTCCTCGGTGGGAGCGAGCCTCGTGATTGATCCCTCTGTTGGAACCAGTCCAGGCGATATGGCAATGCTTCTGATGCCGTACTTACCCCATTCTGCAGCCAGGGACCGGGTCAGGGAAAGCACGCCTGCCTTTGCAATGGCAGATGGGACAACGTATCCGGAGCCGCTTTCGGCATATCCTGCCACTATGTTCAGTATGGTGCCGCTGTTACGGCCGGAAATCCATGATTTCCCCAGTTCCATGGTGAAATGGAGCGTCCCCTGCATGACTATGTCCATCACGGCCCTGAAGGCATTGAAGGAAAGGTCTTCCGTCCTGCTTATGAAGTTACCGGCAGCGTTGTTCACCAGAACGTTGGGCTCACCCAGTGCATCCTTAAAGTATGATATGGCTGCCCTTACCTCATCAAGGTTGCGCACGTCGCATTTTCTGAAAAGGCATTTATTTCCCGTTTCCTCGATCATGTGCGCGGTTTCCGCGAGCTTTTCCTCCCTTCTTCCAACGATGGAAACATGCGCCCCAAGTGAGGAGAATGCCATAGCCATGCCTCTCCCTATACCCGATCCTGCGCCCGTGATGAGAACATGCCTGTCCTTCAGTAGACCGTCTTTGAATATGCTCATGGACGTGTAATCCCTGTGAATATAAATTATTGAGTGGGATCAAAATTTCGGGACGTCCCGTATCACATACCTGGAGAGCACCAGATAGGAGACCAGGAACATGATGAGCAGCACCAGGATCTCTGCGCTGATTTTTGGCACCACGTAGATTGCCGCAAACGCAAGCACCGATACCAGGAGAGACAGCTTGAGGTTTCTTGAGAAGTATTTACCCAATCCCATGAGCTCAGACTCCACCTCGTCTGCAACGTAACCATTGTCAATGAGTTTGTTTCTCATTACGAGCGTGGTCTGCTGGAGCTGGGAGTAATACAGGCCGATTTCCCATATGAATACGGAGAGTGCAAGGATGACGCTGTCGCCCAGCGTAAGGTAGGGGAAGATGAGCACGAATCCACCGATAATACCTCTGGAGAATATAAAAAGCACAAGGATTGGTCCAATCGAGAGGTACCTGAGAGATGGATAGGTCTGCCTCCGTGCAGGGTCTATGGATGAGAATACCACCAGTGCGAAGGATACCGCGGCAACAAGATTAGCCACAGTGGACTGGTACAGATAGATGGCCGTGAATGTCGGAACAGACATCAGGATGGCGGGCATGTATCTCCCCAGCTGCCAGTCCGTCACATCCTCATCTCCCTCAGCGTCCTGTAAACGATGTCTCCGATGCTTTCCGATACAGGCTCCCATACAATGAGCCGACCGTATGCTGCCACCCTGGTATGGATGGTCTTCTTTGACTCGAGCACTATGTTTTCCATGTATGTCCTTCCCGGGCGCAGTCCTGCAACCCTGGCAGCAAGGCCGAATGTCAGTATGTCCACGACAATGACCTTCTTGGAAATGGGGCTCAGGCTGCGTTCGAGGGCAACGACCTTGGCATAGTTCAGACGGGACAGGGAGGTGGTGACGATCACGTAGGGATAATGTTTCTTGATGGCCACTATGGCATCATGATCCAGCCCATAGTCCACCTGGTGCCACTGCTCACCCATGGATGAGGTGAAAAACCTGAGCTGCCTGGCGAACTGAAGGGGGTCCGTTGAGAAGGGAAGCACGTACTGGGTTCCCCTGGAAGTAGGGTTTGCGAGGCTAATCCCTACCTCCTGGTTGTAGTCCAGAAGGACCTTGGAGAGGGAAAGGGCATATGAGACCGAATATTCAAAGGCATTCTCATCAGAACTGCCCTGCTGCACGAAGAAACCGGCGTCCATGAGTACCATCGTGGATTCGTAACCCTCGCTGTAATACCTGTTGACCATTATGTTACCCGCAGATGCGGACCTTGCGGTCGCCTTCCAGTTGATGTTCCTGTAAGGGTCCCCGGGCTGGTACTGCCTTATGGATTCAAACTCGTCGCTGGCAGGCCCGATGACGCTCCTTATGGATCGTGGAAGCGCCTTTTCAGTGCGGAGGTTGACAAGCCTCACCTGCATGGTTCTGACAATGGGTGCAACCTCCACAGTAAGGCCGATGGGCACGTCTCCCTCCAGTATCTTGACGCTGCCGCTGACCGGATAGAACTTGTACCGCACGGACGCGAAGGGATAGGTGCCGCGTCTCAGGAAGTAGACCCCGTAGGTCACCTTCCTGTGCGTTTCAGAACCGTTGCAGAAAACCACATGGACATTGGAACCAGTGGTTACGGAGCAGTGTGATGAATATGGAAATTCCAGGACAAATATTCCAGGGGGGCCCCTGAGGTCAAGGTTGAAGTTGATATCAAATTCCTTCCTCACTTCCGTCCTGATAAGTTCTGTGTCGCAGGTCACGCTCACCGAAGGGTTTGACCCTTCCGGCCTAAGTGTTATGAGGAGGATCATGGGGAATATGACGGCGATGAGCAGGGCGAAGGATGATGAGAGGAACGCGGTGACTGCTATCACACCGACAATGAACACGGATACCAGAAGGGTCCTTGCCCATTCCTTAATCATAAATTACTTTGGCACCGGTATCTTGTTCAGGTACTCCGCTACGATGGAGGCTTCGTCAACCCGCTCTATGATTATCTCCGGCCTCAGTATCAGCCTGTGGGGCAATGCATATGGGACTCCTCTCTTCACGTCATCCGGAGTAACAAAATCCCTGCCTTCCATGACTGCCAGCCCGCGGGATAGTCTCATGAGGGAGATGAGCCCCCTGGGGCTTGGCCCGGCCAGCACCCGTTTGTCCTCCCTAATCTGTGAAAAGGAGCTTACGTATGACAGGACCTCGTCGCTCACGGTGATCCCGGACTCCATGAAGTTCCGGAGATCGGAAAGGGTCTTGCCATCCAGTATGACCTTGGCCTCTCCGCTGGGGTCCTCCTCCTTCCAGTTGAGCCTTCTCTTGAGGAGTTCCAGATCATCGGGATAACCAAGGGACAGCTTGACCATGAACCTGTCCAGTTCAGCTTCCGGCAGCGGATATGTACCCTCGAATTCCACAGGGTTCTCTGTAGCCAGCACGATGAAAGGCTCCTCAAGCTTGATGGTCTCACCCTCTATGGTCACGTGCTTTTCCTCCATGGCCTCGAGCAATGCTGACTGTGTCTTGGGCGGAGCCCTGTTGATTTCATCAGCGAGAATGAGGTTGGCAAAGATGGGGCCCCTGATGGTCTCGAAATCACCCCTGTTAGGCTTCCAGACCCTGGTACCGGTTATGTCACCGGGAAGCAGGTCAGGCGTAAACTGGATCCTTGAAAAGCTGATGCCGAGCGTGTGTGAAATCAGCTTTGAGATGAAGGTCTTGCCGATGCCGGGGAAATCATTTATTAGAATGTGCCCTGAGTTTATGATTGCAGACATCATGATCTCCAGATTACCGCGCTGACCCACATAGTACTTCGATATCTCATTGAGGCTCTCACTGACTATCTCTGAGTAATATTCTATCCCCGTTTTTTCTGATTCCATCCTTTCATTCTCCTGCGATTGATCGCATTGCACTGTCCAGCAGAATTCTCCTTCTCTCCATTTCCTTCCTGGCGATATCCCTGGTGATATCTCCTCTTGAATAGACTATTTCCGGTTTCTTATAGGCAGATATTCCATCGAGTATCTGCTTTATCTTCTGGAACTCGTATCCATACTTGGTGAGTATGTAGGCCAGACTCATGACCAGCCCGTTGTTGTTCCCTTCCACCAGAAACTCCCTGGCATCTCCTATGAGGAAATCTATGCTCTCATCCCTGACGCTCTTCGGATAGTATACGTGCTTCCCGAATGGCTCCTCCCTGGCCAGTTCCATGAGCAGGATAGAGATCTTGTATGAACTGTAGGCCGATCTTATGGCGAATACCGCTCCAAGAAAGAGGAAGAAGCCAAGGATATAATCATTGTATATTCCCGGCTTGGGGATCAGAAGGATATCGATCACAATCCCCAGAAGAATGAAGAAATTCCCCATGCGCCTCTGGTTCTCCTTGAGATATATGCCGAAGGATTTCAGATTGAGTGCGTTTGTCTCACTGATGATGCCACCGGTCTCACCAAGAAGCACGGATAACGCATACATTAACAGGGGTGCTGCAAGAAAAGCGGTATAGAAGTCAAGAAACAGGAAAACAGCTATGGCAAGGAGAAACATGTACCCAGACGACTTGCGCAGGTAATTGGCTGCAACGTAACTGGAATCCCCGTAGAGCCTGGTCGAGTACCTGACAGAGAGAACCGAGAGCATGACGAAAACAGAGGACACCTCCATTATGATGAAGGCAAGGGGCGTGGAGAAGACATAGAAGCTCAAATCCAGCAGCGCAAAAAGGAACGCGGTATAGATGGGTGGAGTGAGGAGCGAGTCCATGGCAGACACGATTCCGGGTCTGGTAGAGGTCTGCTTTCTCCATGCAAGAGAGAGGATTCCCGTCAGGAGTCCAGATGCAAGGGCTGAGAAGGCAATGAACAGGATGGACAGGAAAAGGCTGAGGACAAAGGCAATGGCTGATGCAGCGGTGGATATGTAGAAGGCGCGGTGCGTGCGTGGAACAATGATGGCAGCGATCCTGGAAGGCAATCAGCTACCTCCACAGGTGAATACCCTTGCATCATGGATGGCCTTGCTGAGGTTCCTCAGGAAATCCTGGTAGGTTGACATGCTGGCATCCTTCTTTCCATAAAAGACACGTGAAAATGCACTGGAGATGTTCAGCAGGCTCTTCAGGTCAGATGTTCTGTCGGTGTTATGCATTGCCATCGCAATCTCCCTGGGGGTCATGTTGTAAGCGTAGTCACGCTCATTGACCATATTGAGACGGAACAGCCTTACAATGTCTTCACCGCACGAGACTCCCCTGACCACCTTCAGGTCTGAGGCCGCACCGCTGGTCGAGTAGAAAGGCGTACACAGGTTCTTGAGCCGTACCATGGATTCCGAACCTTTCGGGCTTTCCACCGGTGTATTATCCATGAGCAGGGAACTACCGGGCGCTGACGAGACAGCCAGATCGAGATCGGTGCTCCATGTGAGCGGAAGGTCTCCTGGAATACCAAAATCCAGCAGCTTCCTGTCCTTGTGCCACGCATAGAAGGGGACAATCTGTTCCGTGAAATTGTAGTTGAGGCTGTTTGCCTGGCCACTTATTCGCCCATGGGCACCGGGACCGGGAGGTTCAACTTCAGATTCCCTGTCAGGTTCATCCTGCCTGTTGGCCTCCTTTCTGGTTCTGACCATCTGGGTGACCATGATGAGGATCACGGCAACAAAAACCCCTGCAAGGAGGATGTATACAGTTTCAATGGAGACTATGATGCGGAAGGCATTTCCTGCACCACCTCCCCCACCTCCGTTGGGAGACGTGCTGTTGTTTGCACCTGACTGGCCGGATGCACCTGAGCTGTGTGGAACGAAGTGGAAATTAAAAAGGTGGAGGAAAAAATTCAAAAACGAGAGATTGAGGAAAAAGCTTGGAAGGTGGAATGTCAGAGGGGAGCTTGGCCATGATATGGATCCAAACCCGAAATTCAGGTTGGGGAAGGTGAATCCACTGCCTGTGCCGGAACCCAGCCCCCCGGATCCAAAACCGGTGCCAAGACCGTTTCCAAGGCCGCCGGTTATTCCTGACCTTGAGGTTCCGCTGATCTGGGGGTTGGGGCTGGAAACCATGGATGAGTAGAGTGCCCATGCCATGAACACCACCAGAACAATTACAAGAACCTGTACCTTCCGATACACAGGGTACGTATCAAAACTTCTCTTTTTAAACCTTTCCAGAGACCTTATAAAATCCGAATTCTCCTGCTGTTCTGTTCCACCCACATTAAGGGCGCGTTTGCAGGCACAACTTATAACGCACGACCCCAAACAAGACGCTATTCAGGAGTAATTCAATGGTGGCAATCAGGCCGGCACATTGGGAGGTGGGAGAGCTTCCCCGGATTCCACGCGTGGAATTTGTCTTACCCATGCTTCCTTTCCAGTCGCAAGAATGCACGGTAATTGAGAACAAACCCTCCAAGGATGGAATGCCTTCCCGTTCCCAAACCGACCAATATCCCGTGTGAACCCTGGATATCCATCCGCATGCCGAAGCGGGTCAGGATACCCGATAGATGATCTGCAACGGAAACTGCTTCTGGCATGAACCGGGGGTGGCGAAATGCAGCACGCATCATGCCGTCATCAACTGACACCTGTGACTCATGCCCGCGGAATTCGATGCTGGCTGCGGGTCTATGGTCAACCCTTACAGTTATCTTTCCGAAGAGAAGCACGTGGCTGTCCTGGCTCTGATTAATCCCTGGATTTCTCATGCACCGGCCTTGCTGTGAATGTTACCTTGCCGGTTATCTCGATGTATGAATTGACACCCGGCAATTTTATCCTCATTCCCTCGAAAGAAATCTCAGCTGTGCTCTTAGTCCCCTCTACGGCCCTTATGATGCTCGATATGAACGAGTCTGTCTCTGTCATGTTACGTCATATTCCCGCCTCCTATTATTCCGTTTGTACTTAACAGGCCAGGATCGAACCCCAATCACAGCAAAAGGTTCAGGAGCCTGTGAAAATAACCGGAACTGCCTTGAGCTGCGGTAAGGAGCCATGCCTTGTCCTCGGGCTTAACCACTCTTATGATCTTGACCAGGACAAAGTAAAGCAACGCTCCTAGTGCAATCAGAAGGAAGAGGAATATGTATGCGGTCGGGAAAACGTATGAGAGAGCATAAACAACGGCAAACATGGAGCCCGAAGCGATCCATATCTTTCCCACCGTTACAACGTCAAAGTTAGACAGCCCCTGCGATCTCAACACGGCGAACAGAATGAAGAAGGACACCACCGTAACGGAAGAATTGGCTATTGCGGCTCCGACAATACCGTATATGGGGATAAGAAAGAAGGACAGCCCAACATTGGAAATCAGGGTCGCAGTGGCAGATATGACGAAGACAGGAGTCTTCCTTACCGCAGATATGGATTGGACAAATACTCCCTGTGTGATGAATATGGCAGAGATGACGAGTAGAATCATCAGGGGCAGCGTGGCGGGAAGATACTCCCCGTTGGTGAGCAGGAGCAGTATCCTTGGAGCAAGGGCAGAGGCGCCAAGAGCAGCCGGAACGTAAAAAAACGATATGAAATTGGACGAGATCTTTATGCCGTTCCTGATGCCATCCGAATCATTGAGCGAGAACAGTTCGGAGAGCTTGGGCATCATGACGTTGTAGAGCGGGCTCACAAAAAGCCCAAGCGTTGAGGTTATGAGCAGGGCGAAGTTGTATACTCCCAGTGTTGAGATGGATATGAAGTATGCCACCACAAAACGGTCAAGGTATACAGCGCTGAGACCCACAATGCTTGAGAACAGAATGGGGGAAGAATACTGAATCACGGGCCTGAAATCCACAAACTCACGCTTGCAGTCGAATTTCACCGCTTCGTTCCATATGACAATTGCATAGGCGGCAGTCCCAAAGGCGTACCCTATGCTCCAGCCTATGATTATCCATGTCTGGCTGCCATTCAGGTAGAGAAGTAAACCCGCAAGGGTGTAAGCCACAAGTGCAGTGGCCATCCCCACCTTTCCGCCAGCCTTGAATTTCTGGAGTCCCAGGGTCATGCCTGACAGGATGGAGGAGAAAAGAAGGAAGAACACATAAACGCCCAGGATCCTTACGGTGTTAACGTCAGCACTGGTATGCAGGAACATGGACGAGAGGATGGGCGCAAGGGCAAGCATGGAGAGCATCGCCAGCACTGACATGAGCATGGCGTAGTAAACCCCCTTCCTGAGAAATGACCTGATCTTCTCGTACTGCTGTCTTGCCATGTAGAATGAAATGAAATGCTGTGAGGCCTGGGAAAGGCCAAGGGAAAACACGCTGTTGAAAATACCTGCAATTGCAATGAAAATAGCAACGTACCCCACGTAGGTGGTGCTGTAGAACTTGGAGAGATATATGTAAAAAGCGGAGCCGACTATGAATGAAGAAGAAACGGCTAAAAATTGATAGAATGTCCCTGTAATGGCTCTGTCTTTCTCCGTCATCGCGGTCAGTTTCCGGAAATGATGTGAACCACCATTTAAAGTTTAGCGCATCATTTTAGATAAAGAATTCGAATTAAATGGAAAAGGTGGTTGGGGCTATTTCTTCCCCACCCTTGACACTGTCATTCTCTCTATCTGCTGTTTTCCTTTGGATTTTCCGCCACCAGACTTCCCGCCTCTTCTTCTCCTAACGACCACGGCAGCGATGGCTACAACGATCACAATAACGACAAGCAGTGCAATGAAAAGGTAACTGGTGAAGGAAAAAGTTGGGGGTGGAGGAGGGACAAGCACCAGCTCGGTACCGGTAAGTGCGCTGACCGGTATCTGGCCTGAGAGCGTAGATCCACTCACCGTCACGTTGGTCGCAGACGTCCACTGCTGACCGGTCCAGTAATACAGGCCTCCGACTGCGCTGCTTGTGATAATGGAACTGTTTGTGATAGTTACAGTGGCCGTTCCCGAACTAATTCCGGAAATGATGACGTCATAGAATGCCACCGGGGTTGCGGGAGGATTTACCCCTATGGCCTGCGACATGCTGTTCTGTATGGATGCGGTAACGGTGACCGGAGTGTTCGTGACTGCGTTAGATCCGCTCACTGTGAGCACAACGTTTGGGCCCTGCAGATCGGCATATACGTCTCCTGACTGAACGTAGGTGGCAATTGAGGTCTGCACAAGGGCACCGCTGCTGGAATATGGCTCGTTGTAGAATGGCACGTTGACAGAGTTGCCCGCCTGATCCGAGACCGTAATCTGGCTTTTTCCGCTGGGAAGCTGCACGGTAAATTTGCCACTGAATGAGCCATTGGCGCTCGTCTTAATGCTGGATGGTGAAGTCGATATGACCGTGGAACCATCCTTTAAGGTGATATTGGAGTTTGGCGCAAAATACATTCCATTAAATGCCACAGTGGCCCCAGCGGAATCATGCGCAGGCGAAATGGTGACCTCGGGAGTATTGGTGGTTCTTATATTGAATACGGTGAAGGAAGTCTGCGCCGTTCCTATTGCATAGACCCCTGTAAAGGAAGCGGATACCGTATATATTCCCGTATTGCTGGTGGATCCCGACGGGAAACTGGAAGGATAGCTGAACAGTGCACTTCCGGCACCTGAAGAGTCGGTAGTGAAACTCTTTGTACTGGATGAAAGCAGATTAGTTCCATAGGGCCCGTACACTGTAACGGCTACCGAGACCGTTGCACTGGGCTGATAACCTGTGAGGTACGCCTCAAGCGCGACAGGCGATCCAATACCGACAACGCCAGGCGTCGGCACTATGGAAACAGCCGGACCAGTACCGGAGAACGGGTTGGACACAGGTCCACCGTTGAACCCGGTCTCTGAGGCAAAGAAGGCGGCGGCAAGAATAACTGCTACAATTATTACCGCAACAAGTACCTTCAGGTCAAAATTGTCATTGGGTTCACTCTGGCTCTCATCTGCAGCTATATCATGATCTTCCGGAACCATTTTTCATCCCTGCACCCGCATAGCTTAAAAATGCCGGCAAGACTAAAACATATTCCCATATATAATAAAACGCTCCAAAGTCTCCAAACATGAAAGGGAGCATAAGGTAGAATATGGCAGAAGTACGCAGCACCTGGAAGCCATTATGTGATCTGGCGGAGGCGTAGAAAAACCACACCAGAAAGACGGAAACCGGGATCCACCTCAATGCATCAGCTAGACCCTGCGAGATGACGAATCCATAGTAGAAGCCGATGAGGCCGGACAGGGAGAGGTATCCATCGATGTTCAGGAGATTAAAGAGGCTCCTGCCGAAGTATAGGGCAACTGCGAGAGGAACAAAAAAAATGAGTGAAACGTAAAGCCTTTCGCGCCCCCTGGTCTGCCATATGTAAGGAACCATAAGTGCGGCAGGTATCAGCATCACTCCGGTGCCAATGAGGGCAATGAATGAGGCAACGGCTTTTCTTCCGGAGACAAAGAAGTACAGGCTCCAGACAATGCAGGCAGCTACCATGAAGTGAATTATGGGGACCGCCATGAATTCGTAAACCATGATGGGAAGAGAGAAAAAGAATGCCGTGGCTGCCACCCTGTAATCCGGTAAGACCGCTCCGACCAGATAGTAAAGGCCAAGCGCAAGGAGTATGGTGAATATAAGCGTGCTCAGATGCGCTGCAAGGACGACGGGAAAGACTCCCATGGGAGCGGTGAAGACGAAGGTGAGCGGCCCTGCTGCCAGAGACATGAGACCATTCCATGGTGGGAGGGGGCTGACATAGGGATTACCTCCATGTAACAGCATCGTCCCCCCGGCCTGCATGGTGTAGCCAACGTCAGAGAGATTGACGTACATGGAGGAGCTCTGCATGTACCTGAGAATTATCTCGACTGCAGAGAGCGTGAAGGCAGCAGCCAGCATAATGATGAAGTACATCCTGCCGCTGAATCTGGTCTCAGGTCTGCAACCGTGCCTGAAGGAGTCCATGGTGATAAGGCTCCCGGCAAGGGGTAAGGCGGGAACCAGGAAAAGGAGAATAACCGGGACTATCAGACTGCTGCTGAACACACCGGCATACAGCAGCGGGATGTAAGAGTAGGAGAAGACATTCAGGTAAGAGTACCCGATAAGATAGATGGGGAAGAAAAGAGCCATGGGAAATGCCAGTCTTCGCATCGCTGTACCTCTGAACGCATAAAGGCAGAATCCGGACATAACGGGAAATGTTATGTAGATATCAAACCAGGAAGCCCAGTTGGGGGTGGTATCAATGGGCTGGAATGGCAAAGGTGCATCTCCACCTAGTGTTACGAACAACGATGCGACAGCAAGGGCATAAATAGCGTAATAGAGGATAATGTAGAACACGTCTGCATCCAGAATCCTCTTTGCCGTTCCTGCACCTATTATGTGCCTACTCTCTACAGCCACTGTGCCTGACAAAGTAAGACCCTGCTGAAACTGATAGGTATCTGATAAATAATATGCTTTTCAGAAATTTGGACATTGCCTGTCATTGAGCGGGCAAAAACCATTCAATAATTATTTTAACTCATTTGTGATCGTAAACTCATAGAACTGCTATGAGCGAAGAAGTTGACTACAAGATCAATGCCATAAGCGGCCAGATTAAGACCAACGCAGCGGATCCACGCCTCTATCTGGAGAGGGCTAACCTGCTTGCAAAGACAGGCAGGGAGAAAGAAGCTGTCAGGGACTTCAGGAGAGCCATAAAGATGGAGCCCAACAAGGCAGAATTCTATATGGAATTTGGTAAATTCAGCAAAAAAATTGGCGAATTGAAGGAGTCACTGGAGCTTTTCACGCGTTATACCGAACTGGCCCCGAACGACCCGCTGGGTTTTCTGATGAAGGGTGCCAGCGACTTTGAACTCGGAAATTTCAAGCAAACCATTGTCGACTGCACAAATGCGATAAAATTGGATCCAAACAATTCGGAAGCATACAATAACAGGGGCATGGCGGAGACGGCCAGCGGAAACATGAAAGATGCCCTCTCAGACCTGGAAAGGGCTGTATCGCTCAATCCGGGATATGCAAAGGCAATTGGCAACAGGGGCATTGTAAAATATCTCATGAATAATTTCACGGAGGCCATACAGGATCTCGACGAGGCTGTTAGGGCAGAGGTTTCTGATGCCAGCATACACTACTTCAGGGCGCTGACATTGATGCAGCTTGATGATTACAAGCGCGCTCACGACGACATCCTTAAAGCGATTAAAATTGAACCAAAGAACAAGCAATACCTTGCAGTGAAGGAAGAGATTGAATCCAAACTGTGAATGAGTTTGTGGTTTCACCCCATTATTAAATAGAATTGGTTTCACAACGAGTCCCCTTTCTCATTCGACAGGAGATGTCCCAGAGTTATCAGTTCAGGGGGTTTGTCAGCGGCTCAAAGACCAAAATATATTAATACGCAATACCGCATAGTCATTTTTAATGACAAACAAGTTTGTCGTGTTATTGGTGGCCATTGGAATGGTGATGGGATTCGGCGGAGTACTGATCCCCGCAGGATCCTATGTAGCAACGCAACTCTCTGAGGCAAGTGGTGTGCCTTTGTTTACCGTACTATCCCACGGCGGCAGAGGTGGTGGAGGAGGATCATCTGCTCCAACGACCTACCCAGGCTATATTCCCATACAGATATGGCAGGGTTACCAGTACACCAGCAACGGTGCCTATAACCCTAACTATGGTACTGGGGAAACCATCGCGATCATAGATGCCTATGGGAGCCCCAGCATATCAAGCGATGTTAGTACATTTGACAGTGCCTTTGGGCTTCCCGCAATCAACCTGCAGATTGTCCATCCATTTGGGAAGGTATCCAGAAACGCCGGTTGGGCCCTGGAAACTTCTCTTGACGTTGAGTGGGCGCATGCAATGGCACCTGCTGCAAAGATCGTTCTGATCGAAACCCCCAGTGCATCGAACACTTATCTCATAAATGATGCCGTGAACTATGCCCTTAACACAACCCATGCAAATGTGATCTCCATGTCATGGGGCGAAGCCGAGAGCAGTCTCACATCTGCAGAACTTGCCCAGTACCATTCGATCTTCTCTTACGTAGCCTCAAATGGTGTGATCGAGGTCGGAGCATCGGGAGATAACGGTGCCACCGACGGTACCAGTTCAATCACGGTTGACTATCCGTCTGCGGATCCGGCAGTTGTAGCAGCTGGCGGAACGTCACTGGTTCTCAATAACCCAACTTCATCGGGTGCCTCCTATGGATATGAATATGCCTGGAACAGTTCCGGAGGCGGCATAAGCACTTACTTCCCTGAACCCGCTTATCAGGTAAATGCAGGCATATCTGCAACTGGCAGAGCCAGCCCTGATGTGTCTTATGATGCAAACCCGAACACTGGCGTATGGGTCTATGACACCACGACCTATGAAGGTTCAACAGGATGGATCCAGGTTGGCGGGACTAGTGCAGCTGCCCCGCAGTGGTCTGCAATATTTGCCGACATCCAGTCCATTGACGGGTTCTCTGTTCTTAACGGAGGGAACGTTCACACAGTCCTGTACTCACTGTATTCTAGCTCAAACTACGATAAGGCATTCCACGACGAGACCGTTGGATACAATGGGTATTACTACGCCGGACCAGGATATGATGAGGTTACGGGCATAGGTAGCCCAGTAGTCTACGAGCTTATTTCACTCGCGTGAGCGGAAAACCGCTCACGCAATTTTTTTATATTTTCATTTTGCGCGGAAACTTATTTCCAGTTCTTTGGTCTCGACCTAATCCTGCAGTCGGGAAGTGCCTTCTGTAATCCTTGACGGAAATCAAATGCCGAAAGCTCCATCACTCCTGTTTTTCTCTTGAACCAGAGATCTGTACAACCTGCCCTGAACTAAATTAGTCCCCATGACCGACAGACCACATATAAATTAAGAACGTTCGTAGTATCAGTCAAGCTATGCCATTTGAGGCCAGGACACTTGAAATAGAAGATGTGCTGATCATCAAGCCAACCGTCTTCAAAGATGAACGCGGACAGTTTCTTGAGACGTTCAAAAGGTCAAGTCTTCTTGAACTTGGAATAGACATTTCGGTGGTTCAATCAAATGAATCACGCTCCGCCAGGGGTGTTGTAAGGGGGCTTCATTACCAGCTTCTACCGCATGCACAGGGAAAACTTGTTCATGTGATCTCCGGTTCTATCTTTGACGTGGCTGTTGACATCAGAAAACACAGTGAAACCTTTGGAAAATATGTTTATGCCATCCTGTCTGGAGATAATGCAGAGATGTTGTGGATTCCGGAAGGTTTTGCCCATGGATTCCAGGCCCTGGAGGATGACACAGTGGTGGAATACAAAGTCACCAGGGAATACCACAGGGCATCCGAAGGCGGGATCCTCTGGAATGATCCTTCCATCGGCATTAAGTGGCCACTCAAGGATGCACGGTTATCAGCAAAGGATGCTCTGCTTCCGACACTCGACAATGCCGAAAACAACTTTTAACTCCTGGAGGTACGGGAATAATGAACTTGTTAGTAACGGGTGGAAACGGATTCATAGGTTCCAATTTCATCAACTACTGGCTAAAACGCCACCCTAAGGATCAGATAACAAATGTGGACTTCCTTACCTATGCAGCAGATCCCAATTTTGTCCCCTCATTCGGTTCTGGAGATTCTTATGTTTTCGTTAAAGGCGATATTGGGGACAGACCTCTCGTGGAAAGGGTGACGAAAAACTCCGATGCAATTATCAATTTCGCTGCTGAATCTCATGTTGACAGATCCATAACTGATTCAACGGACTTCATAAGATCAAACATAGTGGGAGTGCACAATCTCCTGCAGATAGTGAAGGATCGTAAGATTCGGTTTCACCAGGTTTCCACGGACGAGGTATATGGAAGCCTCCCTCTGGATGGAAAGGAAAAATTCACCAATGCCTCTCCTTACAACCCGCGGAACCCTTATTCCGCTTCCAAGGCTTCTGCTGACTTTCTTGTCAGGGCATATCACAATACCTTTGCCCTGCCTGTAACGATTTCCAACTGCTCGAACAATTATGGTCCCATGCAGCACCCTGAGAAGCTTATTCCAAAGACCATACTGAAAGCGATCTCGGGAGAACAGATTCCAATATATGGAAATGGTTCTCAGGTAAGGGACTGGATATACGTCGATGATCACTGTTCTGCTCTTGAACTGATCCTGGAGTCCAAAAACTTTGGTTCCACTTCACTCGTTGGGGGGGAGAATGAATCGTCCAATCTTGAGACAGTCAGGCTCCTGCTCAGGATACTGGGCAAATCTGAGGATCTTATCACATTCGTCCAGGACAGGCCTGGGCACGACGTGCGTTACGCCATAGATTCCTCATCTTTCAGGAAAGAGACAGGATGGTCTCCTAAAATGAGTTTCAAGGAAGGCTTGAAAGCCACCGTGAATCATTATGTTTCACGTAGAGATTACTATATCAAAAGGTTGAAAGAAAGTTTATGAATCTGCTCATTGTGGGCGCATCCGGGTTTGTCGGCAGATATCTGCTGGACCGGCTGGGGGGTACCGGCACCTCAACGTCCGGAGAAAATGGAATGCTCAAACTGGATCTGACGTCTCCCCCCAGTGTATCTGGTGTGATCGGGTCAGTAAACCCTGATGTTGTGATCAATGCCTCAGGAATCACCAACGTAGATCTGTGCGAATCAAAACCTGACCTTGCCATGAATGTGAACGGATATGCGTTGATGACCCTGGCAGGTGAATGCAGGAAAGCCGGATCAAAACTCATCCATATATCCACTGATTACGTATTCAACGGACTGAAGGGGAATTACAGGGAGACCGATCAACCCGACCCTGTTAACCGGTATGGTGAGTCAAAGCTCATCGGGGAGAAGTATGCGGATTCAGATCGAAATGCAATAATCAGGATATCGACCCCATATGGTCCCAATATCAGCCGCAGAAAGGAGACCTTCATTGAGTTCGTTGGTCACAGCTTGAAGCT
>JAKAAY010000007.1 GCA_021802055.1 Thermoplasmata archaeon
GGGCACAGTTTACGATCATCTAAAGGAGAGGATGTGGAGGGAACTTGACAGTGTAGGATATCTTACTTTTATTCATTGCAGCCCTCCGCGGATTCTCTGCATTAAACACGGAGTTAAGCAGGCACTGCTTCCTTGGGGTGACAGGTACATGCGTTATACGCGAAATTTCATAGGGAACTTCAAGAAGATAACAAAATCCTCCAATATAAGAGCCGCGTCAATTCTCCTTGGAATTTCGTGGGACGAAGCTTCAATGATCCTGGACAAAATTATTGTCGCTGCAAGTTCTGGCGCGAGTAAAGATGGCCGAAACCTTAAGAATGGGGATTCTGCAGAAGCAAAGTTAATCCGCCTAATCGTGTCTGAACTTCAGAATAATCTCTCCGGTACAATGAGTGCATAAATTGGGTATTCCGCCTTCTCACGGGCTTGAACCCATATGCTCCCTGGAACTTTCTTTCCATTTGCGCAATGAAATGATTTCATGCCCAGCTTGACCCCTTAACAAGATGGGTTTCACATATCACCTCGGAATATTGCTTAAAGCGTGCTCTCGGTGATTCGCTGGGAACCATTCCTGAGGGGGTATTACATTGGGAACAGATATCGGAATGTTGGCTTCACGAGCATTGGTGGAATGATGACACATTCATTCACGAACACTTGCAGATGCCGCGGGATCTCCCGAACCTGCTTTTTCCTGCCCAAACCCCCTGGTTGTAACATGGGTTGCTCCTGAGTCGACCGGAATGTCCAATCAATAAATAGCCCCAGTTCATTTCACCGCAATGGATGCCATCATCACCGCCGCAGGACTTGGAACCCGCTCAGGTCTTAACGGAAGATTCAGGAAAGAAATGCTGCCGGTATACATGATAGAACGAGGAAAACTGGTTCTGAGGCCCATGGTTGAATCCATTTATTCTTCGCTCCGCGCCGGTGGGGTCGAAAAGCTGACAGTTGTGGTAGACCCGGCAGATTCCGGCACCATCGGCTATATTGGGAAATACATGCCGGATACGAGAATTGTTTTTCAGCGGACAAGAAATGGATATGGGGGGGCGGTTCTTTCCGCAGCGTATTCAGTCAGGGAAAATTTCTTCATTCTCAACGCAGGGGATGGGATAATGCTCAACCGCGGGATTATTGAGAGAATGATTTCTCTCCGCAGTTCCGGGAAGTACCGGAGCATTCTTACACTCATGGAAGTGGATGAGCCGGAGAAATATGGAACTGCAGTAGTTGAAAGAGATACTGAATGCGTAAAGGTGAGGAAGGTGGTTGAGAAGGAGAAGTCCGGAAGCAACCTGGCACTGTGTGCGCTCTATCTCCTGGACAGGTCTGTGTTCGACTTTCTCTCCCAGGACCGGTCCGAGATTGTTGAACTCACACCCGCTATCGAGAAGTCTATTGAGAACGGAGTGGAAACCGGTGGAATAATTGTCAGGAGAAACGAGTGGGCCAGCCTTGGCAGAGTTGAGGACTACTCAAGCGTGGTATCCAGGACCCTTGAGTTCTCATCGTCCGGAAGGCTTCTCTGAGAGGCCGGAGCTGCTTTTCCAGAATGTCCTTGGTGTTATGACTTTTTTCAGTGAAAGTATTTTTTCCCTGAATTTCTCCAGATCGTTCATTATACTTCTGAGATCGACCCTGAGATCACCGGAAGGGTGGTACCCGAGATGCCTCAGCTTTTCGCTCACGGGTTGATAGAAATGCTCCTCTTTCTCCACCCGGGGGTTTTCCACATGCACTATTTCTGCCTTCCCTTCATGGGTTCTTTCATACTCCTCTTTCACGTAGGTGGCCAGCTGGTTGACTGAATAGTGCTGGTCGAACTGATTGAACACCCTGTACTCTCCCTCTTCGGGCGGGTTTTCGGCAGCAAGCGTGAGGCAGGTGATGCTGTCTTCCAGAGACAGGAACCCCCTGGTCTGTCCCCCCTTTCCATAGGGCGTTATGGGAAGACCTGCCACCGCCTGCGCACAGAACCTGTTAAGAGCCGTGCCCCATACCTCGTCTATGTCAAATCTTGTGAACAGTGAGGTGTCCGTGATATCCCTGGTTCTGGTTCCGTAAACCACTCCCTGCATAACGTCCGTTACGGGCAGCTTCCAGAGCCTGTTTGCAAACATGAGGTTGTTGGAGTCATGCACCTTGGTCCAGTGGTACCACGAACCTGCGAATTTCGGAAAAGGGAGAGAGTCTTTCCTGCCCTTGTACTCGATGTCGAAGAAACCCTCCGGGATCTCAATGTTTGGTGTTCCATATTCACCCATCGTTCCAAGCTTGAGTATGTGTGTACCGGGAGAGAGGTCCTTGAGCGCATAGCTCAGGTTGAGGGTACTTATCACATTCCTGTACATTGTGTCCGAGGCCTGCTTAAGGCCCAGCATGGAGTATGGCGCGGATCTCTGCTCTGCCAGGTGAACAACCACGTCAGGCTTTGTCTCCTCAATCAACCGGTAGACGAATGCGGCGTTGCTCACGTCCCCCCGCAGGAATTCCATATGCAGCCCATTTTCCTTCAGGGCAGCAAGCCTCCTGCCCATTGTGCCAATGGGTATTGCTGAGTCTGATTCCACCTCCCTGACCCTTCGCCTGGTGAAAAAACTGTCAGCGCCGGCTACCTCGTGCCCCCTGTTCAGAAGCCTCAGGGCGAGGGGCCAGCCTATGTAGCCGTCCACACCAAGGATCAGAGCCTTCATGTCCAGGGAATTTTCGAGTCAGGTTAAAATGTATCGATCGGTTTGCATGCCATGGAAAACCCTTCTCCTGAACTGCCCCCCTTCGTCAGGTTCCTGCCTGAAAGGCTTGAACCCACGGATCTTTCCATAAGAAACCGGGCAGGCGAAAGACCTACACTGCGGTTCTTCGTTTCCATGCATGGGAGAATGTTCAGGGTAAAGGAATTCTTCATGGACTGGTTTTATCCAGGTTTTCCCAAGAACCTCATGGCCAGCTTCCAGAAGACTTATTCGGATGTGGTCAGTGAGCCGTCAAGGGGCGGGATTCTCTTCATGGGAAATGATTACCGGGGGTTGAGTTCCTGCTCGATTAACCTTATGGGAACCAGCATTGAGGTTGAATCATCCTCCCCGGCGCATGCACTGCACTTCCGGAAGCTCATGGATGATCTGGTTCCCGTGGATGACGATGTTGCGCGCATCAGGCAGCTTGGATACAGCAGGCGTTCTTATCTTGCCGGCGGAGGCGCCGGAAACTGGTTCGAGGACAGGAGAGTGTCAAGCCTCAAGTGGATGGATCTGGACCATAATGCTCTGAAACCTCTTCAGGAGAATCTTCATGCTGCAGCGGCAGGCATAGGCCTGGCGGGTGACCGAATAGAGCAGGCGATCATTGTGCTCGAGTCGCCCGATCTGAGAAAATCGGCATGGATTGATATCGTAATGGAAGGGGCAGAAATCGCTCATGGGCTGTACAGGTTTCGCAAGGAACCGGGAATATTTGATCACTTTGAATTCTCTCAGGAGCAGCTAATGATGAGAAAAGGTACGGGACCTGCGCTCGCAAGGGTCAGGGCCGGAGACTTCATTGCAACCATGTCATTCTTCCCCGGGGAAAATTTTCCTGACTCTTCAAAAATAAGGGAAAGCGCAATCCATCTGCAGTCAGAAATGGATCACCTGATGAGGGTGCTCACGGAGATTGAATATCCTCCCTGATCCTGTCAAGCAGCTCCAGCAACATCTCCCTGTTCAGCGTGCCCGTATTGACATTCCGCGGGCTGGGATGGTAGGAGCAGTACAGCTTCAGGTTTCCTATTCCATAGCTATTTCCATGGTAAAATGGGAACTCAGACTTTCTCTTTCCTGCAGGGAGGATGGCGCGGAGGACGCTTTCATGTGCCAAACGGCCCAGCACCAGGATTACCCTGAGGCCAGGGAGGGCCACTATCTCACGCTTCAGGAAGGGCAGGCAGTTGTCTATCTCTTGCCTCTGTGGCTTGTTTTCCGGCGGGACGCATTTTACTGCAGCGGTAAGGAAGATGTCAAAGTACATGAGGCCATCGTCCCGTGATCTTGAGTACGGCAGGTTTGAGAATCCTTTCTCGTACAGGCATGAGAAAAGGAAATCCGATGTCTTATCGCCTGTGAGGATCCTGCCGGTCCGGTTGGCCCCGCTTATGGCCGGTGCCAGACCTACAACAAGGAGGCGCCCCCGGGTGGTTCCGCTGCCTGGCACTGGCTTGCACCAGCCATCCCCGTTTCCGTATCTGGAGGCAAGGCTCTCCCGGAATTCCACCAGCCTGGGGCACTTTCTGCACAAAATCACGTCCTCTGCTATACTTGCCATGGATTCCATCCATGTGAGAAAAGGAACCTGTGTAAAGTAAATATCCATAGCGCCCATGATCGTGCCATTGAGTTTCGCAATTACCGAATTCCTGAAGGTATTCATCCCGCTTTTCGTGGTCATAGATCCGTTCGGAGCAATGCTTGTATTCATGACCATGGCCGGTAGTCTGGAAACTCACGAGAGAAGAGTCATCACGGCTGATGCAGTCATATACGGATTCATTATTCTGGTCTTCTTTGCATTGTTCGGAAATGAGCTGCTGTACTTCTTTGGCATATCTATTGCCGCGATTGAGATCGCTGGCGGGATCATACTGCTGATTATGTCCGTGCAGATGGTCCGGGAAGGCGACAGACCCAAATCAGCGGGAGGCAATGTGGAGAGAGATGTGGGTATAGTTCCCCTTGCGACTCCTCTCCTTGCTGGGCCGGGGGCCATTTCTCTTGTCATAATACTTATGAATGGGGGGCTCTCTCATTTCGTGTTCACAATCGTTTCGCTCATAGTGGTCTTCGGCATCATATTCCTGTTCTTCACCTTCTCCGACAGAATACTGAGGCTGGTGGGAGAGAAGGCCCTTAAGGTGGTGACAAGAGTCCTGGGCATACTGGTCGCGGGTTTTGCAATACAGTATTTCCTTGATGCCATAACGCTGATTTACACAGGCCTGGCATAGGGCACTACCTGGACATGGCAGTGATTACGCTGTCCACGGATTGATAGAATTCGTCACTCCTGATGTTCCTCGGGCGCCTGAGCGTGATTGGCATCTCCTCAAGCACCCGGCTGGGCCTTCTGCCGAGGATGATGATCTTGTCGCTCATCTGTACCGCCTCGTCGACATTGTGCGTTACCATTATCACCGTACGCGGCGGTAGGTCAGGGTTTTCCCACAGGTCGAGAAGCTCCTCCCTGAGCGCCTCCGCAGAGAAGACGTCGAGGTTGACGAATGGTTCGTCCATGATGAGCAGATCAGGACCGGTGGCCAACGCCCTCGCGAAGGATACTCTCTGCCTCATCCCGCCAGAAAGTTCCTTTGGATACGCTTCCTCAAAGCCGTCGAGTCCAACCATCTTCAGGTATCTCAAAGCACGCTCCACTCTCTTGCCTTCGTCCGTTTCAAGCTTCTCGAGTACGATCTCCACATTCTTCTGTACGGTCAGCCAGGGAAGCAGTGCAGAAGTCTGGAAAACTGCAGCCATCTTCAGTCCGACACGGTTAATCGGTCTTCCATCCACGGTTATCGAGCCACCCGTTGGCTTGGTGATGCCCATTATCATTTTGAGTATGGTTGACTTCCCGCAGCCGGATGGTCCGGTGATGGTGGTGATTTTGTTCCTCTCGATGGTAAAGCTCACGTCCTCAAGTGCGACCACTTCGGTTTTTCCGTACTGGTATGTCATCCGCAGATGATCGGCCACAAGAAAAGACGCCTCCATCTCCTATGGAAAGCCAACACTCTATAAAATTGTGTTTCGTAACTTCGATGCCGTTTCCCATGCCACTTTTTCCCACTTGCCTTTTCCCTGGTCACGCAGGGTTCCACAGACCTGAATTATACCTGCTCGAATCGATTGGTAATATTTTGGGTTTATTGTTTATTTGAGGGAGCGGAATATGTACATTGGAAGGTGGCGGATCTTCATGATCCTGGATCAGTTTCCCAACTTTGAGCTCTCGGTAAGCTTGCCTCCTTTAATGTGCAGGACTATAACGTATCTAGCTACTGCTCTTGGTGCAGGCATAAGCTGGGCCATAGATGGCAGCTGTGCACTGGCCCTCCAGGGGGTGAATGTGCACCCACACGATATAGACATACTCACAGACAGGGCAGGGGCCTACAGCATTGAGACGGTTCTAGCCGCCTTTGCCAGAATGCCTGTTGAATACGGCGAGACTGAGAGATACAGGTCATATTTCGGAATTTTCATAATCAACGGGATAGAGGTGGAGGTCATGGGGGCCCTGCAGGTCTTCAGGTTTGGCCACTGGAGCGAGATCCAGGATCCGGGCTCCACGGGGGTGAGACATGTACTTCTTGAAGGTGTGGATGTTCCCGTGGTTCATCTCAATTACCTGGAGTCCTCAGGCTATTTGGATGAAAGGCTGAAATTGGAGGCTGATCAATCGTAGATCGCGCAACCTGTAGTTTCGTTGATTTTAGATTTCCGGTGGAGTGTGGATATCCTCTGACTGGATGCATTCAAGACCGTTATTAAAGTCAGCGTTATTCAGGATCATATGGCTGAAAGGGACCTGGAAATAGACAGGAGCAGAACGGCAATTGTTGTAATAGATCTACAGAAGGGGATAACGCGCAGGGAGGGGAAACCTTATCCGGTTCCCCTTGTGGTCTCCAATGCCTCCAGGCTGGTGAAAGCGTTCAGGTCCGGCGGCATGCCGGTATTCCTTGTACATGTGGAATTCAGTGGTGGAGTGCCTCTCAGGCCTATTGCAGACACCGTAATGTCAGGTACACAACCTGCTCCCGACTGGGCAGAATTCGTGCCTGATCTTGAGGTCTCCACCACCGACATACTGATCACTAAGAGGCAGTGGGGAGCATTCTACGGGACAGACCTGGAGCAGCAGCTTCGCAGGCGACATGTTGAAACCATTGTACTTTGCGGTATTGCCACGACATACGGCGTTGAAAGCACTGCAAGGTTCGCTTATGAGTTCGGTTTCAACCAGATCTTTCCTGAGGATGCCATGACAGATATGTCAGAAGAAGCCCACAGGGTCTCGGTGGAATACGTTTTGAAGAGGATAGGAAGGGTCAGGTCCACTGAAGAGATACTTAAGGTCCTCTGATGCGTTTTCCACGCTTTATCCCAAAAAGATTCCCGGCCATCTTATGTTTTTGGTTTGGGCTGTTTCATTTCTCAAACCATATTAACCTGTTCAATATTGTTTGTGCCGTTGAGAGACGTAATCGTTGTGGGCGCTGGCCCGTCCGGCTCATATTCGAGTTTCCTGCTGTCCAGAAGAGGCTTTGACGTAGCCAACCTGGAGGAGCACATGGAGGTGGGAAGGCCTGTCGAATGCACAGGGCTTGTCTCCAGGCGGGTCATGAATATGGCGAAGACTAAATCTGCCGTGAATACGGTTCATGGCGCGCAGGTATTCTTCCCGGACGGAGAATCTGTGCACGTTCGGAAAAACGAGGAAACCATAGTGATGGACCGCGACCAGTTCGACAAGGATGTCTCCGCAATGGCCATATCGGCTGGAACAGACCTGAGGATCAATTCAAGGGTAATCTCCGTGAAGATCCACCCTGACCACGTCCAGGTTCGCTACAGGCAGGACGGCAACCTCAGGGAGGAGAAAGCCAGGGCAATAATCGGTGCAGACGGGATCAACAGCAGGGTCAGAAAGGACGTATTCGGGTCTGTGCCCAGGAGAATCGTGTCCTGCTACCAGGTGGATTCTGCCGTAAGGCTGGAAGACCAGGACAGCGTGCAGGTGTTTGTTGGATCCAAGGTGTCAAGGGGTTTTTTCGCATGGGCCACACCGTCCGGGGACATGACCAAGATAGGACTGGGAAATGTGGGGGGAGGGGCCAAGAGCTATTTTGACGGTTTCAACAGGCGGTTCCCCGCAAACCGGATCCTGGGGATTAACGGAGGAGCCATACCCATTGCATACCTGAGGAAAACGTACTCGGACAGGACGCTGCTGGTGGGAGATGCGGCGGGTATCGTGAAGCCACTCAGCGGGGGAGGAATATATACGGGGATGGTGTCGGGATCCCATGCTGCAGCTACGCTTGAGCGTGCACTGGAATCGGATGACCTTTCCTGGAAGAGCCTTTCGGCCTACCAGAAGGGCTGGAGGTCTGATCTAGGCAGGGAACTGTGGATTGATGGCCTTGTGCAGAGGTTCTTCGCAATGCTTGGAGACAGGTCATTCAACTCCATGTACCGGTTCATATCCCGCCCTGAGATCATCGGTTTGATCAACAGGACCGGGGACATCGACTTCCCGTCCAGAGTCGTATTATCTCTGATGGCAAGAAACCCATGGATGTTCCTTTCCGCGTTCAGGCATGGCAGATGAATAGAAAGCTGTTCTATCTCGGGATGCTGCTTGTGGTCACCTTCTTCTGGGGAGTGACTTTCCCTGTCATCAAGATATCGCTGGAATACATGAACCCTGTTGTATTCCTCATCCTGAGGTTCTCCATATCTTCGCTCGTCATGCTGCCGCTCATTGCCAGAAGCAGGAGCCTGCGCCAGCGGAATGACATTATACGCGGATTTTCCGCGGGTTTCCTGCTGTTTCTGGGATATTTCCTCCAGACCGTCGGCCTTCAGTACACATCATCCTCCCAGTCCGGAATCATAACGGGGATCTATGTTGTGCTCCTGCCTCTGGTCTCATACGTCTATCTCAAGAAATTCCCGGCCAGGGTTGAAGTTGTTGCCTCCTTTCTGGCATTTGGCGGTCTGATCATAATGTCGGCAGGCAGCATAGCAAATCCGTCCTACTTCCTGGGCGACATGCTCACCATAATCTCCGCCGTTGCCTACACTTTCCAGATCGCGTACGTATCCAAGTACTCTGCGGGATTGGACACCGGGGTTTTCACATTTTACCAGCTGCTTTCTGTGGCTCTCTTCTCCTCGCTCTTCCTTCCTTTCTATCTTTCTGGCGTATCAGTAAACGGCTTCGTGATCTTCACCCTTTTCTTCACCGCCATACTCGCAGGCGTGCTGGCCATTTTCATCACGAACCGGTCACTTGCATATGTTGAGCCAACGGCAGCAGGGGTCATATTCGTGGGAGAACCGGTATTTGCAGCAATGGCATCGGTAATAATCATCGGAACCCCTCTGGGGATCTACACGCTGATTGGCGGGTCCATAATGGTACTGGCCATGTTCATCACAAGCTTCGGCGGGTACCTCAGGGATCTGTCTCGGAGAAAGGCTCTTCCGCAGGCTCAGAGATAGTGATCGAGGCTGTCGCCGGAACCTGCAGGAACAGTTTTAGCGCTGTCTCCTCTTTCCCTGGCATACTCTTCCACAAGAGCCCTGTATAACGGCTCATCAGACCTCGCTTCCAGCATGTCCGCAAGGAAGGATTCCGGGTCGTTCCTGTATGAGACCAGTCTGGACAGCAGTTCGTTGAAGCTGTTGAGCGTCCTTCCGTTTGGCCTGGTCATATCGAGCCTGGTCTCGCTGGATCCTGTGTTGACAGGCCCCCTCAAGGCCACAAATGCAATGGCTGTGTCTATGTCCTCGTACCTGATACCCTGCGACATGGAGAGCATCTTCCTGTAGAGCTCAATCTGCGTCCTGTGATGTGAGGCGCGATCAGTGCGCTTATCGGTCTTCCAGTCCACTATGAGATATCTGTTTCCATTGCCGAATAAGGCGTCAATCTTGCCCTTGAATTCCAGATCGGAATCCAGCCCGGAAAGGTCCTTCAGTGGAACCTTCACTGTTATTTCCTGCCCCAGGCTTTCCGGATAATCTCTCCTTATACTCTCCATGGTCTTCCTCAGGTTCTCCGCAAAAGGCCGGTCCTCCTCCTGGATGGTGATCTGCTCACCCCTGCACATCGCTTCGGCGATGGCATGGATCTTGGAGCCTCTTTCAAGAGCAGGCGATTCAAAGCTCACGGCAAGGATGTCCCTTATGAAGAAAGTATACGGGCCGTAGTCCAGGTCGCTCACTGCCGAGTATGAAAGTCTCTTCAGGTTTGAAAAGTAATCCCTTACCATGTCGATGAGCCACTTCTCGCGACTCTCGAGAATTTCCCTGGATCGGCCGTAGTCACCCGCCACAAACAGGCCATAGGCTTCCCTGTATCGTTCATACAGCGCCTCCTCTGCAGTGGTTTCCGGTTCCATGCTTATTCTCCTCGATACCCCTGAGATATGGTAACCTGGATCCGTAGACTTTGGATCCGGCACAATGAACAACTCCCTCTTTGCCCTGGACAGGGCGACAAAGTCTATCCGCAGATCTTCCTCGGAGATCTCCTCCGCAGCATTAATTCCATGGGCAAGCAGTATTTTGCTGTTTATTTCGTCTATGAAATTGCCGTTCTCCCTTGGGGACCTCGGAAGGTAGATCACGGCGTCGAACTGACGACCCTTAGCGCCATGAACGGTGTCCACAAAAATGCCTGAATCCGCATCTGCTGTGCTGACTGGCGGGCCAGAGTTCATAATATAATCAACAAGCCTGGGCAGATCCGGCTCCCTGATGAACGCCTGTGCTTCGTTTATTGTGTCACGCAGGGCATATGCGTTGATGAAATATGCCTTTCCATGGGCGGCTGCAATGGGGCCAATGTGGGTGTCAAAGAGTTTCAGCACATCTTGCATCGAGCGGAGTTTTTCCCTCATATCCCTGAAATCAGGGCAGTACTCCAGAAATTTCTCGAGATTTTCCCTTCCATGTTTCCTCAGTATGGATAGCTGCTCTCTTATGGGCATCGGGAAGAACGGCGTGAGCATGGCGGCCTTCACGTCACCAATGCTGTCACTAAGAAGTCCCTTGATGAAGGAGACTACGTTGCTCACGGGATCCTCAGAGTCGTGGGAAAAAGTGGCCCTGTACTTGACCCCAAGCCTGTCAAGCTCAGAGGTTATGGGGCCAACCTGCGAATTTTTTCTCACGAGAATCCCAATGGTCCTGTGATCTTTCAAGAGTTTCCGGACCAGCCTAGAAATGATTCCCTGGGACTCCTCGCTGGTACTTACAACCACCACTGGCGTCTCGCCATCCTCTGCATTGGGGTTCCTGAGGCCATCGAGCTCCGATGAATGCTCCGAATACTGCGTCCTGGATCGGAAGTATGTCCTGTAGTAGGATATGATCTGGTTTGTGCTTCTGTAGTTGCTTGTCAGGACAAATGTGTTTTGTGTCCTGAATCTTTCGAAGTTCCTGACAGAACCACCCTGGAAACCGAATATGGCCTGCTTCCTGTCACCCACTGCGAAGAAGGTCTCTCCTGACCCAAGGGCAACCTCGGCCTCGAGGCTGTTGATGTCCTGGAGTTCGTCTATGAGCACATACCTGAACTTCTTCCTTCTTTCCAGACTGAGATATTTCAGTATCATGTCAGGATAGTCTATACCGAACTTGCCCTTGCTTTCCTCATAATTGCGGTAGATGTCAACGAACCTTGTCGCAAACAGATCCATCTCCCTCTTGGTTATGATACGGCTTTTCCCGTAATCCCCAAGCATGGACTTTACCTTGTCCAGGTCCACTTCAGGCGGGAGAACCCCGTAAGTTTTCAGGAACCTGATGGCGTTCTCTATCTTTGGGACCACCGTTTCTATGAGATACTCATCCTCATAGTTCAGCACATTGTTGTCCTTCAGGTACCTGAAAATTGAATATCTCAGGTAATTTGCCGGTATGATTTCCTCCTGGGTCAGGTAAAGATTGCAGTATGAGTGGAATGTGTGGACATTGAGCTTTGAGAGTCCCAGGTTGATTCCCGTTTCCTTCAGGATGCCCGTGATCCTGTCCTCCATCTCCACCATGGCCTTCCTTGTGAATGTCAGGCAGAGGATCTCGTCTGGGCTGATGCCACGGGAGATGAGATCCGCGAATTTCCTGGCAATGAGTTCTGTCTTCCCTGTGCCCGGGTTGGCTATGACCAGAACGTTTCCCTCTGCCAGCAGGATTTTCTTCTTTTCCTCGTCAATTTCCATTGTCAGACGCCTCCTGGGAACCGTGGTTCACCTTTACGGCAACTCCAGCGCGGTATTTTCCCATTTCCCTTCCTGAGACCATGGCCCGGCCAACGGCCACCGGCTTACCGTCATCTCCGCATACCACGGTTTCATTCCCGGCGAGAATGTCGGGATCATGGGATATTATGAACTTGGAGAATACGTTGAATCCCTTCGAATTGTATTCGGCACTGTCTCCTGTAACTGTGACCATGAAGCGATCGCCCGAAGCTGCTATGAGTTTCCTTGCTCCGTCCATGGATAGGGTGAAAAAACCGTCATGCGGCCTCAAGGTAGCAAGAATCCTGCCAGATTGTGATACGGTCCTTATCCTCCCGGTGGATCTGGACACCCTGACACTGGATCCGCCATCAAAAATGCGCATTCCAATGCCTGGATCGAACTGGAAATCTGCAATGGCCCTGACCTGGTTCATGTCCATGTCTCTTATGGGCTCCCCCTTTAAAATCTCTGGCAGTTCATCCCTTGTGATAATCCTTGCATTGCCGTAGTTATGCACTGCAGCCGGTATCCTGAAGGAGGCCGCACCTGAGCTTATGGACTGCTGCACCGGGTAAGTGTCCTTGAGTTCCAGCGGCACAGGTACAGAGTTCCACATGAACGCTATCTGGGCTCCGGTTCTCTCATACACCTGCCTCAGGACAGGGTCCTGAGAATCGCCTCCAGAGAATATGTCTGGATGCAGGATCCAAATCTCGTCCGAAGACTTCATGATCCTTCCTGCATGGTTGAGGAGCCTCCTGGCCACTGGCTGCTGCATGGACATCCTGTCGTGGAAATGGAACGGGCTCTTCCTTGATATCTCGTGAAAGGGCATGGTTGAGGCTGAATGCCTGCAGATCCACCGGAATGCATCAAATAGGGCAGGATGAGACCTGCTCTTTCCCTCGACATACTGCCACAGAGTTTGTTCCATGATGCGTTCCCTGATCTCTCTAATTTCCATGAAAATGGCCGTAAGGTTGTGCCATGCGATCTCCCTCACACGTGACTCCGGATCAAGTTTCATGAATTCCTGAATTGAGTACCTGTTGTAAATCGGGCTCCAGAGGGGAAATTCTACCATCTTAGCCAGATCACGCGTCCCGTCTGGAAATAGGAACCTTGAGTCCCTGGCGTACTTGATGTATGAGGCTGAATCGAACATGTCTATTCCCATGAGAACGGACATTGCAAGGAACATGGGATGTCCTGCACCGAACAGGTGAAGTGGTTTTGAGGGATCCGAGTTGAGCCTTGACGCCATGATTATGGAAACCAGATCCCTGTACCTGTAGGACTCCAGCAGAGGAACAACCCCCCCAACAGGCAGGTATCCTGCCCTGGAACCGCTCATTAACCGGGCTGACCTGGCCCTCAGATCAGGGTAGACCGAACCCTGAATGGGCCCTGCAAGTATCATCCCGCCGGTGTCCTCTACTTCCCCCACCCTCTCAAAAGTCTCACGGACCGCTCTTGCAGCCTTCTCATGAGAGTCCGTTGGCTCGGAGAAGATATCCCTTATTGTACCAATGTCGCTGCCAATGGACTTCTGAAACTCCACCATATCCAGGTTCCCGTATTCCACTGATCCGTATACATGGGACTGGAATGTTCCTGAATCCGTCATCACTGGACCATCAAATCCGATCAGGGAATGAACCCCATGAGAAGTGGCTCTTGCATTGAGATCGGGTGATCTCCTTATTATATAGGCATTGGTTATGATCGCAGAGGCACCCAGCTGCTTCATCCTCTGTGGCTCTATGACGATAAGATTTGGGTTTATTACCGGCATTACGGTCGGGGTCTCTATCCAGCCGTGTGCAGTACGGAATTTCCCGACCCTGGCCAGGCCTTCTCTGTGAAGAATTTCCATTATTCTGATCCGCGTGGAAATTCACGCATGGTAATAATATTCTCCCGTCTCTTTCTGGTGCCTGTCCATGCTGCTGCCATGCTTGTTTATTCTTGGTCTGTTTGTTTTTTCGTCTCTCCTGAACGTGATTCCAACATCAGCCAGAAATCTGTTCATTCCTGTTCTCATATCAGTTGGCCCAAATGTTCGCCCTATCACTCCTGGCTCTCCGGAGAAAATCATTGCCCTGTCTGAGATCAGGTCGATAAAATATATGTCGTGGTCGATGACCAGGGCACTTTTTTTTGTGTTTTCCATCACTCTCCTGATGACCCTGGCAGCAGACATCCTGAATGATGCATCGAGATGTGCAGACGGTTCATCAAGAATGTAAACGTCCGACTCTGACGCAAGTGTACCTGCAATGGATAGCCTCTGCAGTTCACCACCTGAAAGATCCTGCACTGCAGAATCCATGATTTCGTCTATTTCAAGAGGGTTGAGAATCTCCGACTTTACGAACGTATCAGTCATCCTCTCCTTCAGCGTCGTGACCAGAAAATCTGATGAAGTCCCATCGAAGTCCGTAGATATATACTGTGGTTTGTACGAAACCTTGATCTTCCTGGATACAGATCCGGAGTCTGGTTCCAGTTCACCGGCAATGATTCTCACAAGTGTTGTTTTTCCAAGTGCATTCCTTCCAAGACCACCAATGACTTCTCCACGCCTGATTTCTCCTGATGAAGCAGAAAGCGTAAAATCCCCCAGCCTCTTTCCTATATCGGACCAGCTCACCAGGGTCTCTGGGGAAATGGATCGTCGGGCAGACCTGTTGATGAACTCCATGGGGGTATTGCTTATTCTCACATTTTCCTCCCTGAGGTATCCCGAGAGGAACGAGTTTATCGCACGGTTTGATGCCCGTTGAACTGCAATAACCCCGTAAGCTGCTGTCTCTCCGTAGACAGGAGATACTTCGTCTGCCACCCAGTCCAGGATAGCGAGGTCATGCTCCACGATCATTACGGTCTTTTCCTTTGAAAGGTCCTGTATAATCCTGGCTATTCTAATCCTCTCTCCAATATCCAGGTAAGAAGACATCTCGTCGAAGAATAGCGTGTCACTGTCCTTCAGCAGGGCGACTGCAACAGCCATTTTCTGGAGTTCTCCCCCAGAACAGCTTGATACGTCTTTCTTCAGGGCTTGTTCCATTCCAAGCTGCTGGATCACCAGATCCTTTTTACCGTTCTGGTCGGATCGGTCAATAACCTGGCCAATGGTACCCTTCACGACCTTTGGTATCTGATCCACATACTGGCTCTTGAACGATACCTTCCTCTTACCATTGTAGAGTTCCCTGAAGTATGTACCCATCTGCGTGCCAGCCAGTTTCTCTAGGACCGCGTCACGGTCCGGCTTCTTTTCATATTCACCGAAGTTCGGGATAGTTACGCCCGAAAGGATGTTGAGCGCGGTTGTTTTCCCCATCCCGTTTTTTCCCAGGATGGCGACAACTTTGCCTTTTTGCAGAGTGGGTACTGAGTAGAGCCTGAACTTGTTCAGGCCGTACTGGTGGAAAAGGTCCCGGTTTAGCTCGTCCGGTACATTTACTATCTTTATTGCACCGAAGGGGCATCTCCGGATACAGATCCCGCACCCTATGCAGAGTGGTTCGTTGATGACCGGCTGATCCTGTGTGTCTACAAATTCAATTGTCGGGGTGCCGCTTCTAACAGGAGGACAATAGGCCTGACACTCGTGGTTGCATTTTTTAGGGTGACACCTTTCCCGGTCGAGAATTGCAATGTGCAAGGTCGACCCCTAGCTTGCCTTCCAGAATTCCTCTGGGATGTTCTCATAGAAGTTGAAGGTCTCGTCCTCCTTGGCCTTCATCACTTCTTTGGTCTCCATCTTTGAAAGTTCCGTGATTCTATCTGTATTCAGGAGCCAGTAATGTATCCTCCATTCCCTGCCATCGTATAGCGTGGTTTCCTCTCTCTCGGTCTGGAGAACCCCTATATCTTCCATGGTATAGAATGCGTCCCTGTCCTCTGGTTCCAACATGTTGTCAATCACCCTGTCATTGTAACCAAAGAAATTTATCAGGTGCTCTGCTGCCTGTATGGATTCCTCCCTGCTCATCTTTCTGTTCTGAAGGCTCAACCCTATTCCAATGGCAGTTGAAAGCTCCTCAAGATCGGTATGGGGCTTTTTTCTCAGTGCAAATTCATTTTTGATCTTGGCGTTACTCATATTATCTCAATATTTTCCTGCGTGGGGTAACATGATCGAAATTCGGTTTATAAGGTTTTATAGAAGTTGCGAAATAAGGCATTCCAGATACGAAATGCATCATTTGCTCCTTCCAGCCGGGCAGAAACCATAGCAGGGACAGATATTAAGGATGTGCAGTTGAGTTGAATTGACTCAGCTGGAGCCACCCTTATCCGAATAATTCCAGTGCAATGCCCCAGAGGCCTGCAGCCTCAATGGAAAGGAGCAGCAGCCAGTAGGATGTCATATACCGCCTGGATAGCGCATAACCGCCCATCACGTCACTGCTTCCGGCAAGACGTCCTACGAATATCCCCGAAGGTACCAGGACGATCACAAGTGAGGCCATCAGGGCAATGACGAGACCCAGGAGGTTTGATCCCAGGGTAATTGCTATCATCATTGCTGGAAGGCTCTCAGCCACATATAGAAGGTAGAATTTGCCTGTTTCACCTTTCCTGAAATCACCCTGAGCTATCCACCCGAACGTCTCGGCAACGCCCCACGCGGATGCCAGTGATATGACGACAAGTGCCAGAAACCCTGCGGACACCATGCACACGGCCAGAAGTATGTTAGCATAGACCTTTTCGGGGAAGATGATGCCGGCAATCTGTGTCTGCCCTAGTCCGTTTATTCCACTGGCCCCCACAAGGAGTATACATATCATGAGGAGCTCGCTCACTACTGCTCCTGCAGCTGTTTCGTTCCTGATGTGCCTGATGTCCCACTTGGAGGTCTTCTTTCCAGCAGTTGCACCTATCTGGTAGAATAGCATGAACGGCATTATCACCGCCCCTATCATCGCTGCCATGTAGTAGTCGAAGTGGCCGTTTCCATAGGGCTGCACCGGAGAAAACCCTAGAATTATGTCTGCTGCCGGAGGGTGAAATAACATTGCCAGGGTTATGACCACGGCAACTGAGAGCATGGATACAGGGAGGAGGATCTTTTCGATCCTGCCGAAATTTCTGGTCAGAACCACCAGGTTGTGAAGTATGTAAAACACGGGAAGGGAGATGAGGGGCGGTATCCCAATCAGGCCCAGGCCAATGGCTATTCCCGCATATTCGGCAAGATAGGACAGGAAGTCCGTAGCAGCCATTGGAATTGTGGAAGCTGCAGAATAAATGTTCCCATAATGTTCCCGTATCAGTTCCCCCAGTCCCTTGCCCGTAACCAGACCAAGTTTTCCTGCCGCGTACTGGATCACCGCCAGGGGAAGTACCAGGACTGCAAGGATGAAGATTCCATGATATCCGAAGGCTGACCCTGATTCAAGTCCAGTGACTATGCTTGCAACGTCCACGTCCGCAATCATCACCGTCCAGGCAGGACCGAGATTGAAGAGGTGGGCAATGATCCTTCTCAGAACCTGAGTCTCCACTCTCAGTGCTTTTCAACAGACTATATGTAAGGATAACCTTACGTTTACAGGAGAATCATCTCAGCGATGGTAGCGCATGGCACGGGCAATTTTATCTGGGATCTCGACTACCTCATCGGACCCACCATGGTACATCCTGCCTTCCATTATGTTCACCTGTGAACCGGGGATAAGGCGGTTTTCCCCTAAGAAACTGAGGACTTCCCTGGTTTCAAATATTATCCTGGTTATTTTGGCCCGGGAGAAGAATTTGACCTCGTCAAATCCCATATCGTCCATATCACGGACCGCTCCGTCTGCCTCTGGAACTGGGTTCCCATGAGGGCAGAAGACACATCCGTACATTTCACAGACTCTTGCTATTATGGTTTCAGTCATCCCATGCTCTATCCCCATGGACTCCTCGTCCAGGGTCTCCCATGGTAGCTTAAGTGCCTTCCACAACAATATCTCTGCAACTCTGTGTTTTCTCAGGAACCTGTTGGCCTCACTCCGGCCTGAATCTGAGAGTGCATACTTTCCTCTCCCTGTTCTTACCACTAGCCCCCGGTTCACCAAGATGCCGATCTCATCATAAACACTCTGCCTCTTTTTACCCAGTAGTTTTGAGATCTCGCTTAACGTGGCATATCCTGAATATATGGTAAGTTCTTCAATGGATTTCAGGTAGTCTTCTTCAGTCACAGATCTGCCCTGCATAGCATCAAATTAACCCAGAGTTATGCATTATATTTTGCTCTGTTGGAAGTTAAGACCTGCTCTTCTTGAAAGATAGCTTTGACATTATCCAACGCGGCTGATCTGTTCACTGTCTTGATCTCCGCACGTTGCCGTGGCATGTTTGCCGGGTATAATGGGGTGAATGTCTGACGTTGGCCCATATTGTGGAAAAAGCCCATTTTACGGTGTCATAAGACAAATCCACGCTAAGTCAGCCCCAATAAGGTCTCCCCGCGTAATATGATTTAGGCAGTAAAGAGCCCAGTGATTTGTAGTCATGGCCACATGCATCAATGGTTCAGGCCTGAAAAAACCCGCGTGTCCGGATGTTGGTACTTGAACCGTGGTACCAGTAGAGTTTCCTAATTTTTCACTGTCTGCCTCCGCCTCGAGGTTTAGTCGTGCCAAACACGGTATTGCTATGATTTGTATATAATGAACATATAAGTATAATACGTGTTTCTTTCCACGAAACCATTATACATTGAAGTATTTTTATGATTCAATAAATAACAAAAGAGAAGTGAAAACGGATGAGTTGGAGATCCGTCCATCGGATATGGGAACCAGCCTTCTGTTTCTTGCAGGGCTATTTTCCATCGCGGTGAGCGGTTTTCTGCTCATGATTGGAGCAGACGGAGCAGCTAACTTGCAGGAAACTGGGGGGCACAGTAGTTATGCACCTGCCATGATAACTCACCCTCCTGGCGGTGGTTGTTGTTACTATGAATGGGGTGGCGTACAGTACAACTATGAGTGGGGCTGGTATAACTATGCCACCGGTACATTCCAGATGGTTTCGTATGCTAACGGCACCTATTCCAACGGTAATTTTATCTTCACTAACTACCACACCGCTTTCCAAAGAAGCACTGGAGGATGTGGAGTGATCAGTTCCCACAATAATGGGCAGTATCAGGTCTTCTGGAATTTGACAGACAGCCACGTTCAGACAATGACCAGAACTGGGGACACTGTTTTTTGTGCGAATGACTTCATCCAGTCAAACACAGACAACGTTGAGGTGACTATAAACATCAACGCGGCCAGCGTCATAAATCCCTCTGTTAGTGGTTTTGCAACGGCTAATGGATCAACCGTCATAGACTGGAACAATATTTTTGGTTTGATCGATGCGGTAGGTGGAGATTAAACACCTACCATCGATAATTTTTTGCATTCTTATTTACTTCAGATGAAATTTCATGAGGGTAAAGAAATTCATTGCGTTTGGAATCATTATAATGGTCGTAATCACTGCCATACTGTTGGCTGTTCCATTTCTTTCATTGGAATACAGTCAAGAAGGAGATCAGAAGACCATTGTGGCAGGGGAATCATTCTTTCTCTATTCTTTTTCGGATGGGGCAGTTTACACATACATAAACGGGACGCCAACCCTCCTCCAGCAGACCGGCGTAATCAAACTTACATATGATGGATCAAGCATCATTGAAAGCCTGGCGGTGAGCGGCCCACCTTACGTTGGACACCCGTCAAATTTCACTTACACACAGTTGTTCAAGATGTCAGACACACTTGAGTCCGTGTCCGGGTTCGCTCAAACATTTATTAACAGTCTTTCCAGGTCTGACGGCGGCATACTTTCACTGGATGGAAGTGCGGGGGTGGTCTCCGGAACATTGAGTTATCCATATCATATTCCATATAGCGGTGCAAACCAGACCATTGCGCATTACGCTTCTTCGATTGGGTACACTCAGCCGTTTGTAGTTGCTTTGAATAACTTCAATGAGACGGGTTCTTCTGAAAACGTTCCCTTCGGAAATTACTATTGCTACGACTATGCGGGATCCACAAATATACTTGTGAGCATGCACCTCGTAGCGGGAACCTCTGGAATCAGCCATTTTCTTGAGGAGCTCATCGGTTACACCAATGTCAATAAACCGGTGATACAGGTTGTCAATTTCAACATGCAGCTCATAGGTACAAACACAGTACTTTCACCGCTTGATCTTGGCCATTATCTCGAAAAGTTCCTGCTAGTAGAGGTATTGGTATGGATTATTGGCGTACTCTACCTTGCAACTACCGTAAAGATGGCAAAGCGGCGTATGAAACCCAAAACAGGATCCAGATGAGTTGGATGAAACCATGGATCAGGGCCACGGAATTAACAAAAAAATATGGCAAAACTATAGCTCTTGACTCACTTTCCTTTTCCATTGGCGAAGGGGTCACTCTGCTCTATGGACCAAATGGTGCAGGAAAGAGTACGCTCGTATCCATTCTCGAAGGATTGACCATGCGAACCGATGGTCAGGTGCTGGTTGAGGAAATAGATCCTGCCAGAAGACCAGAGACACTTATGAGTAAGGTTGGATTTCTCCCTGAAAGACCCGTTATATTTGGAGGCAGCATCGTGGCGGATTTTTTCCACTGGTACCTGAAACTCAGCGGTTCCGATTTGTCAAGATGCCGGAGGCTCGTAGATGCCTTTTCAGCTGGTTACCTCCTTGAACACAAATTTAACAGCCTTTCCCTGGGCGAGATGCAGCTGGTCAACCTTGTTGCTGTACTTTCCCTTGAAAGAGATGGATATGTTATGGACGAACCAAACGCCAATCTGGATTTCCACCGGAGAAGAGTCCTGTCCAGAGAAATTTCCCTTCTCCGGGCTGCCGGGAAGAATCTGCTCATTTCAACCCACATTGTTGACGAACTTGTTGAAGTAGTGGACAGAAGCATCGGCCTGAACAAGGGTAAAATTGCACTGCTATCAGAGGGTGGGGAGAACTCCAGAGGTGGATTGTTTTCAGTCAATATAATCTCCACTGATTCTGAGTTGCTGATGAATGCGCTTTCTTCGTATTCCCCAAGAATTTTAGACGGAAGAATCGTGATTGACGGGGCAAAGACTGGCGAAGTCCTCAACAGCCTTTCGGAGTCTGAAAGGCTAGCAGTTTCCTCTGTTTACCTCACTCCGAGGATGGATATTTTTGAGTAGAACGCTATTAAGCATGGCATTCCAGGACACGGATCCTTTCTTTTCAAGAGAACTTCTGGCCATGTTACTTGCCTATCTTGTGTTTATCGGCTATTTCCAGAAACCTGACTTTTATGGGCTTACGTTGTCTCAGGTTTACCTTTCCTCCCTTTCCTCTTTTTATTTCCTGGTACCCCTTTTATACGCTTCAGAGACTGCCGGTCTTTTTGCCCGCTCCCTGGAGAAGGGATCATTCGGTTTCCTCATGACTATGCCAGTCAAGAGAAACCTGCTCCTGTGGATATATGTGCTTGTTGCTGCTCTTGTTTCAGCCTTGATTTTCTGGATACCCGCAGTTTTGCTGGAATGGTACATATTCCCGGGATTTGATGTGTTGCTTGCAATTTACATTCTCCTGCTCTTAACAGGCTTCATCCTGCTCTATATCTCTGCGGGGTACCTCATAGCCACAGTGACTTCCAATTCCGTAATCACTTCACTCTTGGTCCTTGCGTTCTTCTTCCTCGCATCGGTATACTCTGTAAAGTACCTCGCTTCAAATTCATATATTGAGTTCCTTTTTTCAGGATTTACTGAGTTCAGCTCAAACCCGGTTCTCAATTATTCCACCTTTGTGGCCGTAATCATTTCGTTCGCGTTATCTGCAGTGATGCTTGCATCAGCTCCATTGGTATTGAAAAGGAGAGGAGTAAGGAGCGGGAGATAACATGCACAGAAACAATATCATCAGGTTATCGCTTGTTTTCGCCACCTTTTTTCTCTGTTTCCTTCTTCTCTTCACCGAAACCTGGTATTACGAGCCCCGGGTATATGAAACAGGTGCACCGGTTAACTACATTTTCCTGCAGAACCAGACGGCATCAGCGAGTGTTGAAAACAGCGTTTACAATGCAACGATCTCTTTCACCTCATATGGCTCCAGCATTACCCTGGAGTCATATTTTCGCCAGAATGTGACCCTGGCGAATGAGAGCTACACCGGTAGGATCATCCTCTATTCCCTGCCCACGGGAGGCGGCCGCACACTGATCTCACAATACTTGTACAATTCCACAAACGGTACATGCTCGCTGTCCTTAGACCTTCATCCTGGGAGTTACGTACTTGTTTCCTACCTGGACTTGTATTTCCATAACTACAATTACACACAGCGCCTCTCAGTAATAAATTCAAGACCCGGGACTGCCGGAATCGTTACCGTAATTCTTTCCTTCCCCCAGATCCTCTTTTACCCCGTTATTATCTCCGGTGCGATTACCTTGATATTCCTGGCGCTTTCCGCGAAGGGAAAAAGGACCTACCTGGAATTGTGAAGAATGGCCCACCCCTTTTGAGATCCCGTATAGCTGTTAAGAGCCCATCTCCATTTGTCCTGTCATGGATGGAATGAAAAACATCATAGCATACTTGCCTATGCCTGTCCATTGATCCGGAATCTCCTGAAATGGGCCGGAGGGAAATCTCAGTTGCTCAGCGAGATAGTGCCAAGGCTTCCATCCGGTTTCGTGACCTACTATGAGCCCTTCATGGGAGGTGGTGCACTTTTTTTTCACCTTGCCAGGGCAGGGTTGATACGCAATGCATTTCTCTCTGACGTCAACTGGGACCTTATTACCTTGTACAAGGCTGTCCGGGATGACCCTGAAGGAGTGGACCGGCAGATTTCTACCCTGGAATTTAACAATAACCGGCTCGATTATTACAGGGCCAGAAGCCTGTTTAATGAACTGCCTGAAAGTGAATCTACCAGAAGGGCAGCACTCATGTTATATCTTAACAGACACTGTTTCAACGGCCTCCACAGGTACAACAGCACAGGCAAATTCAATGTTCCCTTCGGAAATTACAGAAACCCTTCTATGCCGGGGAGAGAGGAACTTCTGGAGTTCGCCGGGCTGCTGAGAAAGGCCGTTCTGGAGGTCTCTGATTTTCAGGAAATTCTCGGCAGGGCACGTAAAGGAGACTTCGTTTACATGGACCCGCCGTATGTTCCACTGTCTAAGACTTCAGCCTTTACCTCTTACACAATGAATGGATTCTCCCTGGAAGATCAGAGCAGACTTGCTCGCGTAGCGAGGGAACTGGACTCCAGGGGAGCCAGGTTCATGATAAGCCACTCTGCAACCCATATAGTCAAGGACCTCTTTTCTGGGTTCAATCTTCATGAAGTGAAGGCCAGGAGGGCAATCAACTCCATAGGAACCGGGAGAGGTGCCATTGCTGAGCTGATAATCACAAATTATGATGCCTGATCGCCGTTGAGTCTTGCTGATTAAACACTACATTTGACTGGCCCAACCGTAAATGAACGGGACAATCATTTCATCCCTTGTAAGCCCTCCGTGCCTTCCCATCATCCATTTCCGGTCAGAGCCTGCGTGTGCAAGAAGGAGCAGGTTATCCTCAACGGTATACTCCCCGTCCGAGAGAATGTAGAGGTTGCCAAGTGAAATACTCCTCTGCGAGGAGAGCCCAGGCCCAAAGTAACCTTGAGAGACCAGCCTCTCCGTGGTCTCCACGCGAAGGTGTGCGCTGCTCATCTCTGCAATCCTGTCCGCAAATGATGCTTCCCTTCCGTCGATGAGATGCAGGGATGCTGCCTGTGCGTCGCCGGTCGGAGGCCGCAGGAAATGCTCGTGAAGCCCGCGATGCCTGTACAGGTTGATCTCCCTGTTTATGTCTGCCTGTATGTGCCCATGGTCAGCGGTGATGATGATGCCTGTCTTTCCCGCAAGTTCTCCATTAAGTGTTTGAAGCAGCCCTATGTGCATTGAATAGAAAATGGCCTCAACCTCTGTGGCGAATTCTGCTGAGTGTGGGCCGTTCCAGTGTGCCATGGAATCAGGTGAGGAGAGATAGGCATAGTGTAACCCATGTTTTCCTGCGTTGATGTTTCTGGCAATCTTCACGAACATCTCGCTCACAGCAGTGTAGGTGAAGACACCTGCTCCTTCAAGAGTCAGCCTTGAAAGACCGCTCCCCGTTATTCCCTCAGGCATGTATGCATATGAGCCTATATCCTGATCGAGCATCCTCTGATGCACAGTTTCCCTTGCAAACCGGGACTTAAGTATTTCATCCCTCTCAAGCATGGGCATCCGCCTTCCCACAATGGGACTGAAGTTCAGCATGTCAAGCACAGTTCCCAGTTCCGGGAGATACATCGTATACCCGATAATGCCGTGCTGCGAAGGGAGCAGACCGGTATGCAGCGTTGCGATGCTTGTGGACGTTGTGGATGGAAACACGGAAGTGATGCTGTTGCTAGATGCTTTCTCCAGGAACCTTCCCAGAAATGTGCGCCCATTACCTGCGAATGGCCGCAGGAGGGCGACTCCCATGCCGTCCATGATTACCACCACAAGGTTTTCGGCCTCCTCAAGACGGGAATATAATTCAGGGATTCTCAGGCCATTGTCTCCACCAGCCCCCAGAAGCTTTCCGACTGTTCCGGGTATGTTTGCAATGGAGAAGCCATCATATCTGGGTCTCACAAATTCCGGACCCAGATCACTGGAAAATTCACATGGTTCTTCAAAAATCATGATTCACACACTCCAGGGTGTAAAGTGTTGAAGTTTAATAGACGTACCGTGTTAATAGAGGTCATGAAGACTGAGGCAGCTGTCCTAAGCAAGATTGGTGGCCCTGAGAACCTGAGTGTGCAGGAACATCAGATAGAGAAAGAGCCTGACTCAATTCTTGTGCGTATCACACAGGCAGGCGTAAATCCCGTTGACTACAACCTGATGAGCGGGAACATCATTTATTCAGTGCGCCCTCTGCCGCATGTGCCTGGATCTGAGGCCGTTGGAGTCGCTGAGGAATCAGGAAGAAACGTGCGGAAAGGTGACAGGGTGATCATCTACCCGCGTATTTTCGACGGCACATGCAGGAACTGCGAGAAGGGGATGGAGGAAATCTGCGTCAAGGCTGGCCTGTTCGGAGTTAACAGCAATGGCGCGTATGCCAGGCATGTTTACGTGAGGGAGTCCAACCTCTTTGTGGTCAATCACCTGGAAACAGACGTTTCGGGAGCTATGCCTGTGGGAGGATTGACTGCATACCATGCCCTGAGGAGAATGTCGCCCCACGAGGGTGAGTCCGTCCTGGTTTACGGCGCATCGGGAAACACAGGGATATGGGCAATCCAGATTGCAAAGGCCATGGGCCTTATGGTTTTCGCTGTTTCAGGGAAGAAGTGGCTGTCTGAATATGGGCTTGAGGGCGTTTACCCCATGGAGAGCATTCCTCCTGATCTGAAGGTCGACATGGTTATCAATTCACTGGGAAGCGAAATTTTCGAAGATTCCTTTTCACACATGGTGAAGGGGGGAAGACTGACCACGTTTGGAGTGTACACGGGCAAGAAGACCCAGCTGGACATTTCGGCCATTTATAACAATGAATTCGCTGTGATAGGTTCCACCGGCGGTTCAAGGTCTGACATGTCTGCCCTGATTAACATGGCCTCTAAAAATAAGTTCAGGATTCCCGTTGAGAGGCGTTTCGAGCTAAGAAAGATAAGGGAGGCCATGGAGGCATTCAAGAAGAAGAGCACCGGAAGGATTGTCATAGAGCCTTCGCAGGCGTGATGGCTTTCAGTGTGGAAATCCTCTCTGCAACATTTCCGCTGAATATGTACGAGGCTGAGACCAGAATGTCGGCTCCTGCCTCTGCGACCTCTGCACCCGTCCTTTCATTGATCCCGCCGTCTATCTCTATGCTTGTCTTGAGCCCCATTGCGTCAATATAACGTCTTGCAGCTTTGATCTTTGGTATCACATCCCGTATGAATGCCTGGCCGGAATGACCGGGATGAACAGACATTATGAGGAGAATTTCAGCTTTTTCAAGGAATGGATATGCCTTCTCCACTGGAGTTTCCGGGTTTATCACTATGCCATACCTGCACCCTTCAGTTTCCATACGTTTGATGAGATGCCCCGTCGACATGGGCGACTCGACGTGAATAAGGATTGTGTCTGAGCCAGCTTCCCTGAATTTCTGGTAATATCTGTCTGGCCTTTCGAGCATCAGGTGACTCTCCAGCCTGAGGTCAGTGACGTCGCGAATAGCCCTGACAAAATCCGGGCCCATGGTGATGTTAGGCACAAAATGACCATCCATTATGTCGAGATGCAGTGAAAAAGCACCAGCCTGCTCACATTTCTTTACTTCGTCATAAAGCCTCACAAGACTGGACGATACTATGGACGGTGATACAAGCACCATCAACCATTGAAGGCCTCTATTTATTTCTTACATGGATGGGGTGAATGACTGGGCATTTCAAGCCGCTGTGAAATCCATCTCCATCCGTAAGCTTCTGATGTGGAATTCCTAAGCTGTGCAAAGACAAGTGCAATGGCACTAGTCCCCTCTATGAGCATATTGTCCAGAGTTTTCGCTTAAGAATTACAATATTTCATAATCATAAAAGCAAACTATTATAAACCAGACCTCATGTTTAATCTGATGGTTCACAAGGAGCCGGGAACGCCCATATCAAGTCGCAAGATTTGGGATATAAACAAGTCGCTGATGGAAAAGGTCAATTCGCTCATACAGAAAACCATTACGAAGTATGAGGCCGTGTTAAAACTGGCAACTATGGATCATGTCAGGATGGTGCTGCAGGAACTCATAACTATGCAGGAGCGGCTCATGGGGCAGATCAACGATGCAATAGAGAGTGGCGGTTTTCCTGAGGATGACGAGGTTGACTTTCAGTATACGAAATACGAAATGATAGACCATCTCCTTGAAGAGGATATGCAGATCGATGAAAATGAGATAAGAAGCGTCCTGCTGCATGCCCTGAAGTCTTACAGGGATGTGCTGGCACTTCTGTCACTTGTATCGGCAGAGTACAATAATCCAAAGATAAGGTTGACAACCGAAACAATATCACAGGGCGTTCTCCTGATCACCAACAAGGTTCAACAACTCTATGACGAGCTTGTGAACTCTGACTACTGGTAGTCTCTCTGCCACGGAAGTGAGTATTTCTTAATAGCCGCTGTGGTTCTTACCCGGATATGACAGAAGAGATACCGCTCATGGGAATAAGGAGGGCGGAGTTCAGGGTCATTTTAAAGTTGTTCCCCGTTTTCAGGCGTTACCTGAAAGACAGGAAGAAGGCAAGGAACAGGCCGGAGGGGGAGTGGGATCATAAAATCGAGGCCAATGCCAGGAAGGCCGTGAGGGTCTTCATAGAACTGGGACCCACATTCATAAAGCTGGGACAGATCATTTCAGCCCGCCCGGACCTGATGCCCAATGAGTACATGCTGCCTTTCCAGGATCTGCAGGATCGGGTGGACCCGGCGCCCTTCAATCAGGTCGAGGTCCTTATGAAGGCCAGCCTTGGCGATAAATACTCCTTGTTTCAGGAATTTGACCGCAAAGCCATATCTGGCGCGTCTCTGGGCCAGGTTTATAAGGCGAGATATGAAGGCAAGGATGTAGCGGTAAAGGTTGTGAGACCTGGTGTTGAAAATCTGCTCAGGAGGGATCTTGCGGTACTCAGACGTCTCCTGAAACTGGGCAGGAAGAGAATGGAGAATTTCCTCTACCTGAGCATCAGCAATGTTGTGGACGACTTCAGCCACAGGATCTTCGACGAGGTAGACTACCTCCGGGAGGCTTCCAACATGGAGAGGATCGCACACAACATCGGGAATCGGGAAAGAGTCGTGATCCCCTCGGTGATCAGGGAGATGACCACAAAGGACGTCCTGACCATGGAACTCATTGAGGGAATAAAGATCACGGACATCCAGGGATTGAAAAATGCAGGAATAGACCTGAAAAGCCTGGCCTACAGACTCGATCTCTTGTTTGTCAGGATGCTTCTGAAGGACGATATATTCCATGCCGATCCTCATCCTGGAAATGTATCCGTAACCCCTGAAGGGAGCATCATCCTTTACGATTTCGGAATGGTTGGATCGCTGGACTCCACCACCAAGTTCAACCTGCTTTCTCTATACATGGGGATGCTCGAGGCCGATCCCGATATGATCATCGATGCGCTGCTTGAGATGAATGCGCTCTCTCCCTCCGCCAACAGAGGCGTCATAAGGAAGAGCATTGAGATGACCATGGCAGGTCTCCGCGGAGTCCGTGTGGAGAGTCGGGAGATGCAGGAGTTGCTTGAGATAGCGAATAACGTCATATTCGAGTTCCCCTTCCGGCTTCCCAGGGCGCTTGTGCTCTACATGAGGATGTCCTCGCTGCTGGAAGGCATATGCCGGCAGCTGGATGCCGAATTCAGATTCATAAAGGTCCTTGGCCAGATACTGTACAGGGAAGGAGAATTAAAGCAGCTTTATTCCTACCAGCTGTCAAGGTTTGCAAAGAAGGCCGCGCAGTCCATAGAAAAGGGTCTGGACGTCCTGCCTCTGCTGAAAAGAAGGCTTGAAGATCAGGAGGAACCATTAAGGCAGAGGGAGGAGAGAAGGACTCCTGCGGCCATCTTCCTTGGCTTCTTCCTCCTTGCAAGCATCTATATCCTCTCCATGGACTTTCTTGCAGGTCTGCTCATGTCTGCTGCAGATCTGATAGTATTTGCAACAGTTATGCTTTGGAAATGACTATTCGACCTTTACCGTTCTTATACCCTTCACAGGGAATTTAACAGTCAGAACGCCGTTTGCATACTTCGCGCTTATTTCAACGTCCTGATCCACATCGTAGGGCAGCTTCACTAGCTTGTTGACCTTCTCAGGCCTCTGGTTCATGAGAACGACCCCCCTGGTCTCTATCTTCCTTGAAGCAGTGATTATGAGCCCGTTGCCTTCAACCCTAACCTTTACGTCCTTCTTTTCAAAGCCTGGGAGATCTGCCTCCACTGTCACTTCGCCTGAATCCTCGGTTATGGTGACTGCAGGATACATGAACGTAAGCACCTCTCTTGCCCTGTCTCCCAAGTTCTTGACGAACTCTTCGGTGTAGAATCTAAGCGGTCCATACATAGGGTGAATGAGTATAGCACATTATTTAAACCTTGACGATGCCTGTTTCCAGACATGGCAAACCTTCACAAACGCGCCACGCTGGATGTTAAGGTCTCTGCTCGTCACGATACCCATAATCTTACCCTGCGCATGTCATGATGCCCCTTATACCAGTTGTCGCGGCATATGATGCGGGCTTTCCCAAGCGTTGCTGAAGGAATTCGTGTTCTCCCGGGATCAGGACGATCAGGACCATGGACAGGTTATTTGCTGGATTTCTGTAATTTCAATGCTTCAGAGAGCCTTTGCTCCATCAGCAGCTCAGCACCCAAGTAAGGGTCGATCTCCCTTGAGAATACTCTGTCCATAACTTCCTTTGTCAGCCCGCCCTCGTCCATAACTTTTTCCAGCGATTTCCTGAACACATTCTCAATGATTAGAATAACCTCGCCCCTGAGGCGCCCTTCAGCATCCTTTCCACTGTTCATGTGAATCCAGTGCCTGTCAATCTCTGCTGTAAGGTCGCTAAAACCCTCTCCCGTGAGGCTGTTGAGTCCAAGCACGGGTTTAATCCATTTGCCATGCGGTCCCAGTGCAAGGGTGTCCTGGATCTCCTTCATGGCAATGAAGGCTCCCTCCCTGTCCGTCTTGTTTATGATGAACAGGTCTCCGATCTCCATCATGCCCGCCTTTATCGCCTGAATTTCATCTCCAAGGCCGGGCGCCAGGATTACCGCTACTGTGTGCGCAACGGACATGATGTCAAGATCTGCCTGCCCGGATCCGACTGTTTCCACTATTATGGGGTCGAAACCCGCAGCATCAAGCACCTTGCAGGCTCCCAGTGCCGAAAGGGAAAGGCCGCCCTTAAATCCCCTGTTGGTCAGTGACCTCATGTAAATCCCCTTCTCCATCAGGGATTCCTGCATCCTTACCCTGTTTCCAAGGAATGCTCCCCTTGAGTAAGGGCTCGAGGCATCTATGGCAAGCACACCAGGCTTTCTACCCTCATCCGCAAAAAAACCAGACAGTCTTCCTATGAGTGTGCTCTTTCCCACACCTGGAGGGCCCGTAATCCCTATGATGTGTGCCCTGCCTGTGCTCGGGTAGAGCTTCCTTATGAGTTCTTCCGCCCTGTCCGCAAGAATGTCGTCCTCGAAGATGCTGATAGCCCTGGAGATTGACCTGGGATCACCTCTTGAAATCCCTTCTATGATCTGATCTATGTTCAAGTCAACTACCCATCCCTGACGGAAGGGGCTTGCTGCCGGCCTCCACCATACCCGTAGGCATGGATTCACCGAACCGCAACGATTGGCTGGTTGACAGCAGCCTGAAGTACTCAGACTTGCCGATTACCCCAATGTTTCTTGAGGCATTCAGATCCGCATGAAGTTGGAAATTGCAATTCCTGCAGTGGGATTTTGATCCCTTACGGTTATTCCTTTCAACATACCCGCAATTAGAACGTTTCTGTGATGTGTATTCCAGATCCTCAAGTGCAAAGACATCGAAAGGAGCATTCGCTATCTGTTTTGATATCACATGATGTGTGCCAAGCACGAACCGTATCTCTCTTCCGCTTGACTCCCTCAGTTTACGATGAGCGGGACGAGTGCCTGCGTGCAGCAATTTCTTCCTGTCGTATCTGTACCTTCCGTTTACACTTTTCAATGCCTTTGAATTGAAGAAACTGTTATTTGATAACACAGGTATATTCTTTATGCCTCTGTCTATTCCCACTACCTTTATCTCACCATTCGCCTTTCTTCCGGCCTCCTTGTTTGGCAATTCAACCTGGACCGTCACGAACATTTTTCTCTGCTTCGCATCAACGGCAACCTGTGCATCGGTATATTCTCCCCTGTATTTCTGCTTGAGTGGAGAATATGCAATGGGAAACACGATCCTCCCATGGACGCTTGTCAGCGATATAGTATGGGTATCAGGATAGAGCCTGAATGTTCTCCCGTCATACCTTATGGCCAGGGATTTCATGCGTATCTCCTTCTCAAGATCGGTCTGTTTCAGTGATTCCGATGCCTTATCCCTCGCTGTCTGCACCAGGGCAAAAGCCAGTGCTGGTATCTTCTTCCTGGCGTCTTCATACGTTGCCCTGTTGAGCTTGTTCTTGTTATACGTCTTCTCTGCAAAACCATAATCCAGAACCATCTGGCAAGCTTCCCTGAACTGCCTTCCTGTTTCAAGAAGGGAGGAATCGTCGGGGAGCTCCAATTTAATAGTTCTGAACATTGTTTGATGGATCACCGTATAATATATTGAATTTCTGTTCGCTTCCACCCCCTGCCAGGTCAAGGGGTCTTCCCGCTCACAAATGATAAGCCAGCTAAATCCTGTTTTTCCTGAGTCTTGCCTCCGCGGCTCTTTCAGTGATATGATCAATTATGACCTTCAGGGGAGTTCCGGGGCCATAGTTTCCCGTGATTCCCATCCTTTCCAGCTTTGGTCGATCATGGTCAGGGATTGTCCCGCCACCCACCACGGAGATGTCGTCAATCCCGCGTTCCTTCATAAGGTCCACGACCTTCTTGAACACCGTCAGGTGGGCTCCATTCAGCAGGCTCAGCGCGATCACGTCCACGTCCTCGTTGACGGCAGTGTTAACCACGTCTTCGGGAGTTGGAAGGAGGCCTGCGTAAAGGACGTCCATGCCTGCATCCCTGAATGCCCTGGCAAGGACAAACATTCCTCTGTCGTGGCCATCGATCCCTGGTTTTGCCAGCAGTACCTTGATTGGCTTATCCCTAAACAATGACTGGCTCTTTCCATCCGCCAAATACCTTCCTCCCTGCATTTGATATCTCCTCTAAGGTGCAATAGGCTTCAACAGCTTCCAGATAATGAGGCATCAGGTTTTCGTTAGGGTCTTTCATTGCATCCTCAAGCCTTGAAAGGATTGCGTCCACCTTTGCCTGGTCCCTCGTTGCCTTGACCTTTTTCAGCCGGTCAAGCTGGGCGTTCTGTGCCTTCTTGCTTATTCTCAGGATGCCTATGGGCTTCTCGTTGGCCTCCTGGTACTTGTTTGCTCCGACCATTACCTCTTCACCACTCTCTATTCTCATCTGTCTCCTGTAAGAGGTAGCTGCGATTTCCTTCTGTATGTACCCTTTCTTTATGGCTTCCAGCATTCCGCCCATCTTCTCTATCCTGTCGAAGTATTCGTAAGCCTTTTCCTCCATCTGGGTGGTCAGCCATTCCACATAATATGAGCCGCCCAGTGGATCTATGGCAGCCGGTATCCCGCTTTCCTCTGCGATTATCTGCTGGGTTCTCAGTGCAACCTTGACTGCTTCTTCAGAAGGCAGCGCCCAAGCCTCGTCATACGAGTTGGTATGGAGACTCTGGGTCCCTCCAAGCACGCCAGCCATGGCCTCGATGGTAGTCCTTATGATATTGTTAATGGGCTGCTGCCAGGTGAGCGTGTAACCCGATGTCTGAGTGTGGAATCTCATGAGAAGGCTTCTCGGATCCTTCACATCGTACTTCTCCCTGAGTACCGTAGCCCATATCCTGCGTGCAGCCCGCATCTTGGCTATCTCTTCAAAGAAGTCTATGGAACTGTTAAAAAAGAATGAGAGACGCGGGGCAAATTTCTCCACCGGTAGCCCAGCTTCTATCCCCAGGTCGATATAGTAGAACCCGTCTGCCAGGGTAAAGGCAAGCTCCTGCACGGCACTTGACCCTGCTTCCCTGATGTGATATCCTGAGATGCTGATGTAGTTCCACTTGGGAAGGTTGGCAGAGCAGTATGTCATCATGTCCCTTATGATCCTTATGTGGGCTTCCGGCGGGTACATCCATTCCTTCTGGGCGATGTATTCCTTGAGTATGTCCGCCTGTACTGTGCCGGAAACGCTGTCCATGGGTACCTTTTGCTTTTTTGCTATGGCAACATACATTGCAGTCAATATTGCTGATGGCGCGTTTATGGTCATAGACGTGCTGATCTTTGATAGATCGATTCCCCTGAACAGTACCTCCATGTCCTTCAGTGATGAGATGTTTACCCCGCATTTTCCTATTTCGCCGTCGGCCCTTGAATTATCACAGTCGTACCCATAAAGCGTTGGCATGTCGAATGCAATGCTGAGACCTGACTCCCCATGAGCGATGAGATATTTGAGCCTCCGGTTTGTATCCTCCGGAGTGCCAAAGCCTGAAAACATCCTCATTGTCCAGAGTTTTCCCCTGTACATATTGGGATAGATTCCCCTCGTGAATGGGTACTCTCCGGGAAGTCCCAGCTCTCTTTTCTCATAATCTGCCGGAAGGTCCCTTGAGGTATAAATTTCCTTGATTGGAATCTCTGACGAGTTGAAGAATTCCTTGCCGTCATAGCCGGTTTTCTGATTCCACGGTGCAAGTGTTTCCCTTCTCCATCTCTCCCTGTCTGGGTCATCTGAATGCCTGCTCTTCATCTCATTCAGCTTCCCGTGATAATATCCTTGACTATTCATCAGAACCAACTGAATATCACCTCTGCAAATTTAACATTAGCGAGGTGGGCAGTCATGATTCCAATTGGTGGCCGTAAGCAGTTTGTTGTGCCAGGCCGGAAGATATTCACTGCCTCGAATCGCTGGCGACTGTGGGAGCATTGGAACTGTCTGTGGAACCTTTGTAGTGCCTTATGAAATCATTTCCAAAGAGTCTGCAGGCTATATAGCCGACCAGTGCTGAAACCGCCCTTATGATGTACCAGAAGTTTATGACCTCCGGCTGGAAGATCGAAGAAGCTTTGAAATGCGACCATACATGCTTATGTTTCCTGGTTAGCTGCTTCCTTCCAAAACCATTCCAGAATGCCTGTTCTATGAAACCAATGATTGTGCTGCGTGTGCGGTGGTAGATCACACATTCCTCACAGTAGCCGATCTTTGCTCCATGCATGACAGCCCTTATGTTCAGGTCAATGTCCTCTGCAGTGATGAACTGCCTGTCGAAGCCCCCAAGATCAAGGAAAAGGTTCCTCTGGTACCCAAGGTTCACTGAAGGCGACGTAACATCATAATTCTCGAAGTAAAGTTCCACCCTTGCGAGCTTTTCAAACGCCTCGTAACCCATCTGGATTGTCTTGCCGGCTACAACTCTGTAGCCACGTTCAAAGTACCTCCTCACTTTCTGGACCCAGAAGGCGTTTGCAATGGCATCCCCGTCCGTGAAAAGGACATAATCGTATTTTGCCTCTGCCACTCCTATGTTCCTTCCCTCACCTCTGGAACATTTCTTTCTTATATAGCGGACAAAGGGGTATTTTACCGAGTAACTTCTGAGAATGGCGTAAGTGTTATCCCTGCTCATTGAATCAACTATGATGACTTCCATGGGCTGCTCCTGAATGACAAGGCTATCCAGCAGGTCCTTCAGGTACAACCCGTCATTGTATGTGGTGATCACAACCGAAATGCCAAGAGCGCCGTTACCCAACTCCATTTCTATACCCAGTCCATTCTCTTGAGTTCCCTCTCCTTCTTTGTACCCTTCTTATACTCCTTATAGTGTGCCCTGCAGAGATGTACCTTGCTCTTTTTCTCCTTAAACTGGAAGAGCTTCGATGCAAGATCGGCAGGCACTGTCTGGAAACTTTCTGCGGTACATCCCACAACATCGCATTCCTTGGCTGCCATGTATCTTACCATGTAGAACGCTGTTAATATCCTTTTGTAGCATGATCCCTGATACAAAGTTACAATAGGCGTCATCCGACCGCAAATTAAGGAGACTTTCGGACTTTCGGGCAGCCGATTTATCTGAATGCATATATATTGTTTCGCGGATGCCTATGTTCTGCGACAAGCAACTACCTATCTGTGGCATCCTCTTGCCTCGATAAATTTTCTCCCAGATCTGTCCCAATTCCAAAAGACATCACTCACCATGTTTCAAACGCCGGAATTGATGGGATAGCTCAAAGATCTGCCTTAGGAAGATGGCTTTCAATTAGGGGAACAAAGCAGCATTGAGTACCGAGATGTATCCTGGGCCATAGTTAACAATGTTTTGGGCATGAAAGCCACTTGCATACATGTATTGGGCTGCAGGAATCGTGCAGGTACTGGCTGAGACATCCATTGTGCGTTCAGCCATAATTTGGTTGAATGCGCTGACAGTTCATATCATACAATGAGTGTGTTTTCAGCCCGCAATGGAAGCCAGATTATGGCATTCAAGATGGTTCGATGGCGATTCATTCCACTTGGCCATTTATGGGGGTTATGAGCCGAAATCGATTTGTTTCTTAATCCACGCTTTCGGTTCGTCATCTGCACAGGTTTCGTGACAGTAATTCTCAGGCCATCGTGTCCTCGCAAGACCTGGCGGAATAAGGACCACCAATCCAACTGAGTCTTGTCATACGGTTATCTCCCTTCTGATCTTCTCCAGGTCCTGCAACAGGATAAGGCACCCGCTTGCCTTTAGATCTCCGATGAGTTCTGAACATAACTTCTCCGCCGTATCCTTTTCTTCACTCATTGAAAGGCGGATCGTGTATTCTGCCAGCCTTGCCATGCATTGATTCGGGAAGTCGTTGGAAAGCAAATATTTAGCTACCTTGAGTTTCTCCAGCGATTTGGTGATCTTCCCGCTCCTGAATAGAAGCTCGGCCTCACTCATGGCCACCAGCCCCAGAGTGCTGTTATCTACCTTAGTACCAGAGATGCGTTTTGCCATCCTCAGGTCATATCCGCCCCTCTTCGTGTCGTTTGACCTGATATCATTTATTATCTTATGGGCATAAGCGAACATCAGGTCGCGGGGGTTGTATGCCGTGCTTTCGAAAATTTCAATTGCCTCCTGGAACAGATCGTCTGCCCAGCCCAGCTTACCCATTGCAGAGTGAAAAATTGCCTTCTCAACAATGCAGTCAGCATAACTGTAGAACGCGTTTAAGGACAGGAAACCGTTTATGGCCCCGTCTATGGTTGAAATGGCACTGTCGATCGAGCCGCCAAGGTAGCTGGTCCAAGCATAATTGGCCAGTGTCACATATAAGTTCCTGAGTTCGCCTTTTCGCTTGTACACATCCATCGCTCTCTGGAGGTATGAGTGAGCCACGGAAATTTTCCCCTCCATAACAAGCGGTCCCGATAGATTGAGGAGCAAGTTGGCCTCGAGAAGCTCATCACGTCCTGCGGTCATGGAAAGTGCTTCCTGCAGGATTTCCAGTGATCTCTTTGGATCCCCTTTTTCCTCAAGCACCTGCGACTCACCTGACATGGCCTTGATTCTCAGATTGAGGCTAAGATCACTTTTTCTTACCTCTCTGAATAGATGCAGTGATCTCTCATGATCTCCCTTCATCAAATAGATCTTTCCCATCCACAGAAGCAGCCATTGCCTGGATATGCCATAACCTACAATTTCAGTTGCCCTATCTAGTTCCGCCAGGAGATTCTCCATAAAACCGGAATCGATCAGCACCGGAACAACACGGTTTAGAGACTCTATTATCCTTTCTTCATCTCCACTCCGCAGGACGTGGTAAATGCCTTCTATAACGTGCTCAGCCTTGTCTGAATTGAGGTAGTAGTTGGCAATTCTGCCATGGATCTCGTGCTTTCCGTCTGTCATCTCATATATGATCTCCCTCAGGAAGTCGCTCATCCCCACCATGGAATTCCGGTTCCTCAGAAAGCCCAGAAATTCACCTTCCTCCAATAATGAGTCATTGAACTTTCCGAATATGGACTTGACTTCTGTGACTTCAACATCTTCACGGAAGAAGGAGAGATTACCAAGTACCTCGGAGAGATCCTTTCCCAGTGCGCTCATTATCTCCTTGAGCAGATATCCTTTTGATTTCCAGCCATCCTTCCCCACTTTACCCTGAAAGGTCCGCAGGAGCGTGATCATCAACGGGTGTCCTCCGGTCATCCTGAAAACCTCATCGAAATTACTTACGCTACCAAAGAGCCTGGCAGACGATGACATATCCAGCCCTCCCAGATGGATGATCGAAAGGTCGGTGGAACTGAAAGGAAGCTTTTCCCTGGTGACAAGCTTGACCTGTAGCTTTGGTTCGCTGAGCAGCATGTCCTGCAGGAAGCCCATGATTTCGGGGTCTCTGCACTTATGAAGATCGTCTATGATCGTAATTGCTCCTGATCTCCTCAGATAATGAATGACTGTATCGATGCTAAGCCTCAACTGAGACCCATCCTTCATGACGCCTATGGGTTCTTCGAAACCAAGATCCTTCAGGAAAACGTTGATCTTCATGAGAAGGTACTTCAGGGTATCAACTTCAGTAATCCTATGCCAGAAAGCTGGAACACCACTGTTGGAAGCGTATTTTGCTAGAAGCGTAGTCTTGCCAATCCCTGGAAGCCCTGTCACAAGGACGTGAGCGTTCGCCTGAATCACCTTCAATTCCTCTTCTCTGCCCACGAACCTGGACACATGAGGGACCTTTGACCTGTAAGACTCCATGGAGAAAATTTTCATTTCCTTCTCATTCAGGGAAGAGGCGGCGGTTATCCTCCCGTCACCAAAGGAGATGGATATCCTGTCAGCATTTAACCTGTACATCTTTACAGGCTTTCCAGAAATCGTCGTCCAGTACTCGGATATTAACCCCGCAGATTTCAGAGACCTGACCTTTTCAGAAATCCGGCTTTCCGGCAACTTAAGTATGCCTACTAGTTCTCTGTTATAGAAAGGCTTGACTGACAGGGCCTTGAGTATTTCCAGACACTTTCTGTCCGATAATACCCTCAGTACCTGGGGGATGGTATCAGAGTTTTCCATAACTACAGCGCGATCTATGCGCGCCATTATCATTAATCTTTTGACATCTTCTTAAACGTTGCCAAGTCAACAAATTCTTTATGCCGGAACTTCAGGCGCGAAGAGGAGTGGTGTTACCATGCTTTCTCTGGCAAAATTAGATGAGAACCTGATTCTATATTGCATCATTTAGAGGAGTTCTTTGATCAAATCCCTCGCTTATTTGATTCAAAGGACTGCGTGGGTCATTCTAGGGAGTCGTGAATCCTATCATTCGCCGCATATATATAGCAGGGGACGTCCCCTGGACGACGTTGCGTACTTCATCTTCTTTCATATTTCAATGAAAATGGGAGGCACAGGTAAAACCGGCGCCTTAATGCGGGATATCTGGCAATTATTATGTCTCTACCATAAGCCCTTCCTCTTTGTTATGAACAGGGCCAGCGCAACGATCACGGCAGATACAGATATGAGCGAGATGACATACAAGTCGTTTGTGCCACTGGACGATTTGGACCCTGGCGAAACCGTATTGGCTGAAAAGCTGACGGCAACTGACACTGGAGATCCAGACACGGAAACTGTTCCATTCTTGGTTAGTGTACTATAGCCCGCAACGTGCGTGATATTGAACTGGAACGTGCCGTTAGGTTCTGCAAAAGTTATGTTCTTACCAGTGGAGTTTTCCATAACACCGCCGAAGGTTACCGACCACTTGGTTCCGTTGGAGAGCCCTGATTCGGTGAATGTAACGTCGAATTCCGCAGATTTGGTCTGTAGCTTCACAAATGACACTGATACTGTGTTCCCTGCACCATTGATCGTTAAAGAGCCGGAGGATGGGGAGGAAGAATAGCCACTGAGTGAGCCGACGGTGTAGTCATAGGTCCCGTTTGGTACGTAGAATGATACGGAAGAGGTTGTGGAGCTTGCATAGTCTCCGCCAAATGTTACACTCCACTCCTGTCCCTGAGGAAGGCCTGTCTCCGTGAAAGTCGCTTCATAATCAGACTCATATCCTGATATTATAGAGACCGTGTCTGAACCCATGTTGAGGACATACATGGAAGACGATGGGCCCACGTACTGGATGGAGGCGGGATCGTATCCCACCGGGATGCTGCCGATATAAGTGCTGTTGGAGAGATCGATCAGAAATACCGACGATGGGTTGCAGTTAAAGCTGTAGTTGCCCACGTAAAGATATCCGCTGGCTGGATCATACGCAATGGATGTGCCTCCGTTGGGAATGGTTATGTTTTTAATCACAGTCCCAGAGCTCAGGTCAACCACCATTACCATGTTCACATCTCCAGACAGATAGAGATATCCTGTAGAGGCTACGAAGGCACTCCCGGTTATTGAGAACCATGCAGGAACGGTGATGTTCTTCAGGACGTCACTTCCCGAGATAATGCTGACGTTGCCCGTGCCAGAATCGGTCATCAGCACGTTTCCGTTCAGATTGTCACAGGAAAGCGTGATCTCTGCCCCCTCTGATATGGGGATTGGAATGTTCCTTACCACCGTATTGGTGAAGGTGTTAATCACCGACAACACACAAACTCCTGCTTCGAAAGCATACAGGTAGTGGTTGTAGCTGTCATAGAGAAGTTTTGAAGGTGCAGAATCAGTTCCGGTCTGGATGTAACCTTCTATGGCCTGGGATGATGCGTTCAATAGGGCTATGTTCCCCCCTTCCCGATCCGCCACGTAGAGGGTATTGCCGTATGTATCCAGTGCGAGACCGGAGGGGGCGTCAAGGCCGGTGGTGATGCTGAAGGCCGATCTTCCTGCTGTGTTTATGACGTAGAGTGCCACCGAGTTCGCAACGTATGCGAGACCGCTGCCAGGGTCTGAAACAATGCATGACGTCCCATATATCTGGTCAGCCTGGTAAAAGTCTCCTGTATAGGTTCTATAGCTGTTCAGATCGACGGTACTGCTTACGTATGGAGATGATGAACCATGATTCGGTATGAAATAAATGTATACCCCATAGGTACCATAGTTCACCAGATGGAGCACCCCGGAACCGGGGTATGCAGAGTAACCAGCTTCCCCGGCAACCTCGAATGTGTAAGACCCAAGAGGTAGAGTGAAATATATTTGCGACGAAACGGAACTATGTGTCATTCCATCTATTGAGACTCCCCATCCTGTCCCGTCAGGCAGTCCGATCTCGGTGAATATCTCAGTGGCGTTAGTTATGAACCCAAAGTTGGCATATATTGTCACATTTGCACCGGACAGCTTGAAGGTACCGCTTCCAACCAGAGGGAAACCGTAGTAGTTGTTGAATACACTGTAAGTATATGTCCCATTCTGGGCAATGAATGTCATCCGATCCTGGGAATAATAGGTATAACCCCCATATTGAGAACACTCATCGTCCTCCAGGTAGCCAGTTGAGTTGGATAACTCTCCGACCCAGTTGCTTCCGGGCTGCTTGCCAGATGTCGCAAGAGTGACCGTATAGTAACCGTTCTTGAGATAAAAGTCCACAGTTCTGGTAAATCCACTGGTGGAGATGTTAAGATAAGGCGACGTGTAATTTTCCACCACTCCGTGAAAAGGGCCTTCCCACGAGGCTGTAACAAGGAATACTTCTACGGTGAAGTTATATGATGGCAGGAATATGCTGGCGTTGCCTGCAGAGCTGTAGGTATATGCTAGCCACGTCCCGTTCACATAGAAATATACATACCACTCGGCACCTGTTGGCATACCGCTTTCCTGGTAGTTAACCTGGTAGAAGGGGATTGAGATGTGAACTGCCTGTCCCTTTACGGATACCGTCCGTGACGTTGACCCGAATACGGAACCGGAACAGATTCCATTGGCACTGTAGTAGGAGTCTGTTCTAATCGCATATGTGTAGGTACCGTTGGCCAGGAAGAGTGTCAGATTAGGGGTCAGCCCTAGCAGGGTAAAGCCTAAGCCACCAATGGTAATGCTGATTTCCCAACTCGCGTGCGCAAATAATATACCCGTCTCCTGGAAGTTCACCTGATATATGCCCTTAAAGGCCACTTGTTCCAGGTTGGTTCCTGATGATACTACCATGTAAACCGGAGTTGTGTTGGAATATGTAGTGGCATATCCGTAGGAATACTGAGAGTAAACGTACCTGACATAGGAGTATTTGGCTGGCAGCAGGTAGAGAGAAAAGGCGTTTCCAGATATCTGCCCGGTGGATACCGTGCTGGGTAGGATGCTGGAGTTGGTGATACCCACACCCCAGTACGCCCCTGATGGCAGGCCACTTTCCTCTAACGTGACATTCTGAAGGTCAAAGGTTCCCGGGCCGCTGGATGTTGCGGTATTTACACATCCCGAGGAGAAGTAGTAGCCAAACCCACTCCTAAGAATCACCCTGGCCTCATACGAATAGTTGCCGGGCATAACATAAAAGGAAATGGAGCCTGGAGTCCCGATGACTACGTTTGCATAATTTGAAGTGTTTGTGAGAAAAATGCCCCACTCAGAGGGATAACCGGTAGCGGAGAATTTGATGGTATCGAAAGGCAGAGGGATGGAAACGCCCTTCCCTTCTACAACTGCACTTCCCCTGGTAGCTGGCAGAAGTTCGTTAAGGCTTGTTGTGTATACACAATAGGAGTATTTTCCGTTTGCCAGTACAAACTCTGCAGAGGAACTATTCGTGACCTGGGCCGAATTGAAACCGGAGTCGTTCCGGATGGAGACCTCCCAGGTGCTGCCTGAAGACATACCGGATTCTACGAAGGTGATCGTCTGGAAGGACAGATCGGTGATTATGCTATTCCCTGGAACCGTCAGTGTTCCGCTGAAGATGTAGGAATTTTCACCCTGGACGTAGGCAAAATAGTCATAGGTTGAGTTTGCCAAGTTGAAGCTTATTGATGACTGGGTTGACGTCTTGTAACAACCGCCCGCCTGGACGGCCCAGGACATGCCTGCCGGTATCCCGGTTTCCGTGAATGTCACGGAGTACAGTGCTCCGGGGTACTGCACCTCCGGCGTTGCAGCTCCATGAAAATTAGGTGCCGCTGCTTCCTTGGAGAATGGTGCACCTGACATTATATAGGATACGGGAAATGCTAACGCCAATACCAGTATCACTGACAGTATTGCTCTTCTTTCTTGTCTTGTAAACATTCTGCTTTAAGAAGAATGCCTGCTGTATTCAAGATTGGTTTTACGGTGAAAACGTATAATCATTCGCGGATGCTCTTTTCTTCTAACTCTTTCGTGGCATCTTTATGGTTATTTAACGGGTTGGACCTTCCCCGTATTGACCATAATCGGATTACCGGCAATTCTCATAGTTGTGGAATGATAGAGAACCCGGGAACCATGAGGTGGAGTTCCGCGGAGGTGGTGGGAAACATGGTTTCTCAACGGTGAATATGCAGGTCAAGGCAACACCGTTCTGAGGGTGTAATCCATAATTCAACATGTCTGAGGTTGCAGGAATCTTCGGTATGGTTGCATCAAACCTGGGATATACGGGAAGCAGGCATGTGGAGTTCGGCGATGCGGTAAGCATTTTCATGTTGCACCATAGTTACAGCACCACACATGGGTTTATCTCAAACCCTAAAAATGGGGAACCCAGGTACGTGGAGGAAGAGTATGTGCAGTTTACCGTTTTCCTTCTGGCTGCCCCATGCATTGTTCATTACTGCTCTGTAAGTTACATCCTTAGCTCTATTATAAGGCAATATAATCTTATCCGGAAGGGACTGGCATCGATTAACTGTGCGGCACTCCTGACTGCATGCTGGAGTTCAGGGTCGCACCCAGTCTTCCATACTCACGATATCTGACGCAGGAATCAAGTTTGAGCGGGAGTCAATAAATGTCAAATGAAAGGATAAATGCCCGGAGTAAGCCCCTTTCTGTTGGCTGCAAAGGCAGTTGGCAACATTCAACTCTGAGGCTTTCGCCTCCGTCTTACCCGGATCTCACGATACCGCTCGGCGACCCTGTTTAGACTTTCTCCCCCCAGGGAGGCATTCCCATCGGTGATTCCGGAAACGTCGTCTTGCGAGTCACCCTTGACCGGAGCCGTGAATTTCTTTTTCCTCTTCCATCCCTCTCGGGATACTGGCTTGCGCCAGTTGGGGTGTATCGAGGAGAGGGGACTTTCCTCACTCTATGAGCGTAAGTTGCCCTCGGGCTTTTTATCCTCTCATCCTGAATTGTCTGCAGGTGATAATCTTATTGACTTGTCTCCAGTGTGAGCATTTCCCAATGCAGGCGTGATTATGTTTCCACCAGTGCCGCAATCTTCCTCTTCACAAGCAGATCTGCGAATTTGCTGTCGACGTGCACCATATCATTGTCCCTGAAGTAGTAATTTCTCTCGGGCATGGCTATTGGAGGCTGATCCCCAATGATCCTGACAAGCACGAACGTTTGCTGCTCACGTTTTTCTGGCATGGAAGCTTGCTGTGTAACTTCCTGTGGTTCACCGACGGGCTGGGACTCTGAAGGTTTTGTGGGCTCAGCTCTCTGGGTGATCGCCGCAAACTCCTCCCTGACCAGAGCCTTGACCCTTGGCAAAAACTCCTTCTCCTGCTCTATGAGTTGGGTTGCCTCGTCCTCCATTTCATAGAGGGACAGCCTGAGGATCTTCGAGAACCTCAGCTGGAAGAATGACCTGAACTCTCTCTCAAATTGCGAAATTCTCTGTTTGATTGCAATGTATTCATCAATGTTTACGGGAGCCTGCCTTATGGCCTCTTCTTCAAGAGATTTCATTGCTTCCACTACGTTGCGGTAGAACCTTGGATCGAGTTTCCTTATCCTTCTGCTGTTCTTTTCCGCTCTCACAGCACTCAGGAGGTCTGTATAGATGGAGCCTATCTCCTTTGGGGTCATGGGCATTCTATATCACATGATCATCCAGTAGATAACATAGATTTGCTTTTAGTCGGGGTTCAGGAGGTCGATCCCATATACCTTCCTTGGAACTTCTTCAAAGCATCTTGAGAAAATTCGTTCCCAGTCTTCATATTGTTGAGCTATCATGATTGCGCGCCTGGGAACAGAATCAGGGGGTATGACCTTGTCTGGTTTGCCTGGATCGTCCACAAAATCTGTCTCAAGCATGAAGTCCTGCCCGCTTTCTATTGCCCTGTGGACATTATCCCTTGTTGCCAGCGTGGATTTTGTGATCATGCTCTGGAATTTGAAATCGGCGCCGAGAGCGTGATGCTTTACTATGCGGTAGGGAGCAATGCCATGTCTGGATGCCATATGTTCCAGTTCACTGAATCCGGATTGTCCGAGGTCTTCAGTGTGCAGGATTAGGGGACAGTCAATATCGGATGCGACCTCTATGGCATATTCCATAATTCCGGTTATCTTCCTTAGGTCTTCAGGCTCCACCGGAAAGTGTGGGCGGCCTAGCTCACCCATTGCGTTTACCCTGTGATCCAGAAATAGTTCTGCTGCCATGTCAATTCCCCGTCTCATCATATCCTCCGGATCCAGCCCTGCCTTCTGAAACATGTAATAGTCGAGAGGATAGGGACCAACAGAGACCATTACCTTTACCGTTGTCTCCGCCCTTACCCTGTTGGCCATGTCAAGAGTCTTGCTGTAAACCGTCTCGTAATAACCCGAAGGGGGGGCTTCCATATCCGGCAGGGAAATTAGATTTATCGCGGTTCCCCCCTTTGACTGAAACCTGAGTACCGCTTTGACATTCTCGCCACGCGGGGTGAGGTGCACGTGGTTGTCGAAGACCGATCTTGCTCCGGGAAGATTCATAGGTGAGCTCATTATACCTGCACCTTTAATCCAGACTTTTTATTTACAGTCTCCTCCATTGCTTCATAACATCCATGTGCGGAAGAATTTACTCACAACCTGATGAGTTCCACCTTATGTGCATAACGAGAACGTCATGTTTCCTTGATATCCTTTAGGAAGCCGGTAATTGCTGTTTTACCGCCTGCCTCTGTCAGATTTTCAAGATCGCACGTTTATCTTTGGCGCGGCCTTGTGTATATCTATGGGTTTCAATGATCTTGCGCATTGCCAGAGTATTGCTCGTAACCTCATTGGCCCCGGGAGAAGAAGGGTCCCTGTGCCGGAGGTTCACCCTGTCCTCCGTTTTCCTGGATGATGCGAGAAGCCAAAATCCACTGAACTGGCATAATAGAACAATCGTGTCCATTTTGAATGAGAAACATTTATTAATTTTACCATTTTTGTCAACTGAGATAGTTGCCCCAAAAAACACTGGCTTTGCTTTTGATCTCCGCTATGGTCCTGACCTCATTCGCCGCGGTCGGGAGTGATCTCGCGGGAGGTGGTGGTTCATACACCCATCTAATAAAAGGGAGCGTTATGCCCACCGTAGTACGCGGCGACGCCTCCAGTCCGTGCCTTGTAACGGATACTCTGGAAATGCGCCCGGACGTTCTTGCCCAGGGGAACGCACAGATTAAAATGTACGCTCCAGTTGCGATTGCTTTCGATAAATTTAGCGGCCTGGCCTACCTGTCAAACTACGGGGATGTAATACCAATCAATACCGTTGCTGGCAGCAACACGATATTGAGCCCGCCTGTGTATACGGGGATGTCCCAGCCATATGGTGGGTTAATGTTCGATACCTCCAACAAGGTTTGGTACCTGGAAAACGCCACCAATACGATATCAGCCATTAAGGCTGGTGGTCCGACCAAGATTACGGTTGGAAGCTGTCCGGATGGGATGGCTTTTGATCCTGTGAGCGGTTTCGTTTACGTGGCAAACTATAACTCATGCAATGTAACGGTGATCAACGGGACTACGGATAAAGTGGACACCTCCATTGCAGTCCCGGACCCTATAGGGGTGGTATATGATCCCGGGACTAATGACTTCTATGTCTCCAATTATACTCCAGGCGACGCCACTGGAAGCCTGACCGCGATAAATGGTTCCACGAACAAGGTTGTTTCTGTAATGAATGTGGGCATGAATCCTGCTGGACTTGTGTACGATCCGTCCAATGGGTACCTCTTTTTGATAGACTCATACTACCGGAACGTTTCCGTCATAGACCCAAGTAATGGTAAGTTCATAGCGAACATCACCCTTGTGAGCGTGCCAAAAACTACTGCGCTGATGGCCGGATCCGCGCCGGGTGGTATAGCCTACGACCCTGTGGATGGAGATGTCTACTTTGTTGACATGTATTGTTCCTCTAACAGCTACTCAAACGTTTTCGTGATAAATGCCACTACACATAATGTCGTCAGGACATGGACTGTGGGTCGTGGGGCCTTCCGCGTGGCGTTCAATCCAATCGATAATGAGGTCTACGTGACCAACGTTAACTCCGGTAACATTTCAGTCATAAACACCACCACCGACAGCATTTCCTCTTTGTATATCGATGCGGGGCCGGCCGGCATGCAATATGTACCTTCCAGCGGGACACTATATGTCGCGAATCCCGTTAGGAATGAGGTTTCGGTTATAAACACCTCCACAGATTTGATTTGCTCCAACATTACTGTTGGAAATGCCCCGTTTTCCTTGGTCACGGACAGTCAGAACGGATATATCTACATCACAAACAAGTACTCCAATAATGTCAGCATACTGAATCCGCAGACAAAGAAGGTGACGGGGAGCATAGATGTTGGGTCTGAGCCTGACGGGATCGCGTATGACAGCAACAACGGGTTCTTATATGTTGCAAATTCCGGGTCAAACAACGTATCGGTGATAAACCCTGCAACCAATAAAGTCGCGGCCAGTATCCATGTTGGCCAAAGGCCGGAAGGGATAGCGTATGGAGACCACTTTGTTTATGTAGCCAACTCTGCGTCGGGAAATATTTCGATTATAAATGACACAGAAAACAAGGTAAATGCCACTTTCTCAGGGAGCGCAGGATACGGGTTTGCCTTTGACTCGAACAATGGATACATGTATGTGCCATTGAGCACGGGCTCCATATTGATATTCAGCGGCGATAAGAAGGTGGATATTCTTAGATCCGTGTCTCAAAGCGTGTCTTATGTCGGCTGTGCCGTATTTGACAGGCTGAACGGGTATATCTATGTCTCCGGATATTATGACGGTAAAGTGACAGTGATAAACGGGGCCACAAACGAAATTTTATCGAATATCTCCGCAGGCTGTTTTCCCCTGGGATCAGCTTTTGATCCGGCTAACTCTGTATTATTTGTTGGCAATGGAGAATCAGGCACCATATCCATTATTCCCCTCCAGCATCCTAGCCCCCAGAAGCAATACGGCGCCAGTTTCGTTGAGTCTGGGCTTACCTCAGGCACTTCGTGGTCGGTTACGTTTAATGGCACCTCTGAATCGTCAACAACCGACAGTATTGATTTCACTGCAGTCAACGGCACATACTCATATACGATTTCCAACGTTTCAGGATACAACCTGACCACGTCCAGCGGCTCTATATCCATTAGTGGAAAGAACGTAACCCAGAACGTAACGTTCACGCCTGTAAAATTGCCTTCCGCAAAATACGCAGTAACTTTCACAGAATCTGGTCTCAGTCCCGGAACCATATGGTATGTCAATCTCAGCGATGGCCTGAGTTCTGGCCCCATAACCGGATCAACCTACACGTTCTACCTTGCGAATGGAACATACACTTACGAGATTAGCGTGGTTTCAGGATATTCCGTGTCGACCACTTCCGGTTCTTTGGGGGTCAGTGGCAGTAACATATCGAGAACCGTAACCTTCTCACCTGTCAAGAATTCTACTTCAGGAATACCGATGCTGGAAATATACGTTGCAGCTATAGTGGTTGTTTCCGCTGCATTGGTAGCTTCCCTGGTTTTCATGAAGAGGAAGAAGAAAAGTTGATCCAACCCCGGATAGCGGTGATAAGGTGTGGTTTGAGTGACCTGGTTTACTAACGTCTAAGGGCAGGTGTAGACGCCGGATCAAATTTCCCCATTTTTGGAGGTTCCGGATGGGTCGATAACTAGCGAATCTATTCAAGAGGCCAATAGAATCAAAATCTATGAAATAGCGTAGTTTATATAGACACGCTCTTCAGCCAGTTGTATGCTCAGCATATGGCATGCTTTCGTGATCGCCCGGTCTGAATACGAAACCTTCAGGAATAACATCAATACACTGATACGGTAATGCGGAGATGAGTTTTACCCCACCCGGGATTGAGGATTCAATAGAATGATTGGCATGTCCAGTGAACAGCCATCAATGATTCATAATGCTGATCTGATTCGTCACAGAACCGGAACATATCACTTTGGATTATTTCTCACGTTTTTGGCTCACTGGATCAGTTTTCTCTTTTTTTCTTCACTGGTCCTGGAAAAATGCCAGATGAGCCAGAATAATAGGGAGAACATTGCTATTGCTTCAATTACTGGAATGACTAAAATTGATAGAATTTGGTAGAACCAACTCCAGGGGTTCGATATTGAGTATTGGATGGTCATTAATGCAAATCCCACCATGAATGAGATTATGGATGCTTCCAAAAATTGAGATTCTTCTTTCTTAAGCTTTAAAATATACTCATCTCTGAACTCGGGTTTTTCAGATTCGATCTTGCGTGATTCCCGGTCTATGGACAGTCTAATTGAGTAAATTATGAGTATACCTGCAAAGTTGATCAACGATAGAATGTTAAAGTCTTCAAAACTAATGTAGTGCAATACTGCAGCCAATAGAATTACCAAAACAAGCAAAACGATCCCGCTAAGAGACGAATTAAGAACGCGGTGGAGATAAGATTCTGCGTCAGAAGCTGAACTCTCAATTAGACGGCATGACAGAATAAAACTGCGAATTGCAAAGAAATAAAAAAGCAAGATAACCAAGATAAAAAAGGGAAATAAAAATGAAATTGTGGCCATCACATCCCTTCAAACACTCCTTCCCCTATCCATACAGTACCATACTGATTCTGGGAATCATGGGCATTTTGAGAAAGAGATTGTGGCATTACCGTACTCAAAGTTAAGGGCATTAAGAAATTTTTCACAACCTTCATGGCCCCACTGTGAAAGCACGAAACCTGCTGTTTGTCATATACTGGGATTAGGAAAGAGTCTTTCATTAAAATATATATGTTACCTATCACTATATTGTATATATATGACAATATCTGATATATTGATAATGTTAATATCTACTTATGGCTTCGTTTTTTGATGACCAAAGAAGAAAGTAGAGAGAATGAATTGGTGGAAGCCATAAACAGGACGGAACTGAAAGGTTTCCATTACAAGACATGGATCCTCTCTGGAATGGGATTTTTCACTGATGCATATGACCTGTTCATAATAGGTGTTGTACTCAGCATTCTTCCTCTGGCTGGATGGGCGAGTCTTTCCAGCACCATGACGGCACTTATAGCGTCGACTGCGCTTCTTTCGGCAGTGATTGGAGCGCTTGTTTTCGGTCGTTTGCTGGACTTGCTGGGAAGAAAGACTATTTATGGGTTAGAACTGGTAATTCTTGTAGCCGGTGCACTTGGAAGCGCCTTCCTTACCCCGGTCAACAGCGGACTAGCGCTGCTTCTGTGGAGATTTCTCCTGGGTATAGGTATTGGCGGAGACTATGCCACAAGCTCGACTATAATGGCAGAATACTCCAACACCAGGAACAGAGGCAGACTGGTTGGAATGGTTTTTTCAATGCAGTCTATTGGTCTGGTTGCTGGACCTGCAATCACACTCGCGCTGATCTATTTTGGAGTCGCACCGTCATTGATGTGGAGATTGCTTCTGGCTTTCGGAGCAATACCCGCACTGTTGGTGATCTATGGGAGGAGAAAACTTCCTGAGACCCCTAAGTACAGCATAAACGTTAAGGGAGACGTCAGCACAGCCACAAGGAACTGGACAAAATACACTGGAATTGAGCCGGAACACGTCAGCAGTGCAAAGCCGGTAAAGGTGCCATGGTACAAACTGTTCACCGACAGAATATTCCTGATAACCCTCATCGGAACTGCAGGAACATGGTTCCTCATGGATTGGGCACTATACGGCAACTCGATCATGTCGAGCCAGATGCTTTCAGCCCTGGTGCCATCTTCTGTCTCTGGGATAGATGCGCTGAGAATGAGCACGACCTATACGCTCCTTGTCTTTGGAGTCGCGGCTTTCCCAGGCTACTGGCTGGCAACCTTCACCATTGACAGAATAGGCAGGAAACCCATACAGCTTGTGGGATTCCTGGCAATGGCTTCAAGTTTTGCTGTCCTGGGGATGTTCGGCTATCTGTTATCCGCAGCATACGTTGTGCAGTTCCTTGTCATCTACGGCCTCAGTTATTTCTTCATAGAGTTCGGTCCAAATGTAACAACTTTCATCTATCCTCCGGAGGTTTTTCCCACAGCAAACAGAGGATTCGGAAGCGGGATGTCCGCAGCTGGTGGTAAGACAGGCGCATTCATCGGAACTGCTCTGAACATAGGCATAAGATCTATTTACGGCGAATCTACGCTGTTTGTGATCCTGGCTGTGCTTTCTGCAATTGGTTTTGTTCTTACCCTGGTTGCCCTGCCTGAACCGAAACAGAAGGATCTGGAGGACATTTCTGGTGAGCGGAGACTGGCTGCAGAATCTTAATCTTTTTTCCATTTCTTTTTACTTTCCAACCATCTTTTTCCTTTTTTCATTCCATATGGCTTTATTCACACTAAAATGCTGCTGGAATTTTTGCAATGGCAAAACCCTGATCCAATGTGCATTGCCTACATTTAGATGATGGACTGAATGTTCTAAATTCCATACCTTGCTTTCCTCCTGGAAGCGCTGATACGGCCTTTACAGGCCACCTGACTTAAGCTGTGCTGCATGGATATCTTCCTGCGGGAACACACCTTGTTAAGGAGACAAGCTGTCATTCAGTGACTTCAACCTGCCGAGGTTCTGCCACAGTTAGTAGAAAATCCTGTGCGGAGAAGAATGATTAATTAGCATACGTTGACTTCACCCGCTGGCATTTTATGATCAGGGTTGATGCCACCCGCTCTTTGAGGATTTGCGTAACAGGCATATTTGGGCCGGGGCCAGGAAACATAGAGATCATGATGCCAGGAGCGATAACCGGTGACTGATCCTCCCGAAGACGGCATGAAAGAAGAGAAAATTTCCAGCGACCTATGGTACATTGGCTATCTGCTTTCTAACACAGGCTCTGGCATCACAACTCCTCTGATTCCTCTATTTCTGGTGTATTACCTGAATGCCAATGTCTTCGACCTTGGAATCACAACTTCCGTTGCATCCATCGCCTCCGTGGTTGCTCTGATTTTCTGGGGGAATCTGTCAGACTTCTTCAGGAAAAGGAAGATATTCATACTCGTAGGTTTCATCGGAAGTTTTGCAAGCCTGCTCCTGATCCTTTTTGTACGAGATCTCGGGGAGTATATCATGGTCCTGGTTATATTCCAGGTGCTTTCCATGGCCTCCGTCCCGATCTCCACCCTCATACTTATTGAGAACTCAGAAAAGAGGAAATGGGCCACTGTGCTTTCCAAGTTCAACACTGTAGCCTCGGTTGGCACGGTACTCGGACTTGTTGCCGGTACCATCCTTATAACAGTCCTGTCTTCAGATCTCAAGGGCACCCTTGTACTGATTTACGAGGTCTCTGGAGCTTTCTACCTGGCAGGTGCTGTCGCTGTGTCTATATTTGTCGGGGAGCCCAGACGCACATTGAGGAGGCAGTGGCTATGGAGAGTCAATAGCGTCAGGATTTGGGAGCGCTTAAGATTTTTTCCCGCAACCATCATCCATATCATAAATATAGGGATGGGTGGGAGCAGGAAACCGCTTGGAAATGACCTTAAGCTTTACCTTCTAGGCTCAACCATTCTAATGCTGGGCTTCCAGATGTTTATGGTGCCTTACCCGCTCTTCCTCCTGGAAAGAATGGGTGCAGACGAGTTTGCAGTCTTCATGATGTATCTCGCAAATGCCGTGATTGCAGCACTGACCTACCGAATTTCCGGAAAGTCCATCGACAGGTTCGGTTCCAGGAGGGTGCTGGTTTTCAGCGTGTTCATAAGGATTCTTATATTCCTGGCTATGGTCCCGTTTGCCATCTACGCTTCTGCAAGCCCTGCAGGGGTGTTGATAACAATTGGTGTTTACGGTGCTCTGGGTGGCATTTGGAGCTTTATTGGCATAAGCCAGGTTAACTCCGTGTCGCTTATGGCGAAGTCCGAGGCAAGAGGCAAGGCCATAGGCTATTACAATTCCTTCAATGGAATCGGACAGATTATTGGTTCTTTACTGTCAGGTTTTGTGGCCCTTTACTATGGATTTGGTGCCGCATTCCTGGCATCTGCTTCTATGGTGGTTGTGGGCCTGGCCATCGCGCTTAGGTCACTGCCTGCTGAAAAAGCTCCAAAATCCAGAGTTGAAATCAAAACAAGCGGATCAGTATGATCCGCGAATCTTGTTCCTGTCTATGGAGATCCCTTTTGGTGTCAGAATCATTAGTTCCTTGGTTATGGCTGCGACGTCTCCATTTATATCACGGCCCATGGACTTGATCTCCTCTGTTATCCTCTTCATGAGCATGTCATCGTTGGCGATTGGTTTGCAGTCGAAGAGTATGATGTTTCCCCCATAAACATAGTCCGTAAGATTTATGACGTCCTCGTACCTGTAGATTTCCGCCACCTTGAATGAGGTCTTTACCTGATCGGTGTAATCCGGAAGGTTAATGGTGTTGAGATCGATGAATTTCCTCTGCCCTCTGGGCAACTGGTCAGCCTTGGAGGATTTCTTCTTCAGTATGGATACCATCGCGTAATTGAGGTTTGTCAGACGTATAAACCTTTTGCCCCCAAACGCGTTCATAAAATTCCGATATAAATCCTGGGGATGCCTGCCATCATTTCCTGACCCTCTTCACGAAAATCTGAAACAGGTTTGAAAAGCCGTCGTTCCACGTCCTGAGTTTTGGCTTGGTTATCCTTATGCCGTATTTCACCGGGATCTCTATGAGCCTGCCATGTTTCAGGGCTTCAATCTTGAGGTCCTGGGAGAACGACATTCCATCGCTGAGGTGCCTCATTTTCTGATAAAGTGATTTCCTGAAGACCCACATACCGCTCTGGGAATCAATCATCCTGTACCTGAAGAGCAGCTTTATGGCCGTGTTCAGGACGCTGTTGCCTACAAAATGAAGCATGGTATAGTTTCGTTCAGTTCTCAGGGTCATCCTGTCGCATGAAATAAAATCGACATTATCCAGATCCATTATCTCTATTGCCGGGGCTATAATCTCTGGCGGATAAGTCGAGTCTCCATCGATTCCAACCAGGATTTCACCCGACGCAACGTTGAAGCCGGTCTTGTAGGCAACCCCATATCCGCGGCGTGGCTCATTGATTACTTTTGCCCCCATCTCAGCCGCGATGTCCCTGGTACGATCCTTTGAGTCTGTGTCAACTACGATGATTTCAGCATTGCAGACCTTCCTTATCCTGGATATGACTTCCCCTATGGTCTTTTCCTCGTTTATGGTTGGAATCACCACGCTTATATTGTGCAATCCTGACATCCCGAGTCAAACAGAATTCTAACACCCTAAATATACTTACAATCACCTAACTGCATTCATGGTACATTTCTCGCAGTTGAGAGACCGGGGTTCGCTCTATCCTCTGCCAAACAAGTAATCCATGGCCTTGCCAGAAAGTCCCGTTATGCTGAGGTATCTGTCCTTCCCAAAGGTCTCTATAATGTCCAGCGCCTCGGATGCACCGATTTTTGCATCTCTGTGGTCTGCTGAGGACCAGAGTGGAAAGACGATCTCATCCTCGCTCCTGTTGTGCTCTACCAGCAGCCTGAAGTAGAGTGGTAGACGCTCCTCGTAAAGCTGCATGTTTCCCGATTCCTTCCATTTTGCAAGGTTGTCTGCGAGCGTTTCAATGAGCCTGTGATCCGCCCTAATCTGTTCTATTCTCGGGAACGATGCCTGGGCGTTATCGCGGGCGTATGAGAGGATCAGAGGAAATACTATCTTCTCCTCTATTTCGATGTGACAGTTCTTCAGGTATGCATTGAACTCGTAAAAAGTGGCCTCCTCAGGTTTTCTGCATCTGCTGATGTTCCTTATCGCAAGGTGTTCAAGCATAAGTATTTCCACAATGTCAGCCATCTATCCTCCTCATTCATCCTCCCTGCTTCTGCCTCCTGTGTTTCTGGTTCCCTTCACTGCCCTTACTATGTTGGCCGCATGCATCAAAACCGATAGAAGCATGGATATCAGCCCTGCAGCAGCAAAATATTCCCCCACGGGCGGGAAGAGAAATCCTGAATACCCGGCGAAGAAGGCTATTATACCTGCATTGAGAAGGGCATACTCGGCAGACATTGTGGAGTTCATGGAAGCAGTTGCCCTGGTGAGCCCGGATGCGAACATGTATGACAGCCCAAAGATCATCATTGCCACAAATCCAAACAGCCAGAGGACAAATATGGCATCAGACCTTACGTGAACAGTTCCGGTGATTGCCAGAAGCAGCAGGATCAGACCAGCTGGCAGATAGACAAAGCTTGTGGCCATGAACCTGAGAATCCATTTCATGGGAAGCGCCGTTCCGTATCTCCTAGGGCTCTGCTCCGTCATTCATGCCACCGCCACAGTCGAGTTTCCGTTGAGCTTGTTCACCCGGTAAATCTGGTCCGCAAAACTTTCCATGTCCTTCTCATGAGAGACAATAATCACCTGTGAAGCCTCCATCATCTCCAGTATCTCCCTTATCTTCAGCAACTGGTCCCTGCTGAAGCCGTCGGTAGGTTCATCCAGTATGAGAGGGTTCCTGTCGCTGTACATGAGGTGCCGCTTGACCATCCTGTTAAGCGTAAGCCTGTACGCCAGAGCAACGCTTGTGCGCTCTCCTCCGCTGAGGTACGATATTTCCTGGGCGATCCCGTCCTGCTCCACAATCGGGGTGAAGGCCTCGTCAACCCTTATGTTCTTACCCGGATCGTCCACCAGCATCCCAAATATGGTCTGGATGTTCTCATTAAACTCATTGTTTAACGATACCATGGCATTTTTCTCCACCAGGTCTATGGTGGGCAGAAGGAACTGGTCCAGCCATGAGACATATTCCAGTATCTCTGCTGATCGCTGGCGCATTTTTGATTTTAGATCCACTTCCTCTCTGAGCGAGGCCATAACTTCCCGCAGCTGATTTCTGCTCCCCTCTGCCTCTCCCAGTTTTCTCCTTTCCTGCCCCAGGAGTGCCTCTTCCCTATCCACCTGCTGTTTTGCGCTGTCGGCCCTTGACCTTAGAGAATCCATCGATTGGAGGTCAGCTGACAGTTTTGTGGCCTCCCGGCTCAGATCTTCCATCTCCTCCGTTATACTTTCCATTTCCCTTCCGATCTCCGAGAGGTCTGAATTCATGCGATCCAGGTCTTCCATGGCTCTCCTGATCTCCCCACTGGTCATGGCCATGGTAATGGCCGTCTCTTTCTCCTTCTCAACAGACCTGATCTGATTGTTAAGTTTCCTGAGTTCCGTTTCTTGTGACTGTACCGACAGGTTTGCTTCGGTTATTGCCCTGTCCATTGCTTCTATCTCCTGCAACTTCTCCAGTATGCGCTGATTCTGCTTCTCAATGGATTCAAGCGTGGACTCGAGGCTTTTGCTTATCTGTTTGAGCTCAATTGCAGCTCTTTTCGTCTCCTCTCTTGATCCCCTGTAAACAATGGCTCTTTCTCTGGCTTTCTGCAGAGTTTCCAGTCTCGCTGACAATTCACCCATTTCCCCCTCTATCACCTCATATGCCTTCTCCCTGGATGTGAGCCTGGACCCGAATGTGGCCGGATCTTCAACTGGCCTTTCACAGGTCGGGCATGTTCCATTGCTCAGGATCTCAGAATAATCGCTCACCTTTGCCAGTATGGTGCCAGATTCAGTGGCCTTGAGAAACAGTGACTTCTGAAGAGCGGCTATCTCGGATCCAATGGCCTCAGGGTCTCCGTCAGGTCGCTCTGCTGCAGACCTTTCCTCTATGAAAGCCCTTTTCTCCCTGATCCTTTCCTCCTCCGCTTCCTTTCTTTTGACCAGCGAGGCCAGATCGTTCCTGTTTGTCTCAAGATCCTTCTGTGTGCGCTGCCTGGAAGAGGTGAGATTCTTGATTCTTTCCAGAACCTCTCCTTTTCTCGATGTCATCGATGAAAATTCCCCCTGCAGTACTGTGATCTTAGCCTTCAGGGATTCAGGATCAACGGATGGGATAATGGATTCTGACTGCTGTTTGATAAATGCGGTTTTCTTGCCAATGGAAGATTCCTGCATCCTCTTTCTTTCATCAAGCCTTTTGAGGTTATTCTGTTTTCCAGCAAGTTCCCTCATGATCTTGGCGTGTTGCTCACGTTTTGCCTCCATGGACTCCAGGGATCTTCTATAGCCATCATGCTCCTCCCGGGCTGCAGAAAGTCTCTTCTGGATGGCATCCACATGCCGCGAAAGATTGCCTATATCCTGATCCAGGAGTTCCAACTTCTTCCTTCCGTCTTCCAGTTTCGCAGTCTTCTCCTCAAGGTCGAAAGCCTGGCTGAGTATTTCGGAAGACTTCTGCCTCATGTACCTTGAGATATCCGCAATGTTGGATGCCGCGATCTTGTAGTCCTCTATTCCGAATGCCTTTCTGAGGATCTGGAGGCGTGCGTCCTGATTGATGGAAAGAATGATCTTCATTTCCTCCTGGGGCGTGAAAATTGAGTATCTGAATATTTTGGACTCACTGTTGGTTGGGGGTTCATTGAAGCGAAGTATCTCCAGCACCTTCGCCTTGAGTTCCCTGGGCGTGAAATGAGTCATAACCCCTCCGGTTGTAAGGGTGCAGGCTTCCTGGACAACGGAGTTGCCTTTCCTTGCAAGTCCCCTGTGGATCGCATATGTATTGCCAAAAGCCTCGAATTCAAGCTCGACAAATCCCTTCTGCCTGTTGACCCCGAGAAGGGCCTGGCCGTCGTCAGCCCCGAGGCCGAAGAGTGCAAATTCCATGGCCATCAGTATTGTGGACTTCCCGCTCCCTATGTCACCGGCAAACAGTGTGCATCCCTCGGGGAATTCAATTTCCTGACGCACATAGCTCCTCACGTTCGAAAGCCGTATCCTGTTGAACTTCACCTTTCATCCGCCCCCAGCAGGTTGTTTATTCCCAACAGGGCTATGGCCTCCTCCCTCTTGCGCGAGGCGTAATCCGCCTTTGACTCGTTTAGTTTGGATTCCTGCTTCATGCTGGCCAGAAGTTCCTCTGCCCTTTCAGCTCCCTTGTTTCCACCAAGCGCAGCAATGCTCCCCCTGTAGTTGCCTATGTTCTCCAGAATAAGTTTTTTCTCCAGTACCCTCAGATCCGTCTCGACATAATTGACCGCTGAATATTCCCGGGAGAATAGAGAGTGTCTGTTGACATATACGTGTAGAGCGCCGTTGGATATCAGTCTCTCCCTTATCCTGCCGATGTCAACATCAGACGTGCGCCCAGATTCTATCGTCCCCCTGAGCTTCAGGACCACAACCCTGCCCCTAATGTCTGCATCTTCAGCACCTCGTGATACCTCTGCCGAGAACTCAGACGAGGATTTGCCGGTTGCATCAAATTCCAGGAATGCCCACGAGCATGCCGTAGTATCGATAAACTGTATTTTCCTCACTTTGCTGTCAAAGTCGACTATATAGAAACCTCTCTTCTCTCCCCTTGCTGAATTTTCCAGATCTTTCCCGTAACCGGTAAAAAGGGGTCCTGGAAACACAATATTGTCATATCCTGGCTGCCGATAGATGCCTGAACTGTGAATGTGACCTCCGGCATAATAGTCGAAATTTCTCGGGAAATATGAAATGGGGATGGTTTCCATCTGCACCAGTTCAGGGGGCTTGAACTCCGTTATCCCGGAATGAAATACGAATATCTTGAATCCGTCCTCGGCCTCGAGGCTTTCCCTGTCAAGAATTTCATAATATTTCCTCTCCAGCCCATTGCTTCTGGCCGATATGCCCCATAGCCTGGCGCCAGTCGCAGGGTCTCTGGTGGAATCAAGGCAAAGCTTTCCGCCTTCCATTCGGGGTTTGACCACCTTCTGAAGCATTCTGGCGGTGGTGAGCAGATCAATCACCGACGTGCCCGCGGGAGTGTAGTCGTGGCTTCCGTATATCACGTAAACCGGTATTCCTGTATCTTTCACCTCACTTATTTTCCTCAGTGCCTCGTTGACAACTGAAAGGTCCGGTATACCCGTGTGAAACAGATCGCCCGAGAAAATTATGAAATCAACTTTTTCCGATATGCAACGGTCCATTGCGTCAGAGAATGCCTTGATCTCAAGATCACGCATTGCCTTCTCCCTGTTTGAACCCAGGTGCACGTCCGCTATATGCGCAAATCTGCCCATCTCTGACCTCACATTATAAGCCCTTCCTGATGTTTCATGGGCTTTTCTGAAGATTCCACAATTTGCTGGAATTCGGGTGTGTATACGGGGACAGCGAACCTGGTGAATATGCTGCTCACTATGGCCTCTCCCTTGTCCAGGCTTGCGATGGATCTGTCCTGATCCGAGAGATCCTGCACCGCACTGTTTATTATGGCCTCCCGCTCTATTGCCATTTCGTTTCCCAGGATAATCTTTGTGTTGATGTTGGAAAGAATGGTTCTTGGTATGACGCTTGTAAGCTGTGTTATGGCTATGAGGCCAACGTTGAACTTTCGTCCTTCCCTTGCTATTGTGGAGTATATGTTTCCCTCTTCTGCGATTTTTTCCTCCGAGAGAATTCTTGGTGCTTCCTCGATGACTATGCTAACGGGAGCCTTGGTATCAAGTTCCCCACTCCCCTTGTAGTTCCTGTAAAGACTGAATATCCTTCCGGCCACGATACTTCCTATGAGAAGTTCACCGTCGTCGCCAAGCCTGGAGGTATCCAGTATAACGGTCTTTCCAGACTCCAGGAACCTCACAATGTCCCTTAATGTAGTCGTTCCCGAGTCTGCAGAAAAGACTGAATTTTCGCACCTGATCTTTCCGCCTTCCTCGTATATTCCCAGTACCCTCCTCAGCTTTCGCTGGATAACCCTGATCGTTATGTCCGATACACTTTCCCTGATCTCCTTTCCCTTTACCATGGCTTCAATCCATTTTTCCCTGAATGTTCGGTGGTAGAGTGATATGGCCTGTTTCTGTGCCTCCGTGAACGACAGTATGCCCTCAAAGTGATCGGGCTCTATCGATTCCAGGTTGATCACCAGGCTGTATGATCCAGGGACAGAGTCTGTGGAATAATACGCCAGTCTTTCACCGGCGTAGGGGTGCTCCCTTAGACCATGTCCGGTTCTGCCATAGTACTCGTCATGCGAGTCAAGAAGCAATATCCCGAACCTGCCGGAATTCAGGATGCTCCACAGCATAACCTTCACAAGATTACTCTTACCCCTTCCGGTGGTAGCCGGGATCATCACATGGTGGGTGAGCAGATCCCTGCCGTTGAGCCTGATGTCAATGTCCAGGACCCGGCTGCCTGACCTTATTTTCCCGATGAATATGGTATCAGGCGACGCGTTGGTGAGAAACTCAAAGTCGTGTTTTTCAGCCCTTCTGACCTGGGACCAGATCGCGGGGATTACCTTGGGGATTCCAAGCCTTCCATCGTTGTACCTGAGCACCGGTCTTGCCATGTAGAACATGGCATCCCTTTCTCTCACAGGGGTATCCGCCTTATGATCTGCATCTACCGCCTTGACGGGAATTTCATTGCTCACAGAGGTCCCGTACCTCATACCGTTGATCTTGAGTACCGTATAATCACTGGGAGAATTCTCGGAGACAAGCAGCTCGTCAAGTTCCAGCGTGGCTTCGTTCAGGCCTTCTATTTCAAGAGATACTGAGTCCCCACCAACGATTCTTCCCACTGTCTTTTGCCCCTGTCCTGTTCCCATTGCATCATCGATTTTCTGAACATATAATAAGGCTTTCCAAAACACCGTGCCTTTAGCGTTGTGAATCTCGTTCCAAACCCCAGAGACGATATTGCTGCACCATTACTTTCACCTCTTCGCCCGTGGATGTAATGGTCGGATTTTGAGTGCTACAGTGTCAAACCGTTCGAAGCGAGAAAAATTTTGGCCCGTAGACCAGCATTGCAGTGTTTCCCATCCATCGATGCATTCCAGAGTCTTTGGTTTTGGTTATGAAGATATTGTGGGATCATGGTAAATACCTTCATCGGATTACTTCCCGGGAGATGCAGCATTGCTACTCCTGGAGTTGAAAAATTGGCAGTTGACGTGATTTGCGGCATGAAGGTGAAGGAGGACTCGAAGTTCTTTAGTGAGTTTCAGGGGAAGAAATTCTATTTTTGCTCGTCTCACTGCAAGGAAACGTTTGACAAGAACCCCCTGAAACACAGCAGGTAAATTGCTGAATGCCCACGGACCCTGTATGCGGCATGTACGTGCCGGATACTGCAGACATATATGCAGAACAGGACGGGGAAAGACTTTACTTCTGCTCGCGGTCCTGTTTGGTAAATTTCACCTCCCCTGAAAGGGAGGCATACAGGCTGAGAATAAAGCTGGCACTGGCCTGGCCGCTGGCACTGGCCGTACTGCTCATTACTTATCTGAATACAGGACTTCCCTACCGTGATTACGTTCTTCTGGCACTGTCCATCCCCGTCCAGTTCTATTCTGGGTTGGGATTTTACGACGGCGCTTACCACGCGATAAGACAGAAAACAGGGAACATGGACCTCCTCATTTCCATTGGGACTCTCACCGCCTTTACATTTTCAGTCTTTGTAACCATATTCCCTTCTGCCATTCCAGGCTCTGAAGTGTATTTTGATGCTTCTACTTTCATTATTACCCTCATCCTGACGGGAAACTACATAGAAAATATCACCAAGTCAAGGGCAAATAAGGCAGCCGGAAAACTTATGGCGATGCTTCCCGAAACGGTGCATCTGGTAGGTGATGGGTCTGAGCCAGTGGACGTACCTGCCTCAACCCTGAAGCCTGGAGACGTGATCCTCGTAAGGCCGGGAGAGATACTGGCCGTCGACGGGACTATTGCTGAAGGGAACAGCGAGATTGACCAGAGCATGCTCACCGGCGAATCAGAACCGGTGCTGATGGGCCCGGGAAGCATCGTATCCTCTGGAACCAGAAACCTCAACGGGGCAATCAAGGTTAAAACTGAAAGGGCAGGGAAGGACAGCACGGTGAGTCAGATATACCAGCTGATACAGAAGGCCGCCTCCGGGAGAGCGAAGGTTCAGAGAATAGCTGACGCGTTTTCAGCGGTTTTTGTGCCCATAGTTTTAGTTGCGTCCATTGTCACCTTTATCTTCTGGTATCTTTATCTCAGCAGCACCGGTTATGGGCTTCCACTTGAAATTGCAGTCCTGGCCTTCGTCTCTGTTGTTGTTGTAGCCTGCCCATGTGCAATTGGGCTTGCCGGTCCCATCACCCTGCTGATCTCCTCCAAAGTCTCGTCCGAGAAGGGAATAGTGGTCAAGAATGCCTCATCCCTTGACAGGATTTCAAAACTTACCATGGCTGTGTTTGACAAGACAGGAACGCTGACAGAGCCGGAGCCTGTCGTGGTAAGTGTGAAACCTGAGCCGGGTCACACAGAGTCCGAGATACTTGGTTTAGGAGCCTCCGTCGAAGCCAACTCAAACCATCCCGTTGCACGCTCAATAGTATCCGCTGCTGCCAGGTTGGGCATCCAGGCCGTCGAAGCACGAAGCGTTGTGGAGAGGCCGGGGGTAGGAATATCAGGACTTGTGTCTGGAAAATCGGTCACAGTCAGCAGGGCAAAGCATGCTGAAAATTCCAGCGTGGAGATCAGTGTTGACCAAGTACTGTGGGGGAGCATTACACTCTCATACATTCTGCGCCCCACATCAGCCCCTGCCATTAAAGCCCTGAGAAACATGGGCGTAAAGACCGTCATGATTACGGGAGACTCAAGAGAGGAGGCGTCCAGGATAGCTTCTGAACTGGGCATAGAAGATTTCCATTGGGAGATCCTGCCCGGAGAAAAAAGCGAGATCATAAAGTCATACCAGGAGAAGGGAGAATATGTAGCATTCACCGGGGACGGCATCAATGATTCCATAGCCCTCGAAACCGCAGATGTCGGCATTGCAATGGGCTCAGGAACAGACATAGCAAGAGAGAGCGGAGACCTGATTCTGCTAAGCAACGACCTCAGGCACGTGGTCTATTCAAAGGTCATTGGAGATAAGACCATACGGAAGATCAGGCAGAATATTGGCTGGGCCATTGGATACAATTCAGTCCTGATACCTGTGGCCGCAGGAATACCTGTTCCATTTCTTGGACTGGGGATATATTCATTCCTTCCAATACTTTCTGCACTTGCAATGGGGTTGAGCTCTACCTCAGTTGTCCTGAATTCCATGGCCCTGCGAAGAAAGCTGCTTGCTGAATTTTCCAGACTTGACAGAGCTTTTCCGGGTTACTGAAACTCTCAGTCCTTAGGCGGGCTTTGCACCTGAAGTCAATCTTGCACCTAAAATAATCCACTTGCACTCAAATTACCTCGAGAAATGCCTTATAAGTGAAAAGCCCCCTTAGGCTCAAACCTTTATAAATCGATGGCCGTTTGGTTATCCTGAGAAGGGGCATCTTACAACGGCCAGTGCCGGATCGCCTCTTTGGAGCCAGAATGAAAGATTTGGGATTTTCCGGAAAAGTCAGGTCTCGCGACGGGAGAGGTCCATTCAGAAAGCTTGTCTTTTATGGAATATCGTTGCTTCTCTCCCTTCTGGTCATCGTGACTTCCACTTCGGTGTACTTCGTTCTCTCCTTCATGGAAGGGAGCATGAACTGGTATCTGTTCTATCTCTACCTGGCCATCCTGACCTGTAACATGCTGGTCGCCGGAGTTTCACTTGCAGGCGCTCTCAGATCATACATGGCCCTGGAAAAAACCGGTTCGCACGTGATATTTGCCGGAGACGTGAGCCCGGGGTTGATTGACAGAACCAGGACGGAAAATGGGATCTCGAATCTCACGGGCCTGGAGTCAGAAATCGTTGACGCCCTTATTAAGAGTCATGGAAGAGCACTGCAAAGCCAGTTGGTGCATTCGCTGGGAACATCGAAAGCCACCCTTTCAAGAGCCCTCACTGCACTTGAGAATAAAGGCATGGTAGTGAGGATAAGGAAGGGAGTGACCAACGAGATCATCCTGGATTCTGAAATCCCTCAAAAATAGTTCCATGAAACATGTTTCAGTCAAACCTTAAGGACTGTTTCACCCTTTACTACAAACATGGAAAACAAGATTGGGAATCTCATGTGGATTCTTGTTGGGCTGGTTGCAGTCGTCGCGGCCATGGCAATCATCGTGCCATATATTTCCGGCACCTTTTACCAGCCGGGCCCGTACGGAATGATGGGGGGTTATGGGTACTATCCCATGTTCATCCTGATGCCCGTAATGGGAGCGATCACCCTGGTGTTCGTCATACTCTTCATCTATTTCCTGGTGGAGGTTTTCAGAGGAGAGGAATGGAAGCACTCTGAGGCTCCGGGAAAGACACCCGAGGAAATAGCGAAAGAGAGATTTGCAAGGGGAGAGATCACGGAGGAGCAGTACCTGAGAATCATGGATACAATAAAGTGAGCGAGCCCGCAGCATCGCTGATTGATCACTTTATCCCCGGCGTCGCACTGTGTCTGCAGCATCAGATGCAGACTTCTTCCTTGGCTCCCCTTTCTTCATAAGTTCTCTTTTTATCCGTTCACTGGCCAGATCAACATATTCCTGCACATTCTCATAACCCACAAACCTCCTTCCGGCCCTTATGGCAGCTATTGCAGATTGGCCGCTGCCCATGAACGGGTCAAGGATGATGTCTCCATGAAACGTGTAGAGCTGGATCAGCCTGTATGGCAGTTCCACCGGAAACGGCGCCGGATGCCCCACTGCATTGGCCTGTTCTGCAGGCATGTTCCATATGCTTCTGGTGTATTCCAGAAACTCCTCAGAACTCATTGTGCTCTCCTTCCCTTTGCCCTTTCTGGAATAGCTGCCCTTGGAAAAGAGCAGGATGTATTCATGAACGTCCCTTATTACGGGATTTGCTGCAGACCTCCATGTACCCCAGGCTGTAGATGAGCCTGCACTTGCACTCTTGTTCCATATTATCTCCCCTCTCATGAGGAATCCCAGGCTTTCAAGCCCCTCAATGACGTGAGAGTGCATGGGGATGTAGGGCTTCCTGCCAAGGTTTGCCACGTTAATGCATGCCCTGCCTCCGACCACCAGGACACGATAAACCTCTGCCCACACTGAACGCAGGAATTCCAGATGCTCCTTCAGCGTGAGATCGCGATCATAGGCCTTGCCGACATTGTATGGCGGCGAAGTGACCATGAGGTGAACGCTGGAGTCCGGTATCTCTTCCATGCTTTCCGCAGACTTCAGGAAAACGTGATCCAGGACGGTATGAGGCATGGGGTTCTCAGCCTGGTCTTCCACATGTCCTCCTTTTGCAGTGGAGTAGAGCTTTCCCGAATAGAAACGGGCGGAGTCGTGACTATGCCGTCCAGGAGATCCGAAAGTGCTGGTGCTTGTGCTTTTATCCCTTCTGCCGTTCATTATTACCCTCCCATCTCTTATGGCATAAAGTCCTGTTTTAAGTGTTATTTCATCCGCATCCTGCAACGCTCACATCACGGTGCAGTTATCGGTATAAAAGTAAAGCAGAGGGCAAACATCAGAAGCGCTGCAACCCCTATCACCATGTCCACGGGCTTCAGCTTCGAATAGTCATTGAGCGCCGGTGGATGAGATAATCCCATGAAGAACGCGAAAAATGCCAGGAAGAACCAGCCAGGGTAGTAGAGTCCGGCAATGAGAAGAAAACCCACGACGATATAGCCAAGCACCTGAGACCTTCTTCCGAGTATCCCTCTGGCCACATGCCCCCCGTCCAGCTGACTGATGGGGAGTAGATTCATTGCAGTGGCAAATATACCAACCCATACCGCGAAAACCATGGGGAATACGGGCTTTGATACATTGATATGAATGCCCAGCAGGCTGTATATGGCCGGAAAATTCAGCTGAAACGAAGTCACTGTGGAAATGGGGTGAAATATGCTGTTGAGATAATCCGCGACAAAAAGGAGAGGCAGGCTGGTGAGGAAGCCAACAATGGGGCCTGCTGCGCCTATTTCTGTCATTGCTTTCCTGCTTGGGATGGGGTCTCTCAGAGAAATGAATGCTCCGAATGTTCCTATGGTGAGTGGAAATGGTATGAAGAATGGGAAGGAAGCCTTGACGTGGTATTTTTTGGCGGTGAAATAATGGCCGAGTTCGTGAAGGCCAAGTATGAGCATCAGTGGAGCTGAAAAGAAGATGAACCCGTAGACTACGCTCATGGGAACAGAAGCGGTAAATGCTCTGGAATACAGCGAGCCTACATATACTGTTGAAGCGAGCGTGAGGAAAAATAATATAATGTTTACCCTGGAAGTTGCATATTTCTGCGATGGGAGCTTCGTTACAACGATGGTTGTTTCTCCATTCCTCCTGACAAATGGAACGTATCCTTTCGGCACCAGCTCCTTTCTTATCTCGTCAAATTCCTCTTCAAAGTTTGGGTTTTCGCTATCAAGATAGAAAAACACAAGGGAAACAGGGTTCACCTGCACATCGTACACTATGATCCGGGACTTGACTAGGTTAACCACGTACTCAAGGTTCTCGTTCTGCGATCTGATTGTAATCCCACTCGGATCCATGTGCCCTCTGATGGTGATTTGATACTTTTCCCCGGTCTAACGTGCGTTATTCATTTTTCCTAACCAGCTGACCCGCCGGGGATATTTTCGCCCGCCTCTGATCGGTACTTCAGTGCAAGGATCACACCATCGACTCTGCCCGAGGCCCATGGCAAGGCGATCTCAAGTCCCCAGTCGTCATAGCCATTCATGGATCGTGGCTACTACTTGCGGGGACTTCCTGTCATTAGACGTGCACTGATAAAGTTTTATGCTGGGATAGAGAGTCCGCATCCAACTTTATATCGAGGTTCAATTGCCATACATTGACCGCGGAGAATTCCGGTTTCCATATCAATGCTTGGACTTGGCTGCATGGAAGTGCCCCGGTATTGCCCGGAGTTCAGCGAGAAGGAACCGGTTGGGACTCTCCGCGAGACCATTTAATTTGGGATAAATTTCTTGGACACGCCATGCGAGAAAGGAATGTGCATGAGAGAGACTTCTGGGCAGGACCTTCGGCGGGATGCGGACCCGGTTGCCATAGCATAAGAGTTCAGATCTGCGAGAGATCCAGATGGGAATACCCTTGGAGTTGACGAGGGTTCCGGACTTGTCAGAGAGATGTGTGAGGCAAACCTGAGATTCGATCGGGGAATCCGTTGGGTACCCTCTGAAACCAGGATATCAAATGCCCATCCTGCACCCGTCCTGGTTCCCGGAAGGTGAGAAAACATTTGCTCATGCCTGTTACCATGAAGGCAAGGTCCCTGGAGTGAGATTTGAATGCGGTTGGCTTGAAGCTCAGCAGCAGGGACCTCAGGAATAGCAAGTATCCAGTCTGACGTCTACAGTCCGCTTAGACTGGTTTCGCTCTTCGAATCGATCCGTGAATTCCGTTGGTGAAGTCCCCTTACTGAGCCTTGCTGGATCCGTATCAAGCGAAATAACAATGACGGCGGAAGTACCGAAAAAGGTTAGCGAACTTCCGGAATTACCGTACCTAAAACCGGAACTGTTCCCTGAAGGGATTCCTGTTAAAGATGCAATGAAATATGCCGACCGGCAGGATCTGATAAGACGCTGCAGTCTGGGAATCTGGTCAGATTGCGATCAAATAATGTTACCGGCCCTCAGACCTTGTAGTGCCTGAACCATGCGTAGAGCATGACATCGTAAGCCGACTTGATGATTCCTGAGGCTGCAGGCAGTATGGTGGGGAACGATTCAACAAGAACTCCCGCGGTTGCCGGTGCAGGAATCAGTGCGGAATTCCTTGCAGCAAGGAACTGCGAGTTTGTCTTGATCCTGGTGTCCTTGTCGAATAT
>JAKAAY010000008.1 GCA_021802055.1 Thermoplasmata archaeon
GACGAACTGGTCCCGAAGCTGAGAAGACTCACCGAAGCCATCCATCGTTACGGATCACTGTGTTTTGTGCAGCTTGTCCATGCCGGGGGTAAGGCTTTAAAGGATAATGAACGGCATCAGTTTGCTCCCACCGCAGTGGATTACCTGGGAACGCTGCCAAACGAGATGGATCTGGAAGATATCCGAAGCACCCAGGAGAGCTTCATTGCAGCATCCGGAAGGGCCAGGAAGGCTGGATTCGACGGTGTTGAACTTCATGGTGCGCATGGTTACCTAGTTCAGGAATTCATCTCGCCTGCGCTCAATAAGAGGACTGACAGGTATGGCGGGAGCACGGAGAACAGACTGAGATTTGTCCAGGAGATCATAGACGGCATTCGCGGTTCAACTGAAACAGCCCTGGGGATACGCCTGAGCCTCTATGAGGATGATCCTGACGGATATCCTCCAGAATACGGTCTCAAGTGTGCAGAGTCTCTGGAGAATATAGACTACGTGCACTTTTCTGCCGGGAGATTTGCCTCTCCGGGTTCCACTGCATCCTTCTATCACAGGGCGCCACACATCGCCCTGAAGTTACCCCGCAAACCTGACATAACCACCATGGTCGTGGGCTCCATTGGCAGTGTGAACGCCATGGAGAAGGCGCTTGAGAAGAGTGACTTTGTATCCATAGGGCGTGGAGTGCTCGCTGATCCTTTTTTCCCTGCAAAGGCCACGAACATGCCAGGTACAATAAGGCCGTGTATCAGATGCAACCAGGGTTGCAGATCCCTGTCATGGGGGGAGGTCAGGTGCACGGTGAATCCGGAGACTGGTTTCGAGCCTGTGGGAACGTACCCGAGATTTTCCGGAGACATAGACATCATAGGAGGCGGGATAAAGGGACTGGAGGCGGCACTCTATGCGTCGAAACTCGGGTTTAAGGTGCGGCTTTATGAGGAGAGGGAACAAGTCGGCGGACAGTTGAATGATATCAGGGAACCCATGATGAAGGAAGAATTTGTTCGCCTTGTTAACTACTACATCTCTGTTCTCCAGCTTGCGGGTGTTGAGATCATCACTGAAAACAGGGGCAGTGGAAGCGGAATTTTCTGCCTGCCTGACGTGATTTATCCACATTTGCCTGAAAGGAGCGAGGTCTTTGTGGACTCAGCCATATACATGCATCACGATGAGGCTCTCATCCGGGCGGAGTCGTCCCATGTAACCATGACGGCCAGAAGCCTCCAGTACCTCGATAGGGACAGGGCAAAGGAATTCAGAAAGATCGCGGAGTCAAGGGGCATCGTATTCTCGGACTTCGACCCTGAGGTCTTCCACGACTCCTTCATGGACCCTGATCAGTACGACATCATGCGGGCCATGAACTCAGGAAGATTGGCAGTGGATCAGTACGTACGGGGGCACTACAACCTGCATCTCTAGCCCAGCTGCATAACTGAACCCGTTAACCGGCCCATTCGGTACCATAACGTTCATGCGCTCTCCAACAGCCCATTATCTCCCGGAACTCTCATAAACCACCGGATACTAGTCCATTCATGGAGACAATGAAGGGAAAGAAGGTGGCGCTCATTGGCGTGAGCAGGGGACTGGGGGCGGCCACTGCATACGAACTTCTCACTGAAGGAGCGAGCGTAATCATCAGCGCGAGGACGGAATCCAGACTCCGGGAGATCGCCGATTCCATGAAATCTGTGGGGAACATTGAGGCCGTACAGGGAGACGTATCGACGGCCGATGGGGCATCCAGGCTCGCGAGCAGGTTCTCAGATATCGCTGGAACGCTTGACGGCCTCTGCATTATGGTTGGTGGTTTTGCGCAGGACTCCATTGCGCAGCCTATCGCCCTGGACGAAATGCTTAACAACCATGTCAGGGCGGTAATTCACGCGGTATCCTCACTTATGGGGATTATGAATCGCAATGGATCCATTGTTCTTATGAGTAATGCCTCCAGCCTGGATCGTGGAGCTTCAGCTAGCATGTCTTATTCCATAGCCAAGGGGGCGGTGATCAGGATTGCGGAACTTCTCTGCCCGCAGCTCATCCCAAAGGCAATACGCGTCAACGTGGTGGCGCCAAGTTTTATTGATGGAGAATTCAAGCCTGGAAGGGACTTCCTGTTGCTGAGGAAGCTGGGAAGCTACCGTGTCCCCCCTGAAGGGATCGCGAGCGTCATAACCTTCCTGCTCTCCGACAGAAGTTCATGGGTCAACGGAGCCACAATCCCGGTGGATGGCGGAAACAGACTCGCTAAGATATAGTGATCAGGTAACAGATATCTTGAACGTAACCGGCGAGATTTCTCTCTCCCTGCTGATGATGCATCGCAACGAAATCCTCGTGGATCCGTGGCCGGGTATGTCGATGGGAGTCGAGGGCGCAATGCTCTTTATTGTAACATCGGAAGAGCCGGGTTCAACGGAAAAAACGGTAATTTTGTCGTTTTCCTTGGTGTTCTTGAGAATGATTGTCTCCTGAAATTCAATGAATTCCTTTCCAGTACTGTTGAATTTCCGCTTGCTCAGAAGCACGCCAAAGCTCACCATTCCATCGGAATATATATTCCTGGAGATGAGAAACTTAATGGGCCTGAACCTGAGGACTGGATCAAAATCTACGTCAGGCCTGTAATCGCTCCCTGAGACGATTTCATATTTCACTGCACTGATTCTGTTATACCTTACGTCATTGTAAGTGGCATAGGCCATGTATGCCAGCAGAGCACCAGGTGCAGCCACGAAGAATACGAAAAGGAGCTGATCGTAACCGGTAACCAGCAGCTGGAACAGGAACAGGAAAAACGTCCCCAGTATCTCAAGAAAAGCGAGGAGGAGAATGAACGCTGAGTCGATCGTAAGCATAAGGTAGACGATCTTGGATTTTGGGGGGGCACGTATGGCGTTGGGATTAATCCCGGCTCTGAACTCTCTGTATTGCTTTCCGCCGAAATAGATGTGTATAAGGGCGACAACCGATGGACCAATGGTATAGATGGAAAACAAAACTATGAGTAATAGGAAAAACAGGAAGTTGTCCATTGATTCATGGATTCATCATTGTACATTATTTAATTCTTGGGTTGTGATCAGGCGATTTAGCAGAGACACCATTCGTTCTTACCCGCTAAAATGTGCCGCATGCTCTACGCGAAATTCATCATTTTGCCGCTATGTGGTGCCAGACATCCCACGATCCCTTAACACGGTGCCCTCATTACTTCCGGTGATCTTCGAGAACAGCTTGATATGTTTGCCCATGCAATCAAAAAGAGTTTATATGCAGATATTATGCGATGACAATGCCCATATACGAACCTACAGAGAAAGAGATAATGCATGAATATGTGACCTTCATTTCCGGACGGGAGGACATATCGGGAGGAAATCTCTTCCTCACGGACAGGAGGCTTATATACGAGCGGAAGGGGCACAGGGGCATGTTCAGTGCGACATCCGCTGCGGTCTCGGAGGAGATCCAGCTGCACGAGGTCTCGAACGTGACGACCGCTGTTCCGAGATTCAAGATGTTCACCAAGAAAACCTTCTCCGTTGAGTTTGAATCCAACGGGTCCAAGCAGGTTGTAAGGTTCCAGGTGAAGGATCCTGCGCAGTGGAAGGAGAATATCACAAAATGGGCAATAGATGCCAAACGCGTTCACGAGGAAGAAAGGCACAGAACCACGGAAGAGGACTACAGAAAGAAACTTGAAATGGCCAGGGCAAAGGCCGGCACCACAAATGTTGGTGTGTTGCATGTCAACTCCCCTAACGAAGTGAGAAAGAAGGCACAACCGCAGAAGAACCATAGAGCCGACGTCATCGATGCTGAGGACCTGGGGACCACGGCCATGCAGAAAACGGAAAACATGCCTCCTGCAGAGGTAAAATACTGTCCTGAGTGTGGCTACACCCTGGACTCAAGCATGAAATACTGTCCAAGCTGTGGCACAAAGGTCAGTTAATGCCTCTTGATGAAAAGTGGAAGTCGGCGTGCATAATCACCATTGGCAATGAGTTGTTGAAGGGGCGTACTGTCAACACAAATTTCACGGAAATTGCGAAAATGCTCACGGATCACGGCGTTGAAGTCACATCCGGTCTGGTGGTAATGGATGCTCCTGAAAGCATAGGATGGGCAATCAAGACTGCGCTCCTGTCTTCTGACATAATTGTGACCTCAGGCGGCCTTGGGCCTACGTTTGATGACATGACACTGGCCTCCATAGGTGAAGCCCTTGGCATCGATATGATTGAAAACCTGGATGCACTGGAGATGCTCAAGGCGAGGTTCGGTAAGATGCATCTTGAGCTTACGGCGTCCAGGAGAAAAATGGCTGTTTTCCCTGAGGGCTCTGAGATCATTCCCAACAGTGTCGGTAGTGCTCCTGGTATGCTGCTGAACCATGAGGGCAGGATCATAATCTCACTCCCCGGTGTCCCTTCGGAGATGCGCTCCATGTTGGCGTCAGCCATTCCCAGGGTCATAGGTCATGATTTCTTTTATTTTGACAAGAGCATCACCTTTCCAGGCGTGATGGAGAGCCAGCTTGCTCCATTTGTCAGCGACATCATGCGCAGACCTGGAAACATGGCTTACATCAAGAGTCACCCGCTGCAGACAGAGGATAAAAACCCCGGGATAAAGGTTGAAGTCTCTGCCAGGACAGACAGCCTTGCAAAATCCATGGAGATTGTGGAAACCATGCTGAGAGAAATTCAGGAAATCGTTAAAAAATTTGGAAAGTCCTCAGCCTGAAGACTTGATGCCCACGCTGAGAATTTCCGCAATCTCCACGGACAAAGGGCCAAGCAGCCCAAGCCTCTCCTTTACGAAGTCGCTGTCCAGGATTGGAGCCATTGGTGAAGTGTCATTGTTTGCCTGACGCAGCCGGTTGACCTCAGCAGCGACAAGCTTGGCCATGTGCACGAGGAATCCCTGAAAGTCCAGGGTAGAGAGCACGTCGAGATCGTTTATCAGGAGTTTAGTCAGTTTCTGGCGGTGATTCCCAAGTTCTGAGAATGTGCCATAGAACGTGGACATTATCTGTGAGAGGACTGCCGTGTCCGTTACATTGGCCAGCGCTGGCTGTGTCATGATGTCAGAGGTCACGGTCCCATCAGCGTACTGGACTCCCAGTATGGGGTTGTCCTCGTAGAAGGAATAGGATAGTTTTACCACGTGATCGCCCTGGTCAGAGGTAAAGGTGAGCAGCAGGGTATTCCCGGACAGTTCTCCCTCTGTAAGAAGGTATTTGTCCAGTTTCTCATAATCAATGACGGCTTCCTTGCTGACCCAGCTTGTTGCCGATCTTACAGGCAGCTTGAACCCTTTTGCAATGGAAGAAAAGTATACGACCCCCTTGAAAATATCGACGTCTCCGGCCCTGAGCGAGAATTCGTAGGACAGGTCCACGTTTTCTGAGACCAGGTCTGTTGTCTTTGACATGAACCCCCTCCTGACTATGGGTTTTTCGAATTTTCGTGTGATGCGGTAGGTTCCCCTGGCGTCATATGCCCCGCTTACGAGTTTGAGGCTGACCTTTCTGGAATCCGGCGGGATCGTAATGCCCTGGAGGTATGAGTCGATCGCGCCGACCGCCTTATCACGCTCCTGGGCGTAGGAACTCTCGATCTGAGAAACCTCTTTTGTGAGTGAATCGCCAATGCTTGCCTTGTACTGGCTCACAGCAGCCTCGGCAAATTTTGTGATCTTATCCACCATCTCATCCGCAAGTGGGATAGTTCCAGGCTGTATGAGTCCCCTGAGGAACTTTCCAAGTTCCCCTGGAAGGGATTCGATAACGGACATCTTCGACTTGACCTCAGTCTTTGAGGACTCTGCCCTGGCCACCAGGTTCTTGTTGCTCATTATGCTGACAACGGCCTGAACAGGGTTAGCGAGGAGGTTTTTAATTATATCTGATGGGTTGGGTTTGATAGCAGTCTGTTCCATCTGTAAAAGGGAAAAGGATTCCGGTTTACATATTATTTTGCCATAGGAAGAAGTTTCAGATTCATAGAGATATCATGATCTGTCCTTTTTTTCCATGAAATTTTATGGCCGGCGACCTTGAATTATTGAAGGTAGCGCCGCGTTTAGAGGCTGCAGCCTCAGGGATTCCCGGCAAAACGTTACGGAGCTGTTTTAGCCTTACAGGAAGAATCATGCATTCACCAGTGGGAAAATTTAAAAGTATATGGCGTCTTAAATGTCCGATACACTTGGAATCTCAGAGGTCTGACAATTTCGACGTCATAGTAGACAAGTTGCTTCTAGACATCAAGGCAATGGTGCTCCTTTCTTCCACCGTTCAAAACTCCAGGGAAATCATCAGGCAGCGTTTTAGGGAATCGCCAGACGATGAGGTCAAGACCTTCGTTGAAATAGTGGCCAGCGAAACGAAAACGCGCTTTATGGAAAATTTCCTGATTGCAGCTGGCGAATTTGTTCTGTCTGCCTTTCTCCTCTATTTTGGCCTCATCCTGTCCGTTCCGGTCTTCCTGTACAAGGGAAAAAGCACGCTTGTGCTCAGTTACTTCCAATCTCTTGAATCTTCCGTGTTTTCCAGCTATGGGACGTATACGGCGGTCATCGTGGTGGATCTGCTTCTGTCTGCCCTCCTGCTGGTATCTTCGTTCTATGCCCTGAGAATGGCGTCCAGGGAGATCTCCAGACTGGGACTGCATATCTCCAAGAAATAATGGTGCCTGACGATGGTGGATTTACGTCAACTGCTTAGAAAGGGGTTTGGGGCCATAACCTCGTTTTATGCCCTCGCTGTTGGATATGTCATTAACGGCGGCCTCGTCAGGGAACTTGTAAAGAGGAAGAAGAACATAGCGATGGCCACGAAGATCGCTGCCTTTCTATCTGGCATTGCCATACTGGCTGTCAGCGGCTTCATGCTTCTGCTCATGCTGTATTCTGCACCCATATACACGGACATGAATTCCTCCAAGGCCATTTCAGCCATGATCCTTGTTCTCTCAGCCATAAGCGGCGTACTTCTCATTACGGCCCTCCCTGAGTCCATCAGGGTCAGGTTCCTGCACCCTGTCAGCAGGCGGGCAAAGAACCCAACCTACGGGTTCTACACCATGGTTGCAATCGGGGTCGGCACGACCATTGGTTCTCCCCTGTTTGTCCTGATCCCGGAGAATATAGTCCAGTACTCCTATGTGTCCGTCTTTTCCCTGCTTATTGCAGGCGGCCTTTCTCTTGGCCTGGCGATCTCGTATTCCTACCAGTACAGGTACGCGATCAGAAACCATATAGACATCGTTGGAGGATCCGGATTTGTCAGCCATTCCACGGGTTCCAAAAGCCTCAGGTACTTCATAACGAGGATTTCCGCATGGATCGCGAACACGGCGCTGGCAGCTTATTCTGCATTGCTGTTCGAACAGTTCAACCTGACCGTCATAAATGGCATACTGCTTAACTTCGGGCTCAGCAGCTTTGAGATAAGCATGACCGTAATTTCTGTAACAATAGTTTTCATCCTGTGGTTCGTGGTGAACGCCTTCTACAGTGAAAGGTACCTGAGACACATAGGCAACGTGCAGATCATACTGGTCATCTTTATGGTGTCAGTTCTAGTGCTGGAGAGCATCAACATTGGCTTCAGCGGTGGCTGGCAACTGTCCCGGCTCCCATCGGTCACGACAGGCGATCCGGTTGTTGACCTGATAATTAACGTGGGATATCTTTACCTGATCTTTTTTGGCTTTCAGGAGATCCTATCGCTGAACAGGGAGGGGCTTGATGAATCACGACTCCCGCTGGGAAAAAGGCTATTCGGCAAGGCCACTTTCGGGAAGGAGTTCTATGTCCCTGCAGCGATAATTCTTACCGTAATCCTGTCGTCTGCAGTCAATATCCTGTTTGCGCTTGCGGTCCTTTCGCTTCACCTCACCCCGTCGCAACTGTCATCCTCTGCGATACCGGCAATTTATATTGCCAAGACATTCACCGGAAAATACTGGGAACTTCTGCTTGGAATAGTTTTTCTCGTGGCTTCCATCACCACCTTTGTTCCTGCTTTCCTTGCTGCCTCGCGGCACCTGGGCGCATTGAGTGAGAGCGGTTTTTTCCCGAAGGTGATAAGTTCCTCATCCTGGCTCATAACCCTGATCCTCATCGGTGTCCTGTATTCACTGAATGCCAACTTCCTTGTGAGCATCACAGACTTTATGATCCTCATTAGCCTCACAGTAATTTCCCTGTCCGCGATCTGGATAAAGAAAACGAAACTGACAAGGACGGACAGATGGCAGCGGATTGCCTTGCTGGTTTCTGTGCTCGGGATTGTATCTGCAGTTTCACTTTACTTCATAGAGCCGGATGTTGTCCTCATTGGTGTATACGCCTTTCTCCTGACGTACTTCTTCTTTGATATTCTCAATCTTGGCACGGTGGGCAACACACTTTTTCTGCTCTTTCTGGACCTTTCTGCCGTACCCATGCTGCTGTTCTTCCCCGTGGGCCGTCTCACCCTGAGCGGGACATTCATGGGACTGGGCACTGTAGTGGTATACCAGTGGGAGCTTGTGGTCTTGCTCCTGGCCAGTGCAGTTTTCATTGCACTGAACCTTCTCGTGGATGTCCTGCTCATAGGAAGAACAGGGTTCATCCTTCAGGCTTCAAACCAGCCTGAACAGCTTTAGGTTTCTCTGAAGCATATCACTGTCATCCATGGACTGCTTGATCTGGGCACGAAGGCGTTCCCGGTCGTACCTGACTCTCTTGTGTGTTATGGTCAGGGTATCCGTTTCAAGCATGGAGTAGGATGGATCCGGAAGCGAGTCCCTGGGCTGCCCGATGGAACCGGGGTTGACTATGATCCTGCCATTGTAGTGGAGGGAAAACTGGTAATGGGTGTGCCCCACCATGAATATTGCATCATCCTCTGGTCTCCCCAGTGCGTTTTTCAATGCGTCCGGTGTTATGGACCAGGGATACATGTAACCATAGAGATTGTCTGCTGGAGAACCGTGGGACATGTAGATCTTCACATTGTCAATCTCCTTATGCAGGTTCTGCGGAAGGGATGCAAGGTAACTCCTGTCCTCCCTGGAGATCCTCGGTGCAGTCACCTTTTCCCTGGTGTAAACGGATAGTTCATGATTCTCCTGCCCACATCCGCAGTCTATGCCCAAACCTGCAGCGCTATCGTGGTTTCCCTGCACCACAAGATCAAAATTATCCCTCACAAGGTCAATGGTCTCTGAGGGGAGAGGGCCATAATCCACAATGTCCCCCATGAAGATGGACATGTCCCAATGCTCCGCTTCTAAAACCTTCATGAGTGCATATGGATTGGCATGGACGTCGCTGCATAACAGTAGCTTCATTCCTGTCAAATAGAAAGAGTCGCAATATATCAATTTCTATATAGTTATTGAGCTGATCCCGCTCTCCTTCGCATTCAGTGCCATTCCTTCCCAGAGAGAGTGCGGGATTTCTGGCTCGCACATGTTAAATAAGGATTGCAATTCAGGGAAAAATGAGGAAGATCAAGTTAAGCAGAGCAATTGAATCCACCTATAAGGTGAAGGCTATTGTAATTCTCGGGTTTCTCCTCACCTTTCTCCTGTCCGGAAGCTATTATTTCACCCAGTATAACTATTCAAACTATCTGGACGTGATTGCCAATTATTTCACCAAGAGCGTCACCCTGGACTTCTATGGAGTCATCATCGGTCTGCTATTGACAGCATATACAGTCCTCATTGGATTTATCCCCAACTTCACGGGAGACAGTCTGAAGATGCCCATCTTTGGTCAGATCAACAGGCTTTTCCTGTTCACCATCCTGGACGCAATGCTTCTCATGATCCTCGACTTCACCCAGGGAATGCTCTCAGAATCGCTGGTAACCTTTGCCGGTACCTACTCTTTTGCGGGTTTCCCCATATTTCTTGATGCCATCGTGTTCTTCTTCATTTCAATGATGATAGGCCTGATATTCTGCGTACTCACGCTCTCTGAAATTTTCACCCTTCTGAGGACAAAGGGGGAACTGAGACATTCCAGGGACATAGACCTGGAAGCCAAGCGAAGATACAAGAACGGCGGCGAATAAACAGGCTCACGAAATGTAATCAATCTCATCGCCAGATGAGTCGTCTCTCCCCTTGGCGATCCGTGAATTCACTCCGCCCACGACCAGCATTACCTGCACCTTACCCCGGAGTGCGTCGTCCAGCCTGGTTCCAAGCTTGATTCTGGCACCCTTGGCTACCAGTTTCTTTACCTCCTCAACAACGCTTGGAGCTTCCTGAACGTCCATATCATCTCCGCCCGTCACATTGACTATGACTCCGGTGGACGTCGAAAGATCCACGTCGAGAAACGGGGAATCAATGGCCTGTTTGAGGGCTTCAAGGTGCCTGGTACCATGTGCCGCATCTGAGATGCCAATCCCTATCATGGCTTCCTTGGAATTGGTTATAACCTCCCGGAGATCATTGAAGTCCAGGTTCATGAATCCGGTTTTGGTTACAATCTCCGTAACTGCCATGACGGCCTTTGCTGCGATCTCGTCCACAATCTGGAATCCTTTTTCCAGTGGCAGGTCTTTTGCAACCTCTTCGAGTTTGTCGTTTGGTATGATGATGACTGAATCAGCAGCCTCCTTAAGCTTCCTGAGGCCTATGAGGGCCACCTTTCGCTTATTCTTTCCTTCCATTTCAAATGGCATGGTTGCAATGGCGATGGTCAGGGCGCCATGTTCCTTGAGCATCCTGCACACTACGGGTGAGGCGCCGGTTCCGGTCCCGCCCCCGAGTGTTGTGGTTACGAACGCGATTTCAGTCCCTCTTGCGTAGTTGACAATCTCCTGCTCAGATTCCATGGCAGAGGCTTCACCGACTCTCGGGTCTCCTCCACTTCCAAGACCGCGTGTAAGGTTCTCGCCGAGCAGTATCTTGTTGTGAGCTTTTGTTTTTCTAAGGTGCCTGGCATCGGTGTTAAGGGCTATGAGATCAATCCCCTGGATGTGCTTGCTGAAGAGCCTGGTCACAGTATTGCTTCCTCCTCCACCTACCCCAAATACCTTGATTAGGGACTTCGTTCTCTCTGCGAACTGTTTGATCTCCTCTTCGGAAGTCCCGAACTGGCCCCAGGCGTCTTCTCCATCTGGAGAAAACTGGTCTCCATCAGTATTCATTCCCCGTTTCATGGCAAATCAATTTATTAATGTTAGCCAATGGAGCCTTACAGAAAATTTACCTGGTCAACCATGAACCCTGCTTCCAGACAGTCATAAGACCCCAGATATTTGCTACAAGGAGTATAAGCAATGCAAAGGACCCATAGGCAAACGTCTTGAGACGGTTCACCAGCATGTTCATGGAAACTGCAGCTGCGTAAATCCCAAGACCAATGAAGTCAAGGATGGTGATGAGGGTGTGTGCCTCGAACCTGGGTCCGAAACGTGTCACCATACCGGGGACAGCTACGAAAGTTTTCACGAATCTCTCGAAGAGGATTGAGAAACTCAGGGGTGCATTGTGAATTATAAACGGCTCCACGAAGAAATAGGACTTTGTCAGCAGGAGGGCCAGAAAACTCAGGGGCAGAACTGAAATGAAGAGAAGCTCGAGGGCGTAAAATTTCCCAGATTTCACCAGGGTCCCATCCCTTATGTATCTGAACAGGAAACGCCAGCCAGCCCTTGACCATCTCACCTGCTGCCTGAAATAGGACCTGTAAGTCTTCTGTGCTCGGGTGCGCACTACAACATTGAAATTCCTCGTAATCCTGTAACCCCTGTTAATGACAACACCTGTCAGTTGCCTGTCATCACCAAGCTTCCCCGGTCTGCCCAGAAACCTGGGTTCGGTAAAATCGGAAGAAAGGATGAAATCCTTGACAACAGAGGTTCTGAACATCATGCAGGCACCATCGAGCGTGAGCGTGTTCCCTCTCTTGGCGGTTGACTTGAGAATCACCTCCCTTGCCCTCTCGGTAAATTCAGCGCTGTATGATACCGGAGTGTTTTCGTTTATGATCTTGATAACACCGCTGACACCTCCCACCCCGGGCGTAAATTTTGACAATAACCCCGGGACAGCATGCTCTGGCAATATTGTGTCGCTGTCCACAATAAGCACGAATTCTGTATCGATGAACTGCATCCCGAAAGCTATTGCCTTCCTCTTTCCTCCCCTCTCACTCTTATGGAAAAAGAGACCCCCATTTTTCTCTGTTATGGCGCGGTATGGTTCCAGCGAGGAATCACCCACTACTATGAATTTCACTCCCTGGGATTTCACGGCCTCAATGGAAAGGGTGAATTCGTCGGGGTCTTCGTTGTAGACTGCCATCAGAATTGTAACATCTTTCAACAAATGGCTGTTGTCCTCAGTGTCATCGGTATAATAGATGGAGTCCAGAGAATTAACCAGATAATAGCCCACTGACGCTATGGAAATAATGGTAATGAACAGGATTACCAGTGTGATTATCGTGACCCATCCATTTCCAAGGTGGATAAATCTTTATGGTACAATTATGCAGGCATCGGACTTTCAACATGCCAGGCACCAACTCCAGAAGAACACATGCGCGTGAGGCCTCGGTGAGATATATCACGAACTCGGCAAGATGAGCTATTCTGGGATCGCAGTGCATTGGTTAGAGTGATGGAGCGCAAGAAGAGTCGCTACTCGTTCAGTAGCAGTTGCAGGTACTGATAACTAAAAGCCTCTATTGCCAGTGGTGTGGTTATCTTTGTTGGAGTGAAGGTGCTGATGATCATGGAGTCCTTAAATACCCTGACTGTTATTGGCAGCGGGTAGGAGAAACTCCATGTCGTTCCATTTGGATTCGAATTGAAGTGTGCAAACGAATTGTTATATTCCCTGTAAAACGTATAATTCCAGAGCGCAACTGAAGGTGAGTTTATTGTCACGGATACATTGTTAACGATGATGTCGGTTATATTTGCGGAATATTCAGTGCCCCCGCTCACAAAATTGATCAACTCTCCGCTTTGCACTTCGGCGCTATTTCTTTGCTGGACCGATCCGGATAACAGATAGTTTCCTGTCTGACTGGTGGAGAAGTATGAGCCGCTAAAGTCAAGGACATTGAGGGACAGAGACAGCAAAGCGGAGTTGTGGTTAATTTCACTGATGGAAATAGGTGTGCCTGTAAGAGACTGACCGAAGGAGTTACCTGAATACATTTCGGTTACAAAGCCGTCCTGGATACTGATATATTGGGACGGTATGAACGAGTTTGGAGCGAAGGAGCTTATTTCACCGTTGCCCTTGAGATCGCCAACCGGTTTAAACGACTGGCCAAATAAAGAAGATCCTGATGAGAGAACAGTGTCCCCGGATATCACAGTCATAGTACCGGAATTCCAGTTGGGAACGTATATTGCACCATTCAATGGATCATAAGCAATCGCATTTGGCCCATTACCAGGGCCAGAACCGGAAGGATAGCCAGATATGGTTGTTAAAGGCGCGCCCGTTTTACCGTTGATAACCCAGATATTGGAGTTCTGTGTGTCTGCCATGTAGAGCAGATGGTTTGCGCTGTCAAAGACAATTGAAGTCGGTGTATACATATTATAGTAGGACGGGGGGCAACAGGCACCATAGTCCCCTATTATCTTATTGTTGGTCCCGTTTATAACAATGAGCCCTGGACTGGGAGAACTCGTAGAAGGACAGTCATAATAACCAAGATACGATGAAGTGGAGAAAATGTTGCCGTTGGAGGTGTCAAAGGCGAGGCTCCATGGGGTGTTGATGGCAATGGTGCTTACATTTTCATCTGTTATGGGATTAACAACCGCCACCACTGTTCCCAGAGCAACATATACGTACCCGTTTGCAGGATCATAGGAAATGCTTGAAGGGATGGTGTTGCTGCCAGGCTTGGCAAGCTGAATGAAACCGGATTCTGCATAGGTTGAAACGTTCAGGGAAACAACCGCCCCTCCTCCACTGATTGAGAGGGGATATGAAATTGTAAACATAACCTCATTGAGATACGGAACATAGGTGATGTCGTATGGCAGGGAAGAATAGTTCAGCGTCTTGACGACGGAGAGTGAGCTTCCGCTTATGACCTGGATACTGCCATTGTTGAAAGAGGTGTCACCACTCTGTAAGGTGAGTGTTGAAAGATTTCCTTCTGTTATGAAAATCAGGTTATCCTTTGAATCAAAGGTGATGCCGGTTGGGTACCCAATCAGGGGAATGGACTTCACTGGCGCATTATCAGCGCCGCTTATCACCGTGACGTTTCCGGGATCAAGATGACCGTACAACACATTGGTGTAGTTTGAATTAACTTCAAAAATAAGGTTGTTCACAGTGTCAACCGCAACAGCGTCTGGGTTCTGCCCGACTTTGACCTCGCCCACAATCTTATTGCTGAGCTGATTCACTGGTGTGTTCCCGCTATAGGATATACCTACGCTTACATCATATTTAATGGAAATGTTGAAATTGCTTGAATAGGAAAGCGAAGTTTGTTGTGGATTTGTGAAGAAAGCCCCCTGAATGCCCATGGGAAACGTCTGGCTCACAGTCGAACCGTTTTGCAGGCTACTTGAAGAGAGCTGGCTTGCAAACGATGAAAAGGCCTGCTGGTCAGAGGACACAAACTGGTTTTCGTATTGCTGGCCGGTATACGGTATGTACCATATGACCAACCCCGACACTATGGATGCGGTAATACTGAAAATGAGCAGCATTCCAATGATCTCTGATACTGCATCATCGCTACGCTCCCTCGGTCTTCTCATTTTGTCCGCTTACACCTCCTCCACGTCTGCATCCAGATACTCGATGCTTACAGAAAATGCAGTGATGACCTTGTATGAATGAATAGTAATGGTGGTGTTAGTGGCATCAACGGCAAACGGCTCATTGTGGAAGTGCCACGACATGGGTGTGTTGAGATTTGTGCTGTTGTACTGTTTGTAGAGCAGAGAGTTAATTTCCTGAGTATACTGGGAATGTATAGTGTATGTGAGACCAAAGAGATAAAGTCCGGTAATCATAGCCGGGTACCCGTTCCCATAAAGGTCGTAATAGGTGAATCTTTCCCCGAGATAGTACTGGTCCTTTACAACCTTACTGAGGTTCAGGACGATGGCACTGGTCCCTGTCCCGGTAGTTGATGAGTCTGGGCCAACAAGATTAATGAGGAATGCCGAGACAGATACATTACCGCTGTTGTTCGCAACTGATACTGGAATGTTGGCTGAGGAAACTACAAATTTGGATGACGAGTAGTTTGACAGAACCATGTTGTCCTGAACATGGAAAGCAACAGACGGAACATAGGCGGTATTTCCATACGAAACGAACTGGCCGCTACCCTCCAGGCTATTCGATATGTACTTTCCAGTGTTATTGTTGAAGTATATGCTTCCGCCGTTGATCACCGTGACCTGGTTGGATACCTGGTCGGCAACATATATCAGACCGTCTTCAGGGTCGTATAATATGGATGAGGGCGAGAGACCGGTGGCTATGTTTGATATGGTATACCCCGTGAAGGTGTTGTTGAGCGTGACGTTATTAGAACCGTCGTTAGAAATGTACAGGTAACCATTGCCCTGATCGAAGGCGAGACCTGAAGGATTAGCGGTGGAGCCCACTGAAAATCCTCCTACATTGAGACTATTCAGCGAAATGGTAGAAACATTGTGGCTCCCGCTGTTCGCAATAAACAGTGTATTGGACGCTGGATCGTAAGATACAGCTTCCGGTTCATTGCCAACATGGAATGTCTGAACTACAACTCCGCGGGTGAGATTTACCTCCATTACGCTGTTGCTCAAAAATCCTGAAACGAAGAGGGTGCCGCTAGGGGTGAACGCCCCGGAAATGGGACCGGTATTTGCAGGGAGGCTTATCACATTGGTCGATAGAATTGTGCCGTTAATCTCAAAAATAGAACTTGTATTTGTGGCCAGGACATATACCGTTCCGTTGAGAGGATCCACAGCAGCGAAATTGGGTCTTGGAACTACGCCTCCGACCGATGGGATTGATACATTGGCAACAGATTTTCCCAAGGTCGGCGAGACCACCGTCACATTATTGGTTCCATTATTTGCTGCATAGAGAAATCCATTCAGACCATCATACGCAACAGACGTTACATTCCCACCGACCTGTAACTGGGATACCACGGACTGGGTGACAGGGTTTATCATCGCTATGTTATCCGAAAATGCGTTTGCAACTGCAATCTCATTCAGGCTGCTGTCGTAGGCCTCAGACGATGGGGAATTGAATGGGCTGTTCCATATGTATTCTGCGTTGATATGGCCAGTGAGGTTGGAAAGGATCGCAATGTTGTTACTCTGGTTATCTATCACAACGAGCGCTCCTCCACCCTTGAAAACAGACAACGGGATGTACAGCATATCAACTGGTCCGCTCATAAATCCCGATTCCCCGCCCATGTTGTAGGAGCCAGAAGCATTAAAGGGAGAGGACGTCAGAGAGTTGGAGACGTTCGTTGAATTTAAGGCAACGATGTCCGAGTATAAGAATTGCCCGCTGGTGTTGTAAGACTGGTTATAGCCTCCAACATAGACATTGGGGTTTGATTCGGTTAGAGGCCCAGGGCTGAGAGCGGCCGGGGTACCGGTGGGTATGGAAATGTTCACAATGAAGGGCGGCGCACCTGTTGAAGGGACAATGCAGGAAAACACAGATAAATTGCCTACCAGAGCGTGCTTATTCCCTTTATGACGGCCATGGTTAGGATGGTGGTTCGGTACGGGGTGGTTGTAAAGGAGGCCATAGGAGTTAGTCACATACACGTTGCCTGAAGCAGAAGTAAGGGCGAACGGGTGATTTACGTAAGTCTTACCGTTTCCTGCATTAAAGTAGACAGGAATGGCAGGTGAAGAAAGGTTAAGCAAGGTGAGATCACTCTGGTAATATTCTGTCATCCAAATGTAGGTATATCCTCCCGAAGACGTTTCCAACAGTGCAGAAGGGGGTGGATTAGCTGTGCCGGTATTATTTGCGGCCTTAGTGGTGTCACTGAATTGAAATGCAACATTAATGCTGTTATAATTTGAAAGGCTGATGCTTACGAGCTGTGGGAGATACTTCGTACCATGATTGTATACGTCAGCGACATAAAGTTCTCCGTTGACGCATATGATGTTACTGGGATAGAGCAAATTCCCATTATTTCCCTTCGAGTCAATAGTATATGCTATGGAATGTGTCTGCGGGTTGAATACGCTTATGGTGGAATATCCATCAGCAAGGCTCGCAGAATAGAATCTGAAGAAGTTGGTAATGTACAGGTAGCCCTGTGCATAGGTTATCCCGTACGGGTTCATGCCTACATAGTATTCTCCCAGGACCTTTCCTGTGGTCAGGTTAATCACAGAAACCGCATTTGCAGAATAATCTGTAACGTAGAGGTTCCCGTTGAGTGGGTCATACGCAGCGGAGGTGGGCACTCTGCCGTTGATAGTTGGAAAAGAGCCTACCACCTTATTGCTTATGGCCGTTGGAACGGTGTTCTCCAGAAGCTTGTAGTTTAATCCCACCTGGTAACTCAGAGTGGCGTTAAAGCCGGAATTCGAGAAGCAAACCTGGCTCTGAATGGAAGGCGTGATTATGGAACCCTGGATCCCCATTGGAATTCCCTGGGAAATGATCTGGCCAGAACTTATGTACGGATCCTCAAGCTGTGAAACGAGAGACGCAAGTGCTCGCTGTGAGTTTACCTGGAACTGCTGATCGTATGGGGTCTGGGTGGCAGGGATGTACCAGATTTCAAAGGTTGAAACTGCAGACACCATAATGGCGAACACGAGCATAGTACCTACAATTTCAGAAACGCTGGAGTCCCTTCGGGACATGATCATTGTAATGAAGATTTGATTTTAAACTTTTAGTAAACCTCATCTTCATTTCGATGTCATGAGCATGTTATTAGCTGGACCCAGAAACATTCAAGACTAGAGTTCCAGAAGGTTGAGGTTGAACTCGTTTAAATTCACTGAATAAAGATAGATGACCCCGGTATTGCTGATGGAGAAGGTCTGATTCTTGTAACCAGCCTCCAATGGGAATTGAGAGAACATCCATTTAACTCCGACCTTGTTATTACCGGTAATCGATGTCTGCAGCCCGTAGCGCTCCTCCAGGGTTGAGTTCCATGATGAGGCTGCAGGAGAAGTGATGTTGGTGTGAAAGGAGGTGAGCGTTATATTGGTCACAACAGCCGGTGTGTATCCTCCAATGTCTGGGTTATATATTGTTACATTCTCACCGTCAAAGTAGTCGTTCTCGTTTACCATGGAATATTGAAGAGTCACTATGGTTGCCCCGTATCCCCCAAACGATGTATTTTTCCCATATACTCCAAACTCTGATGCCTGAAGGACTCTCCCGGTGGAGTTTTTGTAAAAGCTAAGCGGAAGCGTTCCCACAAACTGGCTGTAATTTGAACCGGACTGCCTCACGGATATAGTGTCGCCCGTAAAGCAGAATTTCTCAGGCGTTATGAATGGTGTTGAAGTGAAGGTCTCTATGACTCCAGAACTATTAGATGATTTGTGGAAGTTGTATACATGCTGCGAACCTCCATAGCTGAATGTGACGTACATGTTGTATGACATGTTTATCCTGTAAGCTGTGGAATTGATGTACTGGATCAGGGTATTGGAATTTCCCGAAAATGGCGGTGTACCCTGTATCCCTATGGGAAAGCTTTGTACGACAAACTGGTTAGGATAGGCAGTACCATTTCCCAGTTCGTTCTGCAGCTGTACAAAAGAGTTCTCAGTTTCAGCCACGAATTTCAGGTCATTGCTCTGTCCATTTGACGGTATGTACCAAAGAATGAAAGCGCTCACCAGCGAGACGACTATTACAAAGGTAAGCAGTGTGCCAATGACCACTGCAACTGAATCATCCCTATCTTTCGTTATAGGGTGCATGTATTGCACCTTCGTGTGGAATTTGCGTCGGCCTGTTTCCTCTTTTCCACTACCTGTAGCAGGATGTACCCTGAATATCATTCCTCCTTCCTTCTTTTCCTCATTACATAGACACCGGCAGCTGCGACGCCTGCAATGGCTATGACTCCAATTATGAGATACAGCTCAGTTGGCGTAATGAGTGGGGCCTTCGACGGAGTTGGGGTAGGTGCAGGGGGAGGCGGTGGTGGGACGTTCTTGGCGAAGCTGACCGGTATTGTCACGCTGGTACCGTTGACCAGCAGCGTGCCAGTGCTCACAGATGTGATGTGGTAGCCCGAGGTGTTGTATATCACATAGGCATAGGTTCCGTTTGGCACGGTGAAATTATTCCATATCAGCGTTGAAGTCGAATTCTCTCCATTGAGGTTAACAGTCCAGCTTGTGTTTGTCGGGAGACCAGTCTCCTTGAATGAGACAGTATATACCACTTCAGTAAAATTGAGCAGGACAACCTTGCCTGTCCCCTTCAGGGTGAAAGTTCCACCTGGTGGCGCTCTCCATGTCAGGTTAGTTGAGTATGGAGCATACAGATAGGTGCCATTGGGGAGATTAAAAGTAGTTGAGTTGACAGTGTAAGTGGCATTTGAAAAATTGTATTGTCCCCGGAGTACCAGTCCCCATTTAAATCCCGTAGGAAGGCCGTTTTCCTTGAATGTTACCTTGTTCATAAAGGCGTAGAAAGATATATTAATTGTTTGGCTCGTACCGCTGACTTTTACCGAGCCGGAATAAGGCGTCGGAGTGAACTCGTCATATTTTGATATTGTGTATGAATAAGTGCCATTCTGGACCACTATGGAAATTTGCGTAGAGTTGGTCGAATAAATCTTGCCAGCAAAGGTAAGTGACCACAGGGAGCCAACTGGCAGGCCGCTTTCCTCAAACAACACATGATAGACAAAGTCCTCGAATACTATGCTGATCGTCATGTTGGAGCCGGAAATGTTGAAGAATCCTCCGGAGGGGGAAGGAAAATAGGTGAACACGTTAACCGCTGTTTCCAGATAGTAAGAGTAGGTTCCGTTGCCAAGCAGTATGGAAATGGACGCTGACGAGGAAGAGTAGATCTTGCCGCCAAGTATAAAGTTCCAGGTAGTTCCGGGCGGTAAACCGACGCTGTTTACTGTTAACACATGGCTGTAATTATAGAAGGTAATGTTCTCTGTAAAACTGGCTCCTTTCACAGTCACGAATCCGGATGATTCCCTGGCTGCAAATGGGAACGAGGTCTGTACCGTAAAGTAGTATGTCCCGTTTGGAAGGTTGAATGAAACTGCCTGGAAACCTCCGGAATTCTCACTGATTCCGTTCAATATCACCTGGAAGCTCTGTCCAAGGGGAAGACCGGTTTCGGAGAACGTAACCTGACGGAGTGTGCTGTGGAAAATCAAAGTCCTGCTAGCGGAAGAATCAAGCCAGACAAATCCCCCAGAATTATATGAAAGGTAAGTCGAGCCAGTCTTATAGGCAGACTGATAATAATATGTGCCGTTTGGGACCTGGAACGTAATGGGTTCGAATGCATTGCCTGTTTCGCTCCTCGATACCGTACCGTTAGTCAGATTCACGCTCCACGCGGCTGAGGATGGCAATCCTGTTTCATAGAAAGTAAGGGTTTCAAGCGCTCTTACGAAGAGGATGGTGGACGAGGGAGATATGACACGACTGGAATTATTTACATATATCGACCCTTCAGGCGAAAATGGTCTGAAGCCTGCAGGCATACCCACCTGATAATAATATAGCCCGTTTGACAGATTTATAATGCTGCTGTCTTCGTACAGGCTCGTGTAAGCTTTAAACGTCCCGTTGGGATAATAAAGGCTCACGCTCCAGCTGGTGCCAGCGGGCAAGCCACTCTCATTAAACTGAATGCTATGAATTTCCTTGACAAACACCACCGATATGTTTGTATAATTCACTCCATCCCAATAAACCGTCCCGGAGGAATTTACCACGGGAACATACCCGTCCGTGGAAAAAACGCTGAAGTACAGCTTGACTGTTACTCCCTTGGTCTGATTGTAATAGATCTCGGAAAAGGACGAACTGAGCAAAGCATGAACTCTGTATGAAGTGTTGTTTAAACCAACAGACCACTGAGTGGATGAGGGAAGACCGGTTTCGTAGAAGACCAGGTAGGGAAAAACGTTCTTTCCTGAAGTCGTGTTATAGGAGACCTTAGGCTCATTGGTGTAATTAAAGGTCACGTGAAATGTTACCGAGCCCTCAGTGTCATTGTTCGAATAGTTGCCCGTGTAGACCGATCCGGTATTTGTGCCGTTCACTCTAAAATCCGCAACAGGCAGGACAGTGTAGTAAATCTTCTTCGCCACTGCAGGAATAGGCTCCGTAAAATAGATCTCGCTTGAGGAGCTATTTTCAACAACCCCTCCCATCTTCACGGCCCATAGGGTGTTCTCAGAATTAAACGAAGGAAGACCGTTCTCGATGAACTCAACTTTAAAGTAATTCGGTACAAAATGGATCAGGACCCGCTGGGGCTCTCTGTTAAGTTTCAATGTGCCTGTTCCAGAGAAAGAATGAGTCGTGAAATTCTTGGCTGGAATGACAGAATAGGAATATAACCCGTTGGGCAGGCTAAATTCAATGGATGTTGAATTGGAGAATTGGGTCAGTATTTGGCCCGAGGAGGAGTTGATAAGTGTGACCCCCCACACCGGTGCGTTGCCGTCACCAACCGGAAGCCCACTTTCGGTAAAATTCGCAACGTAAAGACCGCTGGCGAAATTCACCCTTTGGTAGTAGTTACCGCCGCTTATGGTGAAAGTTCCGGTTTCAGGATTGGGTATGTACATTCCAAGCCCGCTTATGGTGTAGGTGTATGTTCCATTGGGCAGGGTAACACCAATGGTAGAATTTATTGAACTTTGCCTGAAAACAGCATGGGTGGAGTTGACAATGGTAACGTTCCACAAACTGCCTGTACCAGACATAGGCAGTCCCGTTTCATTGAATACTGCCTCATATCGGCTGCTTGCAAATGAAAGAGACACCAGAACATTGGCATTGGCAACCGATATGGTTCCTGTCTTGCTCAAAATATAGTAACCGGAAGGAGGGAAAACCGCATAAGTATAGCTTCCATTCGGGACTGTGAACGAAATGTTCCGTGCCGCAGCCGACTGGGATATTCCGTCAAATGTCACAGACCACAGAGGTATGGTTGTTTCCCCCGGCACACTTTGAGTTCCCAGTCCTGTTTCATTGAATGTTACGGTGAAAAGCGTGCTGCTGAATACAACGCTTACAAGCACATTCGCCCCCGAAACATTGACGCTTCCGGAACCAGGAGTGGCCTGGAAGCCTTGGGATGTGGTGACGTTATAATGGTATGTCCCCTGTGAGACATTGAAGGTAATCTCATCTGTCGATGACTTTGAGATTTTTCCGCTGAGATTAACGGTCCATAGCTGACCTGTCGGAGAAGAAGGCAGCCCGCTTTCCCTGAATACCACCTGGTAAATTGAGGTGGAGTAGGGGGCGTTATCCGTGCCCTGAGTCCCTGCAGGCTTCCCTGTATGAGAGGTTCCTGCGGAAAGGGGGAAAGCAACCTGCAAAATCATCAACAGTATGACAGCGCAAACACTGGTTTTCAGTATGATACGAGACTTGTCAGTCAGAAGCGAGTGAACCATAAACTTGTTCCAATGGTTAGCGGTATTTGTATAAAGTATTTTTCCGATCAAGAATGGCATGGTCACTGACGTGCAACAAACTGGTACGGTCAAGCGGGTTGTATCCATGATCAGGGGATAAGATGGATGACAACAGATTTTAACCCAGACGTTATGGAGTGCTGTTGATAGTATCGCCGTTGGATTACAGATACGGAAGGGATAACGCGAAGGAAATATTCACAGAGGCATACCGGGTAAAGAGCATGCTGGAGGTGGAATCTGCATCTTCCATTGCTCTGGCAGCGCATGGGAAAATCCCCCGGGAAGCGTCAGCCGATATCGTGCGAGCATGCAGGGGCAATCACGTACAGCTTCAGAGAATCAAGGAATTGGAGAAGGAGACTCAGCACGATATAATGGCTCTTACCAGGGCTATTTCTGAACAGGTTAGTGCGGGCAAACCCTACGTTCACTTTGGGCTGACTTCAAACGACGTCAATGATACGGCTCTTTCCCTCCAGATAAAGGCATTCTCCAGAATAATGGCAGAAGATCTGCTGCTCGTTATGGCAGAACTTGAAGAGCTGATTAGAAAATATTCAGGCTCTGTAATGCTCGGAAGAACCCATGGACAACATGCCAGCCCCATTACATTTGGCCTTAAGATGGCCGTATTCCTTGGGGAATTCACCAGACATGCCGAGAGATTTCTGGACGGCATGCCCCGCGTGCTTGTGGGTAAAATGCTTGGCCCCGTTGGTACGGGTGCAACCATCGGCGCTGATGCCCTCGAGGTTCAGGAAGAATTTGTCAGTTACCTGGGGTTGGGCAGCGAAATAAATCCATCACAGGTAACAGGCAGAGACAGGCTAATCGAGTATCTCTCAGTAATCAACAACATCTCCGTCAGCACGGAAAAACTCTCCACGGAAATTCGGAACCTGCAGCGCCCTGAGATAGGTGAGGTCTCTGAATATTTCGAAACAGAGAAGCAGGTTGGATCCAGTTCTATGCCCTCCAAGATGAACCCCGTCACCAGCGAGAATATAACGAGTCTCTCCAGGCTTATCCGATCCTTTATCATCCCCCAGTATGAGGGCTCCATTATGTGGCACGAAAGAGACCTCACCAACAGCGCACTTGAAAGGTTCACCATACCCTACTCCTCAATTCTCATTGACTATGTACTTGCGAAGTTACAGGACGTGCTGAGCAGGCTGGCAATCAATGAACAGAGGATGAAGAAGAACCTAAACTCCAGCTATCTCGCGATGTCGGAGTCCCTGGTGCTCATGCTGGTGAATCACGGCATACCCAGACTTGAGGCACACGAGCTCGTCAGACGGGCATCAGTCTCGACCTCAGAAAGATCCGAACTTGTTGCTGCCATTGTTAAATCTGCCTCCAGCCATGGGGTCTCGGAAAAGGATGTGGAAACTTCCCTGGAGGCGTCCAGTTTCCTCGGAGCAACTGCGAATATATGCAAAAGCACCCTGGAAAAGTCGGTTATGACAAGAAAGAGGCTTTCAGAATATGCCGGGAGGAAGGATTAGTTGGAACAGGAGTTGCCGACACATAATATCAGGGAGAAAATTCTTGCTTATCTGGCAGAGCAGGAGAATTCCATTGCAGGGATTCTAAAGCGCTTGCAGCGTGACGGGATAAATATACACAGGCTTATTCTTACCGGATACCTTAATGAGATGGTGGAATCTGGTGAACTAAGGGAGAGGAGCCTCACACCATCTCGGGTATTTTCCATTCAGATACCTCCGTCGAAGGATATCTATTTCATCACGGGAAAGGTATGCAGGGAGATCGATGAGAACAATGATGGAGATCTTGCTCTTTCTGTTCTGCGCTTCCTCCTTGACCGTCCTGTGTTTTTCAGGGAACTTGAAAGATGCGGTGTGTCCTTTCCTAAAAAATTCAGGAAAGTCACATCAGATCGGAGATCATCGTATCTTAAGCAACTTGCGTCCACAGGGATCGTTGTTCCCACAAATAACGAATTGATTGATCCCGAGAGCGTAAACCAGCCAATGCTGATGAAAGCACTCAGGGAGATAATAAACCAGTCAGTCTCAATCAGCGGAAGATTGCAGGGAAATAGCAGAATGAACCAGACGACTCTTGACCAATAATATTTATATTGGCCTCTCAAATTTGGCTTGGTAATGAATAAAATCAGCGGTGGCTCTTCCTATTCCGGCAGGCTATCGATTGGCTGCAGCATGTGTGCCAGGGGTGAAAAGATGGTTCTCTTCATATCTGGAATATGTGATGCCAAGTGTTTCTACTGTCCTCTGTCTGAGAACCGCAAGATGAATGACGTGATGTATGCGGATGAAATGCCTATTTCTGAAGTCGGAGATGCAATACTGGAGGCGGGTCTCATCAGGGCCTCTGGAACCGGCATAACCGGAGGCGACCCCATGAAATTTTATCAACGAACCTCCGAATACATTAAGGCTCTAAAAGATGAATATGGTGAAGGGCACCACATCCATCTCTACACCATAAGTGGATCGGAGCCGGGCATCAGGGCCGTCGCTAAGGCAGGTCTCGACGAGATAAGATTTCATCCACCGGAAGAGATATGGGGAATTATGGATCGGTCTGCTTTCAAAGACCGGATAAAGTGGGCAAAGGAAGAAGGCATGGATGTGGCAATCGAGGTCCCAAGCCTCCCTGGCAGGGAGGCTGAAATGGAAAAATTGCTCGACTTTGCCAGCAGAGTCGGAGTGGATTACGTCAACCTGAATGAACTTGAATTCTCCGAGACAAACTACAGAAGCCTCCTGGGTCATGGATACATGGTGAGAGGGGAGACTGCTTCTGGGGCAAAGGGAAGCAGGGAGGCCGCGATTGAGATGGTCAGGAAGTTCAGCGGCTATTCTGTCCACTACTGCTCTGCTTCCTTTAAGGATGGGGTACAGCTCAGAAACAGGCTCAAGAGAAGGGCAAAGAGCATTGCCAGAAATGCCGATTTCATAACCAAGGACGGTACGATCATCAAAGGGATCATTGAGGCTGAAGACAAGGAGGCGGCAGTTTCATTTCTGCTCACCTCCGGAGTGGATCACTCTCAGATTTTTGTTAACAGCAAGAAAAACAGGGTTGAGTTCCCTGCCTGGATGATTGATTCATTGCGGAAAACGGATAACTTTGAAATTTACCAGGTTGAGGAATATCCAACCTGGGATGCCATAGAGGTCGAAAGAGTCAAGATTTAACATTTGCGATCAAGAATTCCCATTTCGCAGGACAGGGGATTAAAGGGAGCAAAAACTTAACGTCTTTCCAAGGATAATAAAATTTCCGCTGGCAGACAGAAGCGAAAGATGTCGGATCGCATATTGCTTCATGCGTGCCTGCATCCGTAAGGTCAGATGGCTTGGCATGAACAGCGGAGTACCTTCGGGTCGAAGGGAATTCAAGCCCATGGAGGTTCCGCCGGCAACCTTCGAGGTGGGAATCTCAATGCGAAAGCCGGGAAAAGAGGTCACACAACTTCCAACCGGTCCAGAAACAGGAACCCGGCCAGGCCGTTTACTACATTATGTGACTCCATTACCCTTACTGATTTTTTAGAACCAGCCCATCCGGTTACAAATGTTTCATACTCTCCACCCTCACCAATGAGGCTGATTCCATGTTTCAGGTGAACAGAATGGAGGTACTCCACCATGGTCCTGTCGAGCTCTCTTCCGAGTAGCTCTATACCGAGGCCCTCGGCTGATACGGACACTATGATGGCCCTGATCCCTCTTCTGTTAATCTCCTCCAGTATGAGATCGTGACTCTTTCTCCATAAGGGATTATAGGAAAGCATTCCATTCTCAGCACACATGCGTTCGATCCGGGTCTTCTGGTATTCAGATTCCACAGCTCCAGATATTACGCATTCCACGCCTTTCCCTGCTTTCTCTGCCAGATAACCTGCAATCGCCCTCTCCTCCAATGATACCCATTTGAGCCCAAGAATGGATGCAGGGTACATTGCAAGCACAGCATTCGGGTAATGGTACATGAAGGAGTCCTTCTCCGGCAGGACTGTAATAAGCTCCTCTATCTCCATCCCCTGTTCGTTTGCCAGCGTTGCCGCCATGAATGAATCCTTGCCGCCGGAAAATAACGCTACGGATCTCAACAGCACTGCATGCATGATCGATTCTTAAAATGACGCAGAGAATGAAGAGACGGCCTATGCCAATGATTAAATAAATTGCTCCAATACGAAGCCGATAGCTATGTCACTGGAAATAAATGATAAGGCACCGGCGTTCAGTCTTGTTAACAAGGATTTAAAAATCAGGTCCCTGGATGATTACCGCGGGAAAAAGACCATTCTACTGTTTTTCCCCGGGGCTTTCACCGGCGTTTGCACAAAAGAGCTCTGCCACTTCAGGGATTCCATGAGCAAACTCAACGATGCAAAGGCTAATGTGATGGGAATCAGCGTGGATCAACCATTCTCTCTTGCCCAGTTCGCGAAGGAGAATAACCTGAATTTCGATCTCCTCAGTGACGCAACGAGAGAAGTCTCAAAAAAATACGATTCCCTGCATACTGATTTCATCAACATTAAAGGACTAACCGCCTCCAAAAGGTCAGTTTTCATTCTTGATGGAGAAGGCAGGATCAGGTACAGGTGGATCAGCGAGGACCCTGGAAAGGAACCTGATTACGATGCGGTTATCGCCAAGGCCGCTGAGATAAAATGATATCGGCCGGAAAGTCTTCCGGTAATACCCCCGGCTGATTGCTAAATTTGCCCTGCTTCGCTGAGGACAAGAATTTTAACTTTTGTGAGCGGGAAATCCCACCCCCCTTCAGGGGTGGGATGAAAGCGAACCGATTTCTATATATGCACCTGACAGATAGGTCACAGAACCAGATCATTCAGTATACAGCGTACAAGGCTGAAAGTGCCGGTACATCTGTTGTACTGATCGATCCGAAATACACATCACAGAAGGAACTCGTAAATGTAGGGAGGGACACTCCCGAAGTTACGCCCGTGGAGATTGGAGCTCTGCCGATGGTAACTCCGGTCGCTGAAACGGGAATTCCATCCCTTTAGGGGTGGGAAGATGTCACTCAATATGTCATGAGAGAAAATGGATCTTGAAACGGCCAGACGTATAATCGCAAGATGCTTCAACGCCAGAAAAGACAGGGAAGTTATGACAAGGGCCGACATTGTTCGCGAGGTATCGTATAAGAACCGTTTGCTGGCAGAGAACAGTGTGGACCGTTTCCTGAAGGCATGTCTGGAGAACAACCTCCTGAAGGACGAAAGTGGATCCTACAAACCCACGTTCAGTACATCTGGCGTTATTATTCCACTGGATTTCTCTGTGGATGAGGACAGCCTGTTTCTGGAGAGGAAAGATGCCTCGCTGGCAGACAGGATCATGGAGAAGGTTATCGCGTCCGGCAAAATAAGCAGAAAGGTCCTTGGCGAAAGGGTGGAAGAGATGCAAAAACACCTGCAGTATGTGCCCTACGAGTTTGTTCTTGCCACGTTAGCCGTGGAAGAACAGGTTGATATATCGGAATTTATAGAAGAGCTTGGAAGAAACGGGAAAAAGATCCAGGCATAATTATTCTGATCGCAGTCTCTGGGCTATGTTTATGGCCTCTTCCACATTTTCCATCTCCATGGCCAGGTCGGACGCAAGATCATACATGAATGATACGGCGGACTTGAGCTCCTTAATGTCCTTCTTGTTCTTCATGGCGGCAATGATCTGATCGATTCGGTCCAGTGCTTCCATTGCCATCTTGAAAGCCTTATCTTTTCCATCCTCCTTCAAGCAGCCTATGAGACCATACAGTGCCTCGAAATAGTTTTCCCAGTCCTGTTCGCTTTCAGAGAGAGCCATGGCTTCCCTGTATAGTGATATGGCGGAGTTTCTTGATTTCTTGGAGCGGGCGAGACACTCTGCATTGGCTGACATGGCCATTGACAGAAGCACGCTGTCACCAAACTTCCTGGCAGTCTCCATGGCCTCCTGAAGATAGTTCTTGCACATTTCATGTTTCCCCGCAGACTGCTCTATGTATCCAAGGTTGAGGAGGTCCATGATAGTGAGCGCTTTATCATCAATTCTTTTGTGGATCTCCAGCGCATCGATGCCATATTTCAGGGAATTCTCATCGCTCCTGGGGTCAAGTGCGGAATATGCCTGAGAGAGCTTTGAACAGGTGTCTGCTTCCAGTTCATCATTTTTCCCCTTGACAAGCTCCAGTACCTTCAGGTACTCCCTGATAGCGTCTATGTACTTCTCCTTGAGCATCAGTTTGTCTGCACTGGATACAAGCTGCTCTTCTTCTGACATGGTCTCAAAAGGTTAGAGTGGCTGTATATTTATTATTTCTTTAGTGATTCCTGCCTAAGTTCGCGCAGTAACTCTGCTGCACGGCTCAGTGAAATGTTATTTTCGGCGATCATTTTATGAGATATCCGGTCCACCTCAGAGCCCTTTGCGCCGGCTGAAACTGCTACGTTCCTAGAATGTAGACTCATGTGTCCCCTTTGAATACCTTCAGCCGAAAGGGCCCTGATGGCGGCGAAATTCTGTGCAAGGCCGACTGAAGCGAGCACCTGGGCCAACTCCCTGGAATCCTTTACGTTAAGGATCTTCCTCGTAACCGCCGCCTTTGGTATGGCCTTTGTGGCCCCGCCGACTGTTCCCACAGCCAGAGGTAGAGCGATTTCCCCCAATAAGTCTCCATTGGACTCTATGGAGAATTTGGTCAGTGAAGTGTATCTGCCGGAGATTGCTGCAAAGGCATGTGCACCAGCTTCTACCGCACGCCAGTCATTGTACGTAGCCAGGAGCACCGAGTCGATGCCATTCATTATGCCCTTGTTGTGTGTTGCGGCCCTGTACGGATCGAACTTGGCAAACTCATACGCCTTAACAATGCGTCTGGCCATGTCCTCCCCTCCTATGAGCCGGGATGGAAATATTGCTGATGCGTATGCCATCCGCCTGTCAGAAAGATTGGAGAGTATCCTGAGAATTACTTCTCCTCCGGTAATCTCTTCAATTAAAGGTGAAATGTATTCGCACATTGTGTTGACAATGTTCGCTCCCATTGCATCCCGGACATCCACAAGGAGATGGATTATTACCTGTCCGTCTAGCCCTTTGACCTGCCTTATCTCTAGGTCCTTCGCGCCCGCCCCAAGGGAGCGCAGCGTCCTGCTCTTCTCATTTGCAGCATCCAGAATTCTCTGCCTGTTGAGGCTGATTGCCTCGGTTGCTCTCACGGAATTGTCAAGCCCAGTAACCTGCACCTGGCCAATCATTAACGGTTCGGTGGACGAAGCTGTGAACCCGCCAGTCGCCCTGGCTATCTTGGCGGCGTTGGAGCATGCAGCCACTATAGAGGCCTCCTCTACAGCCATTGGGATGATATACTCCTTTCCATTGATCAGAAAATTTGTGGCGAGCCCGAGTGGTACCTCTACGGTTGAAAATACATTCTCTATGATGTGCTGGGCTGTCTCTATGGGCAAAGCCCCTTCACTCTGAAGCAGCTTCTCTTCTTCCTGAGTCAGTCCGGCTATGGACGATACCCGGGCGATTCTTTCGGCAACGCTCAGGTGCCTGAACCCATCAGCAGGCGACTGGGTGTCTGTCATGCATCCTGCATGCTCACTGAGGTTATTTCTTTTGATCTGCCTCCACGGATGTTGGCTAAATGCCTCTTCTTTAACCCATTTCGCACAGTTGAAAGAAACTTATTTACAAACCAGCGGTTAACCCTTCAATGCTGTTTCAGAAGAGTCTGGTATCAATAGAAGACGTTTCAACGGAGGATATTGAGGAAATACTGAAAATCTCGGATTCCATGGTCAAACTCCTGGAGGCTCATAAAAACCCGCATTCCATGGACTCCTATGTGATGGCCACCTTATTCTTTGAGCCCAGCACAAGAACCAGGCTCTCGTTTGAAAGCGCAATGCACAGGCTGGGTGGTTCTGTGCTCAGCGTTTCTGACGTAAGTTCCTCTTCTGTAGCGAAGGGAGAGACACTTGCGGACACAATAAGGATGGCTGAGGCTTATTCCGACATAATTGTCATACGGCATCCGCTTGAGGGTGCAGCAAGACTGGCTACGCAGTTTACCGCCAAACCCATCATAAACGCAGGAGACGGCTCCGGACAGCATCCCACACAGACGCTTTTGGATCTCTTCACCATATGGAAGGAATTCCATAGCCTTGACGGCCTAAACGTTTCTCTTGTGGGTGACCTTAAGTACGGGAGAACTGTGCATTCACTCATAATGGCACTGAGCCGTTATGATGTAAACATCAACCTTGTTTCACCTCCGAGCCTGAGGATCCCGGATCATTTCCTTGCACGGATACCAAAGAGCAAAAAAGTCAGGATAACTGAGTCACTCGATGACGTAATAGATTCGTCCGACGTGCTGTACGTCACCAGGATACAGAAGGAGAGATTCGCAGACAAGAATGAATATCTCGGACTCATCGGCTCTTATTCCATCGATGAGGTTATAGCAGGGAAAATGAAGAAGAGTGCCATAATCATGCACCCTCTTCCAAGGGTTGATGAAATAAAGCCAGAAGTGGACTTTACCGGGAATGCAAGATATTTCCGGCAGGCTTCTTATGGAGTTCCTGTACGGATGGCACTCATATCCCTGATGATGGGGGTGTCATAATGGCAGAAAGGACACTGCTTGTTTCAAAAATCAATAATGGTACCGTTATCGATCACATTCCGCCTGGCAAGTCATTCAAGGTACTATCAATACTCAGTATCGACAGCAGGATAAGTTATACAGTCACAATTGCGGTACATGTTCTGAGCAAGAAGGGAGGATACAAGGACATAATAAAGATCGAAGACAGGTTCCTTCAGAGGGATGAGCTTGACAGGATATCCATGGTTGCACCTGGAGCCACAATCAGCATAATCAAGGATTATGAGATAGTGGAGAAGTTCACGGTCAAAATCCCCGATGAAATCGTTGGCATTGTTAACTGCCCCAACCAGAACTGCATATCAAATTCCAGGGAACCCATAAAGTCGAGGTTCGTTGTGAAGTCTCAGAAACCCATCTTAATACAGTGTTTTTACTGCCAGAGGCCACTTACTGATTTGGAAATAATTACAAATATTTAATGAAAAGTGGAGAAAGACCTAAACCAGTCTTTCTCTGATTATTCCAGCCACTTCGGAAAGTTTTATGCTGAACATCCTCAGGTCGCGTACGACCTTCTCGTTTATCCTGTCCAGAAGATCCATGGAATTTTCCGGAGTCAACTCAACCGCCGAAGGTCCCAGTGTATCGTTGTCATAGACCTTCAATCCCACGTTATTCTTGACAAGCTCGAGAATGCCTCTCTGTGCAATCTGTCTGCGGCCCTTCTCGATCCTTGAAGGCTTTATCACCAGATTCATGTGGGCAATCTTACGGGAATTCAACAGGGAAGAGAATGCAATATGCATGGGCTGGGCGAAGCTCCCCCCGAAGCCACTCACGAGTATGAACACCGAAGACCTTGGAATAGTGTCCAGGAGCAGGCTCGCAGCAAGTTCTGGAGATGAGTAGAACTGCTCTGAGGGAATGGATATGTGCCTGAGTGACTGCGAGACTTCCTGAACGAGACCGTTTGAGTGCTCGATGACCGCCTCATGGTGGTGTCTGTCTTCCAGATCGACCTTAAAGTAAGACATCTTTGTCTTTGTAACGAATTCCTTCGCCCTTGTAATCATCCCTTTAGGCTTTGTCCTTTCTCCAAGGGTGACTGAGTGAAGGTTTGCCATGGCGAGTTCGTTGGGCATTATGTATCCCAGTACCCTCCTTCCGCAGTCTCCGAAAGAAATGACGGTTACGTCAGCCCTTTCTTCGTAGTAGTCCTTCAGTATTTCTGCCAAGTTCATTTTCACCTCATATTCCGACACCAGTTCGTCGAATTTTTCCACCACTTTTTTCACCTACTTTTCAAGTTTCTTGCGCCCAGGGACGAGGCATTTCCGATGGGTCTTACCCGTCGGTCATATTCCTCGAATAGATCTTCACTAGCTTTCTTACCCTCTATTTTCCTCTTGATGATGTTATTGATTATGCCCTCGCTGCTAGCTTCATTGAGGACGATGCTAATAGCCTCGTTTATGTTGTTGAAGAAACCTCGCTCAACAGCTTTGTAAAGTGTGTCCAGCGTGGTCCCATCAAGCTGTACTTCGGCTCCTTCTGCCATAGGGGTGACTATTCCCCTGTTCATGAAGTCAAAAACTGCAGTTCTGATGAACTCTGATCTGCTGCCGTAGCTCTGGTGAACTTCAAGATACTGATCGATCTCCAGAAGATCAGCCTCACTTATCCTGATTGTCACCTTTTCTTCCTTTTCCATTGGCATCTGAGTTATGATTGGCTTAGTAGTATTTAAATATTGTGATTTTTGTCTGTCACATGTAAGACGCCAGTAAATGTTGTATGGCAAAATATCACTACGACTATGTTATGAATTTACAGAAATTTCCTAACTCTGTTGTCAATACAATCTATTTACAAGTTAAACAATGTATATCCGTGTGACCTACATGCATATAAAAATAATCAATATACAATATTATAATGTACCTCCTTTCATGGTTGTTAACGAGCAGATTTAATTCCATGAAACAGCGCAATCTTTGGTATTAACTGATGTTTTATGTTATTGTGTGCGCGTCGGACTTATGGAAAAGATAAGATAATAAGAGTAACGTTTGGATTGATAACTTGTGAACCCGAACTTCAATTTCGGTTGAGCTCTTCCCAGAAAGCGTTATTACTTCTGGTTAAATACCTGAATATGGGTGATTTCGACTACAATGATCTCCTGGAAAATGCAGAGGGGGCATTCCTCAAAGGAAACAAGTCGCAGGAGAGACTTAAAATTCCTGATCCGGATATAATTTACGAAGGCAGGGTGTCAATAGTACGCAATTTTGCGGACATTGTCGACATGATCAACAGAGATCCAAAACATGTGGCAAAATTCCTGATGAAGGAGCTTGGAATTGGAGTGTCCATCGATTCCCGAAGACTGCTTATCAACCGGAAAGTTTCATACGAACAGGTCAAGGAAAAAATCTCCCAGTACATGGATTCCTATGTAAGATGCTATGAATGCCGGGCCCCTGATACGGAAATACAGAGAATAGGCAGGGTCGACGTACTGGTGTGCAAGGCCTGCGGAGCGCAGCACCCCATAAGGCTGGTCAGGGAGGCTAAGACCTCTGAATTGAAACCGGAAGAGGGAAAGGAATATTCAGTCACGGTGACGGAAGTGGGGAAATCCGGGGAAGGCCGTTCTCACCTTGGTGGTTATGTGATCGTAGTACCTGGCGGAAAGAAGGGACAAACGGTAAAGGTGAGGATAAAGAAGGTCCTCGGAACAACCGCGTTCTCTGAGATAATAGCCTCAAAATGAATCCACGACCAATGATTGTTGATACCAATGCTCTTGTTTACCTGGTCGAAAAAAAAGCGTTCAACCAGCTCAAGGTACTTACGCCAGACATACGGGAAGCAATTGTTACGAAGTCGGTCATAATGGAGCTTGAAGGGCTCACCCGCTCCATTTCAGGAAAAAATAAGTTTGGACTCTCCCTTTCTCTGGCAAAAACACTTACCCTGTATAATTCCAAAGGTGAAGGAGATGACGCAATCATCTCCAGTGCAAGAGAACTTGGAGGTTGTGTGCTTACTAATGATAAGGCGCTGAAGTCAAGACTGCGGGACTGCGGAATCCCAGTCTATTCAGTGTCAAAAGGTGGTCGTATTATTAGTTCCAGATAATTGAAAAGGTGAAGACGGATGCTGACAAGAATAGAATTTGAGGCTCTAAAGAAGATGAAGATCATGTTCGGGAGCGTAAACTTTGGTTTCATCAACACCATAAAACTCGCAGAAATGCTTGCAACTAGCCAGCAATCTGCCTCTAGGATTTTGATCTCACTTTCAAATGAGGGCTACATCACAAGAAAGACAGAAAGCAGGAAACAGCGGATAGTGATAACAGAAAAGGGAATTGAAATCCTAAGGCAAGAACTTAATGAACTGACATCCGCCTTGAATCCTGTTGAGAACATTGATGTCCAGGGGCAGGTTCAGAGTGGTTTGGGTGAAGGCAGGTACTACGTTTCCCGAAAATATTACATAGTTCAGTTTCAGGAAAAGCTTCATTTTCTCCCATACCTTGGGACCCTGAACCTTAGAATCAGCGATTCTGATGCTGAGAAGATAGCATTGCTGAACAACAGAAGCGGCATAGAGATCCATGGCTTCAAGACAGAAGACCGAACGTTTGGGGGTGCGAAGGCGTTCAGGTGCAAGGTGAATAATGTGGACTGCGCTGTGCTCATGCCGGAGCGCTCTGTGCACAGGGATGTTCTTGAACTCATTTCCCCGTATTATCTCAGGGAAAAGCTTTCATTAAAGGACGGCGATGAAGTGAAGGTTCAGATATACCTCAAAGAGCGAAATTAGAGCTCCACGTCCAAGACCCCATTCTCAATCTCATCCTTGACTTTATCCATGGCCTTGTTGAGTTCTGGTAGGGAGAGCCCGCATTCCAGAAGTTCCATGTATATCTCGTACTGCTCCTCGTCCTTCATGGGTCTTCCCCTGAGCACTTTAATAAAACCGCAACTTTTGGATCCTTGAAAATTAAGTCGGTACTCGACTTCTATGTTAACATCTTTCCCGGCGATATAGACGGACTTACGGATCAGATCAGGCATTTAGCGTAAAGTGATGCTTATCTTATAAGGATTGCAGTTCCTTGAGCTACTACGCCTTCCCCTCGTACTGTCTTGCCCGGGTAACCCTTGCTATGAGGTGCCTATCCAAGGCATCAAGGGATCTTATGAACACAGCCTGAACACTCTCAATTGCATCCAGTTCCTTGGCATACTTCTCGATGACCTTCAATCCCTCAAATGCGAAATCCCTGGAAGGATCGGAAAGGAACGCAAGAAACTCCTTGGCCTGATCAGGTATCCATTCATTTGTCAGCACACCTTCGCCATAGAAAAATGTCTTCGCACCCTTCTCCTTAATCTTTGGACTGTAAAGGATATCCAGGGGGTTCATGGAGGTCATGACTTCAATCCACGGGTCAGACTCCGCGATGGAGCTCCATAGCTTCACCGAATGAAGGGTTGGCGGCAGAGGTGAAGAGGCTGCTATTGTATCCTTGTTGACTCCCAGAGTCTCGCACATCTTGAAAAGCAATGAAAACTGTGATTTTCCTTCGGTACCGTCGTTGAGAAACTCCGGCATTATGATTTTAGCTTCAAATCTCTGGACATCATCGTAATTTGTTTTTGCCATGACGTAAGAGAGTGATTTAAGTTTCTGTTTCAGGAAAAAGTAATATTCAACTCCAAAACCAAGGAATATTGACTTTTTGGGTCTCTGCATGGTTTCCATAAACTGGTGTGGCTTTTCCCCATAAAATCTGTTAACAAAGACGGATGTCATCCAGTCTGCCAGGGAATTGCCATTGATCTGGAAGAATCCTTTCAGCTTTGACGGAAATTGAGGCGAGTCGGGGTTATCCATGGGAATATAGTCCTTGATGAATCCCACGTGGAAAGGATCGTTCTTACCGTTAAGCTGACTTATGTGCTTGGCGAGGCTTTCATAGTCTCCCTTTTGAAAATTAACACCACAAACAGGACACTTAGTCATAACTCTGCATTAACCCAATGATCTTTTCATTATTTAGATTATTCTCTTCCGCTGGCATTTGATCCTGATGTTCATCGCCACAAAATACCAGTTTGCCTGTCTGCCACTGAATTCCCGGCACATAACAACAATCTTGGAGCTGGTCTGACAGTGCGTTTCGCACCTTGCAGGAACATTCTCTTTATCCTGTCAAAAAGCGCTTTCTTCAGAAAAACCCAAATTATGTTGAAGTCTCTTGAATTGTTAAAAAAGATTTTTAATCTAAGGATCAATGTTGTGTTGTGAGATCAACCACTATGTCGGCACCTGGTGGATGGTCTTGCCTGTTTTTTTGGCGGGTGAATTTCAGTAATGGCCCATAGTCTTTCGGACGAAGAACTTTACAATTTGGCAAGAAAAGCTAGACGACACATAATAGAAATGGTTCATTCTGCGAGGAGCGGCCATCCGGGTGGATCCCTGAGCATAATAGACATCCTTATTGTACTCTATTTCAGGGAGCTTAACGTTTCCCCTTCGAACCCGGATGATCCACACAGAGATCGCCTGATTCTGAGCAAGGGTCATGCATCTCCTGGGCTGTATGCCGCACTTGCGCTCAAGGGGTTTATTCCGGAAGACAGCCTGAAGGGATTCAGGAAGCTAGCATCAAAACTGGAGGGGCATGTACACTATGGCATACCTGGGGTAGAAGCTTCTACCGGTTCCCTCGGCCAGGGTCTGGGCATAGGAGTTGGGCTTGCACTTGCCTCAAGGCTTGATTCTCTTGATAACCATATTTTCGTGATTCTTGGAGACGGGGAAATAGAGGAGGGCAGCGTTTGGGAATCCCTTATGGCCGGTCATAAGTTCAGACTGGGGAATCTGATAGCGATACTTGACAGAAATGGGGTACAGCTTGACGGTTTTACAGAGGACATTATGCCAATGATGGACATAAGGAGCAAAGTGGAGAGCTTCGGGTGGAATGTACTCGAGATCGACGGCCACAGTGTGGAAGAAATTACGGCTGCAATAGAGAGTGCGAAGAGGCAGAGGGATATCCCCACTTTTATCATCGCGAGAACGGTGAAAGGAAAGGGGGTAAGCTATATGGAGAACAATCCAAAGTATCATGGTTCCCCCCCTGAAAGTGAAGAGATGTACCAGAAAGCCCTTTCAGAGATCGGTGATGCATAAATGATTTCCGAAAGCCTCAGGGAGAACTACGGCGAGGAACTTGTGAGGATCGGCGAGAAGGACCGGGATGTGGTTGTTCTTGACGCGGATCTGTCCAGCTCAACCAAAACCGGGCTGTTTGGGCAGAAGTTCCCTGATCGGTTCTTCAATATGGGGATCTCGGAACAGTCCATGGTATCGACGTCGGCTGGTCTTGCATTGGGTGGGAAGAAGGTCTTTGTATCAACCTTTGCCGTTTTCCTGACAAGAACCTATGAGCAGATCAGACAGTCTGTCTGTTATAACAATATCAACGTGAAGTTCGTGGTTACACACGCCGGCATTACTGTCGGTGAGGATGGCGCAACACACCAGATAGTAGAGGATGTAGGCATAATGTCCGGGCTACCCAACATGAAGGTGATAGTTCCGGTGGACTCAGTGGAAACCAGAGCAGTAATCAGGTTTCTGCACGAAGAACTAAAAACGCCGTCATATACCAGGCTGACGAGGGAAAAGTTTCCAGTGCTCAACGACCCGGGCTATGAGTTCAAGCTTGGCCGGTCAGTTACCATGAGAGACGGTTCAGACCTGACAATCATTGCCAATGGCGCGATGGTTGCATTCTCGCTCAAGGCGGCGGAGGAACTGAAGAACAAGGGGATTGACACCCGCGTGATAAACATGTCATCAATCAAGCCCATAGACAGGGAAGCCATAGTGAAGGCTGCACGGGAGACGGGAAAAATAGTAACTGCTGAAGAGCATTCCATATACAACGGACTGGGCAGCCGGGTCGCTGAAGTAACGAGTGAATACTGTCCAGTGCCAGTGAGAAGAATTGGCATGAGAGATACATTCGGAAAGTCAGGTGGAGCATGGGAACTGTTTGATTATTTCCACCTGGGGGTCCATGACATAGCTAAAATATCCGAGGATGTTTTCCGGGGAGGAGATATTGCATGAAGATTTTCCTGGACACCGCTAACATAGATGAGATCAGAAAGGGAGTGGAATGGGGACTCGTTGATGGGGTAACCACCAATCCTTCACTCATGGAAAGGGCAGGAGTCAAAGATTTCGCTGCTGCCGCCAAAGAGATATTGAAGGTTACACCCGGACCAGTAAGCCTCGAAGTGGTTGCCACTGACTTTTCCGGGATGATGAAGCAGGCAGAGAAGATCGCTGCGCTGGGACCGAACGCCGTTGTAAAAATCCCCATGACGCTTGACGGTCTTGCTGCAATCAAGAAGCTCAGGGAGAGAAGCATTCCTGTCAACTGTACTCTTGTGTTCAGCCCTATCCAGGCGCTGTTTGCTGCAAAGAGCGGGGCAGAATATGTGTCGCCATTCGTGGGCAGACTGGACGACATAGCCGAGGACGGGATGACCCTGATTGAACAGATAAAAACCATCTTTGTGAATTATGACATCCAGACAAAGATTCTTGTGGCTTCCGTAAGGAATCCTGTCCATGTAGTAAGGTCTGCTCTAATAGGCGCAGACATTGTCACTCTTCCCTTCGACGTTCTTAAAAAACTTCCACAGCACCCAAAGACAGATGAAGGGCTTGCAAGGTTCCTTGAGGACTGGAACAAGATTTTCCCCGGCGGGAGATTCCCTCTCTGAGAAACCATTCCAACTAGAGGCATGCCGGCTTTGATTGTGTAAAAGAGGAAGGTTTCAGATCCTTAAGTGCCTCCAAGACACCATTACATCTGGCTAGGGTTTGATCTGTGCTCATGGTGTATGGGTATTCCATCGGTCATTACCAGACCGATGACGATCTGCTCCTTCTGCTCAACTTTGAATTTCTCTGCCATTCCAGATCACCATACCTCCCGGAGTGTGCAGGAGATTTGCAGACCCCTCTGGACTCCTCCTCATATCTTCTAATCTCTATATATTCTCTCTTGTAACTGTCCAAATAATTAGGGGAGCACGTCAGTCTTTTGCCCCTATCATGCGTTCTGGATAGTCCTTCCCATGCCTTACGCTAGGGGATCATTGCCAGTGATCGTTCCCCGTTTTTCCTCTGCTCTGCAGGGAATTTCCCGGGAATGCCATTCCACCTTACAGTGTCCCGACCAAGAAAGCCTCTGAATCCCATATGTCGTTTAATTTGGGACTTTCCTGCATCGCAAGGGCCCTGGAATTCAGCGCAAAACTTCTCCTGAGAAGACCACAATAAAGTCGCGCGTGAGAATACTCAGTAAACCCTTATGGTCTCAAGGTTCTTGAGAGAAACTGCCTCTATCCCGAACTTTGCCCTGATTTGCTTTGAAAACTCATAGGCTTTCTCACCGTCTCCATGGTTCACCAGGATCCTGTGTGGCCTTGGCTGCATGGTGGCAATGTACGCCAAAAGCTGCCTTTTATCTGAATGACCGGAGAACCCTTCCGCATTTTCCACATTCATCTTGATCTGGTACTTGTTTGCCCTTCCCCCGTCAGAGAGCGTTAACTCTTCTGCGCCCCTCTGTATTCTTCTACCCAGAGTCCCTTCCGCCTGGTATCCCACAAAGACAAGGGAGTGTTTCTGTTCAGGTGCCCATGACTTGAAATATTCCATAACCGGCCCGCCATTCATCATTCCCGACGTGGCAAGGACAATATAGCTGTTGGAAGAATCGCAGATTTCTCTTCTCTCGTTGCTGCTTTCTACCCTCTTGAAAATGCTGCTGAGAAATGGGTTTTCTCCTTTCACCATGATCTTTTCCCTAAGTTCCCTGTTGAGATACTCCGGATAGGCTGCATGTATTGCGGTTGCTTCCATTATCATCCCGTCAAGGTAAACAGTAGTCTCCGGAATCTGTTTTTCCCTCATTGCCTGTTCCAGCACAAGCATGACCTCCTGACTCCTGCCCACGGCAAAGACTGGTATGAGAACGGAACCGTTCTTTGCAAACGTGCGGTTTATAATGTCCACAAGAGTCTTTCCTGCCTCCGCCCTGGTATGGGAGTAGTCGTCTCTTCCCGCATATGTGGATTCTGTCATGAAGGTTTCAACCCTTGGAAACCGGTTGTTAGCCTGGTTGAAGAGCCATGACTTCTCAAACTTCACATCACCGCTCAGAACAATGTTGTAGATTCCCTCACCAATATGCAGGTGAACAGATGCTGATCCAAGAATGTGTCCGGCGTTGAAGAACGTCAGTCGCGTATCCCTTGTGATATCCGTTGTTTCGTTGTACTTGAGGACAACGGATCTCTTGATCTCTTCCCTGATGTGCTTGGATTCATATGGAGCCTTGTGCCCCTCCATATGGGCAACCTTGATGTAGTCGTTCTGAAGCAGTGCCGAAAGATCCCGGGTAGGAGGGGTCATGTAGATGGGGCCCTCGTACCCATACTTGTAGAGTATTGGCGCAAGGCCCGAGTGATCGAGATGGGCATGTGTCAAAATTACCGCATCAAGGGAACTAAACGGCTGTACCTCGGGGAGGTATAGGTATGGTGCTCCGGCCCATGGTGAGTCATCCGCCGGAGAATTGAGCATTCCACAGTCCACCAGTATCCTGGAGTTACTTGTGGAAACCAGAGTTGCACTTCTTCCCACCTCCCTGTGTCCTCCAAGCGCGGTGATTCTTATCCAGGTCTCTCCCGGCATGGGGGGAACGTTGAGCTTCAAGCCAAGGTTATGAAGAAATTCTTTCCGTTCTTTCTTAACGTCTCTCAAAAGTTCTCTTGTTTCCTTGACCGTTCTTGAATACATGGGCGGGGCCCTCACAACACGCGGGGACCACTTTGTCTGGATCTTGATCTGGTGGATTACCTCGGAATCCCTTCCGGTAATAATTGATGGTTCATCGCATTCAATGACCACTTCCCCTGTGTCCGGCTCAAAATAAAGGTCCTGGATTCCTGCCTTTTCAGGGATGAGTGCCCTGATTGCCTTGTCGGTCCCTTCCTCGGATTCAAGGATGGATGGATCTGGCCGGATTATGATCCGTCGCCTTATCTCCTGGGCAATCTGTCTTGCTAGATCATCGCGTTTTGAGAAGAGGGTTTCGTCCTTGGTGTAGACTATTATGTTCGGCCCTTCGTAATCAACTTCCGATATTTTGTTATCGGGGTATAGCCTATCGAAAATTGCTCGTGCGTCTGAGAGATAGTCCTTAAAAGACATTGCAAACTGCTCCTTTTAATATCAGTTAAATAGTTATATAGTTGGATTTGAAAGTAAAATGGATGGTTTTTAAATGGTCAGGTTAAGGGACTTAACCCTCTCGCGGATCTCGTTCTCCGGAACCTGGCTGTAGCCCTTCTTGGCGTCAATGACAGCAACATCTATCATGCCTCCGGACGCTGAGTCCCTTGACTTAGCTGCGGATATAGCCCTGACAACCAGATTAACCCCGTCATTCACAGAGAGGTTCTTATCATAACTAGTCTCAAGAACACCATATACGAAGGGGGATCCAGAGCCGGTGCTGGCGTAAACATCCTCCACGCTTCCCCCGGCTGCGTCAACGGAAAACACATGCGGAGATGTATCAACACCGCCAATCAGTATCTGTACCATATAGGGATAAAACTTTGACTGGTTAAGTATGTTGGAGAGCAAGGTAGCAGCAGCATCCAGGGGCATTCCAATCTTTCGCTGCAGCCTGAACAGCTTCAGTTCCGCCTGCATGTATCTTACCAGGACCTGGGCGTCACCAACTAGACCTGCAATGGTCATTGCAGAAGAGTCATCGATCTGATACAGTTTCCTGCCATCCTTGTGAGCAATGAAGTGATCCATGGTCACCCTTCTCTCCGTGGCCATTATGACTGTATCTTTTAGTGTGATCCCTACGGTCGTTGTTCCAGTTTGCATCTGAGCGTTCATTGAAAATTCACCTTTGTAAAAGCCTATGTGCATTCGATTATGGTATTTAACCTCTTTTTAGGGGTTGTGAAACCAGATCGGTCGTGCGTCAAACATGAAGGCAAAAACAGAGAAAATGACAAATTGCGAAGTGCCCTTGTACATTCAGAAAAATGCGGGTTTTCACAACCTTTTAATATGTATCACCAATCCCTCGCGTGATGGTTCTATACGCTTCGGACATCATGAGAGAAAGTTTCAAGGGGATACCTGAGGACTCTACGATCTTCGAAGCAGCGAATATGATGCAGAGTATAGGGACAGGCTTTCTCATTGTGACAAGGGATAATGTGCCCACCGGTATAGTAACGGAATGGGACATGGTATCCAAGGTTATGGCTAAGGGAGCCGATCCGGTAAAGACCAAAGTGTCTGAGATCATGAGCCATGGTTTTGTCTCTGTACAGAAAGATACGCCAACAGACAAGCTGGTGAGCATCATGCAGGAGAACCGCATAAGGAGACTTCCAGTGATGGAAAACGGCAAGGTTGTGGGCGTCATCACGTCCCGGGATATCATCCGCATTTTCAGGGAATATGTGGAGAACATCACTGAAGTGGTGTTCAAGTACGGGAACCGTTAACTGGATTTACTGCCAAAAATATCGTTGAAGATAACAAGTATATCATGGCTGTCTCCCAAAGCATATTCGATTAATTTACCCTTGTCTTCGAGCCATAGCTTTTTTATGGATTCTCCCTTGTTGAGGCCGGGTAGGAATACACGGTCCTTGACCCGGCGCAGGTCAAGGTGACTGTATGCTTTGTGAGTAACCACATTATCAAGCTTTCTGATTATGTACTCCCCGGTTTTTTCCTTCAAATCATCTGCGATTACATACATCATGTCGAGACAATAAGATGTGGCAAAATAATATTCAATATTCCGAAGTCTTTCCTGGATAGTGAGCGACCTCAGCTTCTTCTGGATCAGCGGGATGTCGTACCCTGAATGGTTATAGCCGATGATTATCTCAGGCGATACTTCCTTCAGAAGCGTGTCGAAATCCCTGAGAAGATTGATTTCGTCGGATTCCGGATATTTTTTTGAAATGAAAATCCGATCATTGATTTCCGGAAAACCATAGCTTGCAGAGATCGCTATGATCCTTTCGTTGTTGAGAAAACCCCCGCTGTCAGCAACTAGTGTTTCCAGGTCGAAGGAAAGAACTTTATCGGCGCCTGCGAAGTCCAGAATTGACTGTACAGTGGCGTTATAACCGTTTCCCATTGTGGTGACAATGGTTTGATATTATTCATAATTTCTGTTGCAGACGTGCTTTCTTGAAACTAAAAATAGAAATGAGAGTGTTCGATGTTCTATTCCTCGAACACGATGTTGTCCACAAAGTTGCACTTTACCACCACTGAGGACTTTTTTATTCCATGTGGAAGCGTAAGCTTTCTGACCTGGAGAATGGAATCGACCCTGCTATCGAAGTCTTCCTGAGAAATGTCTTTGAAAGTCAGCGATTCAATATTCCTGAATGAAACTCTTCCGCCAAGCTCCTTGATGTCCTCTCCGCTCATTTCCAGCTTCTTTATGTTGGATACAACATAGACATGCGTGGATTTAGCTCCCTTGATGAACTCCCTGGATATACCCAGGGCACCCTCAAACGTGCCTATGAATACCCTGTAGGCATCGTTTGTCACTTCCCCTATGGTCCTGCCCGTTTCCCTCGCTATCCTGCTCATTCTGTCATAGATATCCTTGCTCACGCCCTTTACGGATATGGTAGTTCTTTCATCATTTTCGCTGTTCGTATCACTATTCTTGTCTTCTGCCATGAGGAGAGATTGATAACAGGTAAATAAGATTATTGGTAATCATGTTTATCCTCTTACTGATATCTAATACCTGTTTACTCTTCGCTTGGGCTAACTCTAAATAAGATCGCATGATAAGCAGATATGAAGTTTGCCAGCAGAGAATACACAGGCAAGGATGTGAATGTGGATAAGCTTGCAGAAGCCATCAAGACATTTTTTTCAGAAGAGGGATTCAAGATCCAGGATGGCGTTCATCCAAAGGGTCACCTCATCCAGGTAAGAAAGGGCGGGATATTCAGAACACTGCTTGCCATGGACAGGGCATTCACCATAATAGTTGAGGGAGATAGCTCAGATGTGAAAGTCAAGATTGGAGTGGGTAAATGGTTGCAGGATCTTGGAGTGGCAGCCCTTGAGGCGTTCTTCTTTGCGCCCGTAGTCGCATTTATAGAGGTACCAGAGTCACTCTGGTCATATGAGATAGAGCATCAATTCTGGCACCACATTGAAAACCAGATTGAATTAGGACTTCAGTGAAGAATTGGGGTTTTCCCCATATTCCTCATACCCCAGGGCGGGGATTGTAATCCTTCCTCGTTAAATCCCAAGGCTTGTGAAGGATTTTACAAGGACATCCGGCACCACCCGGGGTACGATGTTTCTGTACGTCCCTTCCTTGAAGCCGAGTGAGAGCCGGTCAATGGTGTCAATCTCTTCCTTTTTCAGGCTCACCTCGGATGATCTTGCATTTCCCTCTGCCTGTGTTCTATTCTTTGCACCGGGTATTGGCAGGGCTCCCTTAGAAATAACCCATGCAAGGCTCACCTCTGCATCGCTGCATGAGTGTTTTTCGGCGATGGTGTGAATTGCATCCAGCAGTTCGGTTTGGAGATACTTCCTCTTTCCAGAATAGAACCTCCTTGCGAAATCCTTTGGTGGGCCTGTCTGCCTGTACTTTCCGGTGAGCATGCCTCTGCCGAGCGGACTGTATGCTATGATCTCTACTCCATTCTTCCTGGTAAATTCCATGAGTCCGTTTTCCAACCTTCGATCAGCAATTGAGAATTCGAGCTGATCAGATACAACATCCTCCTTCTCCGTGCTTTCTATCGCGATCTGAAGCTCAGCAAGGGGGAAGTTACTCACTCCAATATGCCTGACCCATCCGGACCTTACGCAGTTTTCAAGGCTCCGAATAGCTTTTTTTATACCCGTATAATAGCTGGGAACCCAGTGGAGCTGGTAGAGGTCAATGGGACGTCCGAGGCGTTCATATGAGAGTTTTGCGGACTTCTCGGCATTTCCTCCGTTAAAACCGGCTACCTTGGTAGCAATGTATATATTATCATCCTTCAGTGCCGTAGCAAGGGTCCTCTCCGAAACGCCTTTGCCATAAATCTCTGCCGTATCGAAAAAATTGACGCCTGCCTGACTTGATGTCTTTATTGCTTCATGTATGTCATCAGTAGAGTAGTCATTCCCCCATGACTGCATCCCGGCCTGCCAGCATCCCATTCCCAGTACCGAGACTTTCATGCCGGTTCTCCCAAAATCCCTGTATTTCATGCTTTCACCACCTGTTGAGAGTGAGCATCTCGTACATCTTCCTGTAAAGTGAGGAGACAGACACCACCATTTCATCAGGGAGTGGTGGGATTTCCGGTTCACTTTTTCCTGCTGACCTTGCAGCGTAGAGGCTTTCATGGTACCCGATCCTCCGGTAGTACTGCCTGACAAACTCCTTGCTGTACTCCTCCACGGTCCCCTTCAACAGTTTCTCCCTGTCCCAGAAGCGATCTTCATCTGCTGTACCGAAAGTATCCACAACCACAGGCTGCCTGCTGTCATCCAGTGCAAATTCCTTCTTGCCGTCCGCGTGGATAAGCCCTGATTTTGCAGCATTCCTGTCTATTAGTGTATCTATCCTCAGAGCGGTCTCAAATATCTCGTCCAGCTCTTCGCCTGAGATGCCCGCTATCTCGCATGCTTCAGATCGCGTGAGTGGACGGTCAAATTTCTCAAACTTTGTTGTTACCTCCAGATAGGGCTGAGGTAGCTTCTCTCCATGTGCGGGCATCGATTTCATTCCCAGGTCAGAAGCGGAAACCTTTCCGCTGCTGATCCTGTCCAGCAGAGAGCCGGCTGCATAGTATCTGATGACAAATTCCAGCGGGATTACGTAGTTTTTCTCCCCTGTCGTCCTTACCCTTTCCTGCGTCCTGAATTTCTTCACCAGCATTGTCGTTTGATCCTGAGTTGAAAGGTAGTGTGTAGCTATGCCTAGTTCCTTTTCAACCTGTATAAACCAGTAAGACGCCGTTCTGCAAAGTGAAGCCCCTTTATCCGGGACAATGTTTGGTATGATCTTGTCAAACACGGAGATCCTGTTACTGAACTTGAAAACCAGATGGTCACCATCTTCGTATACATCCTTCACCTTGCCGGAACGCAGAAACTCCATGTATCCTCTCACCGCCATGTGGAAGAGCAATTATATTTCTTTGCCGTGCAATGCAGGTGGATGCATGTTGAGCAAATGTGAGCCTTGATAATCATGGGTCAATCGATTGAGCAGTATCTGGAAAGGCTTGAAAGCTCCAGGGAAGATCTGGGAAAAGCCAATGGGCGAATAGAAGCGATTATTGAACTGAAGAGAACAGGCTACTCCAGAAACGCAATCAAGAACCGTATCCAGGGTTCAGCCCTGGTAAATGATTTTCTACTGGAAGTCTCGGAGGCGAGGATGAGATGCATTTCCCGGTACTCAATGTGGAGAGGACTCTGGCTAGACTCTTACTCCGCCATGTATGCTACACCGGAAATGGTGGGCAAATACAGGGCTGGAAGACTTAAGGGGTATGAAGTCGTGGACATTGGATGTGGAGCCGGACTCCAGGCGATCATGTTTTCAATGGTAAACACCACAACTGGCATTGAGCCTGATGCGATCAGATACAGACTTGCGAGGCTCAATCGTATGGTCTATGGCGCAGAGAATCTGCACCTCGTCAATGGTAGGTTTCCCGACGTCAACAGGACCGTTGATGTCCATAGTGGCTCCGTTGTCTTTTCCGACCCTCTCAGGCCCCACAGGAGTTCCATTGCCAAATTGTCGGAACTCCTGCCTGATCCTGAAGCAATTGTGAATAAGCTTTCCGGAAAAACTGAACATTTTGTATTCGACCTGCCACCAATGATGTCCATACAGAATTTCCCTTTTCCGGGCGAACTGGAGTACATTTCAACCAACGGATCGGTTTCCAGACTGACCTATTACTCGTCATCCATTTCAGATGTGAAGAGAAGAGCAGTGATCTTGCCTGATATGAAAGTGATATCGGGAGATCCGGAAAACGTTAACCTGAAAGTGGCGGATGCTCCAGGCGATCTTATTCTTCTCCCTGATCAGTCTGTTATCAGGGCAGGACTGTTATCGAGAGTGACGGGCATAGAGAATCTAGCCCTGGTTCAAAAGGATGGCAGACGGATGGTCCTTACAGGCAAAGATATTGACGGTAAGAGTTTCCCCGGAGAAATTTATCAGGTAGCAGGCCAATGCACCAGACCTGATCTAGTTGCTAAACTCAAGTCCCTTAATGCAGGAAAGGTATTTTTCAGGTTCCCAATACAGACCGAGGCCTATTACGAATTGAAGAACCAGATAGAAAGAGAACTCAACGGGGAACTGGAATATTATATATTCAAAAGGGAGGAGGAGTTGATTATAACCAGAAGACTGAGGAAAATGTGAAATAGCGCCTCATACCATGAGCAGGATACAAAATGAGTCCGTTCCCACTTATCCCTGACCAAAAACCGAACGCAAGCCCACAGACTTCAGTCGTGGGTTAGTGAGGCAACCTTTAATGTGGTGGCAAGTATATCCAATAAAGTACCGCAGGGCATGCGGGATTTGAAGCCTGATAAGCTGCCCGAAAGGGTCAGTGAGAGATGGAGTAAGACCCCCAGAACGAATGAAGGAGGCACTGTCAATGAAGCAGGAACCCCACACCCTTCAGGGGTGGGAGGATGTCAGATTCCGTGACGGAGCCTTGATATAATCTGGGATGACAGGAACCAATGGGCCCTTTCGTTGCCTGAAAACAGAGAGAGGATTGCTGTTGAATAATAAAGGCACCTGAACCATAAGATGCATGCGAGTTCAAGTTCACAGAAAAAATTTTATTCAACTTTTTATAGAATATGGAAATCCTGCTCAGGCGATGATTGAGCTATTTGCCAAAGCACAGCTTCCAACGCGTTACGGCCTTTTCGAGATATTCACCTTCAAGGGCGATGGAAACGATGACAACGCGGTACTGGTCAGGGGTGATGAAAAGGAGCTTTCGGGAGCGGAGAACGTTCCAACGAGAATACACTCGGAGTGCCTGACGGGCGACGTGTTCACCTCCAAGAGATGCGATTGCAGGCAGCAGCTCGAACAGTCGATGGAGTATCTTGGAAAGCAAGAGATTGGCATTCTTATCTACCTGAGGCAGGAGGGCAGAGGCATTGGACTCCTCAACAAGATCAAGGCGTACAGCCTGCAGGAACAGGGATATGATACGGTGGAGGCGAATGTCAAGCTGGGCCTTCCCATTGACAATCGGGATTATGATTTTGCAAAGGATGTTATCACTTTTTTTGGCATAAAGAGCATTGCCCTCATGTCAAACAACCCGTCGAAATTCAAGTACCTTGAGGAACACGGCATAAAGATCCAGAGCAGGATTCCCATAGTGGTGGAAGCAACTCCATTTGACAGGGTCTATCTTGATACGAAAAGGGAGAAGCTGGGCCATCAAATCTAGACAAAATTTGCTTCGATGAGGCTGCGCGGGTCGATTGTGGTAAGTTTATGATTCCTCTTCACAATATTCCCTCCAATCAACACATCGCATACGTTTTCCGGGTTTGCTGAGTAAACTATGTTCTGAACCAGGTTGTCTGGAGATGACGGGATCATATTTGGCGCCTTCAAATCCAGAGTGATTATGTCGGCCAGTGATCCCTCCGTGATGATCCCGCCGTTGGTGAGGCCAAGGGATCTGTAGCCCTCCATGGTTGCCATATCAAGCATGGTCTGGGCATCCATCTGTGATGCGTCCCACCGCTGCCCCTTGACCTGCAGTGATGAAAACTTCATGCACTCAAACATGTTCAGAGAGTTGTTTGATCCATTGCTGTCCGTGCCTAGAGACACTGGGATTCCCCTCCTGAGCATCTCCGGTATGGGGGCTACACCACCCTCGCCCAGTTTAGCGTTGCTTATGGCATTCCAAGAAACCTTGGTGCCTGCCTTTGCCATTGAGTTAAGCTCGTTCATGTTGACCCATACTGAATGCGCAACAATGACGCGGGAGGAGAGAAAATTCAGGGAGGCCAGAAGTTCAACGGGTCTTTTCCCTCTCTCCCTGAGGCAATCATATACCTCTTTCCTGGTCTCTGATAGGTGCATGTGAATGAGCGCAGAGTATCTCTCCGCTACCTCATTAACCTGAGAGAAAAGGTCGTCTGATGCCACATATACACCCTGAATTCCAATGCCACGCTGAATCAGGTCGCTTGTCCTGTCAGACCTGATAAATTTCTCCGCATTCCTCACAGGATTGCCCTTTTGGGTGGTTAAATTTTCGTCAAGGGTGTTCCAGAATAATGCGGATCTTATTCCGGATTTCAACGCAGCCTTTTCCACAACATCCTCTCCATAGTAAAGATCGGAAAAAAGCGTGATCCCTGAGGAAATCATCTCGGCCATGGAGAGAAGCGAAGAATTGTAGAGGCCCTCTTCCGTGCGCCTAGCATCCAGGTCGAAGGTCTTCTCGAGGAATGCGTGAAGGTCCATGTCGTCCAGTTTCCCCTTCAGGTGAGACATGGCCGCGTGGCAGTGTGTGTTTCCAAAACCGGGCATTACAGCCTTGCCCTCAGCCCGAATCTCAACGTCTCCATGCAATCTTTCCTGTGAGACTCTGGTAATCAGCCCATCTTCCACTAGCAGGTTGGCCCTGAATATGCTCCGCCGCTGATCCTGGGTTATCACGGTTCCGCCATTTATGGCTACGCTCTCTCCGTTCATGTGTTATTCTCTCTCCCGGTCGGCTTGGGGTGCCTTCTCCTGGATGTGATCAAGGTAGCCATGATCAGGGCCAGAACAAAGAACATGAGCAGCGTAAACTGAAATCCCGCATAACCTGACAGATTCATAATTACAATGACTGCTATGGCGGCAATTGATCCAATGGTCAGTGACAGGAACAGTTCCTGGAGCCTGACCTCGTAATCACTTTCACCGCCGACATAATATCTCACAACCATGAAGATGACGGATGCCATCAGCGTACCCAGTAGGAGCAGGTCAACTGGCCCCGAGATGCTGTTCAGTGGGAATGGGATGCTTATGGAGGTCCCTAGAACGCTCACCGGGGATAACCCTCCATGGATAAACAGGCCATATATGGCGAAGGCCTCCAGCATATCCGCGACGTAAAAGGAGAGCAGGAACGGTGTCATCGGGGAAAAGCCTATGGCAGTCATCTGGGCAGAAAGGGCAGAGGAGACATTCGGATAGTACTGGTAAGATGTTACCAGGGTGGCCGCAACGTATTCCAGCAGGAGAGCGAATGTGCCGACCATCGCTCCGACAGCCTGGTTTGGCCTCCTAGCAAGGCTCCCTTCCACTATGGACACGAGTACTATGTCCATTTCAAAGGTGAAAAACGTAACACTGTTGAGCGGAATGTATATGCCGGAAAGGAGCGGAATTCCTGTAAAAAAGCCATAAATATTCAGCAGGGTCGCCAGAATGATGAGCAGGACGATTATGCCCGCAACGTTGTAGACATACGGCGAAGTGTATTTTGGCACAAGCCTTTTCACCACCGGCAGCAGCGCGAGAGGGACAAATATATAGTAGTCTATGGACGTGTATCCGTACGGGAGAACGTAGAAGAATGCCGCGATTGAGGGCAGCATGATTCCAATGTTGAGGAAATACCACTGATCCCATTCCACATTCATGAATCTCACCTCAATATCTTTCCGTACTGATATTCAGCCATTATCCTGCGAAAGAGGTCATCTTCGGAACTTACGTAAGAATATAGTCCAAGCCTGTTGAGAATCGAAGAAATTGCTTTAAGCTCCGCCTTTTTCCGGAGTATTGCACCCTTCTTCAGCATGGCGCCTGAACTGCCTCCCTGAGAGATGTCAATGAACGCTGACGGTTCAAGCAGAAATACCGTAAGCCTGCTTCCAAGAGTTATGAGGGATGCATGGGGAAGCTCAAGCTTTTCAGAGTAGGCGAGGGGCGTTATAAGTATTACCAGGGGGGTCTTCTTCACCATCTCCGATATCCTGCGGACAGACCTGAAGAGATCAAACGTTCCGCTTGGATTTATTTCGGCAACGAGATTTTCAAGTTTCCTGATAGACTCGTCAGATCTTGTGGCCTTGAGAAAATAGTCATTTTGACCATTGAATACAATGAAACCTACACCATCATGGTTCTTGAGCACGGAGTAGCCGGCATTAATGACATTGATCACAATCCTGTCGAACATCCTGACTGACCCATAGCCCAGGTTGACTCCGTAGGAGTAGTCAAATGCCAGGTAAACATCAAGTTGCCTTTCCTCCTCCATCTGCTTGATCTGGAGGTCTTCCCCGTCGCTCACCCCGAAGCGTGACCAGGCTACGTACCTGAAATCATCGGATATCGTATAGGGCCTGATGCCGAAGAAGTTGTAGCCCTGTCCTATATTCCTGGACCTGTGGATTCCCGAAGTGAACCTGATATTGCTTATGAGATCGCTCCTTAGCCCGCTGAGCTCTGAAAGGGACGGTGATACCCTCACTTCATCTGCTCTCTCTATGACGTACTGGGCCAGACAGAGCTTCATTGCATCCTCAGAGTATATGACAACAGGCCCGACAAGGTATCTTCCTATGGCACCGGATACAAGCCTGTAGTTAATGACCCTTGATTCTCCAGGCTTAATAACCAGATATCCTTCAGATTCGCCCGTTATGGTGAAGACATCTGAAAGCGTGTCATAGTAGTGGAACGCCAGCGTTCTCCCGGAGTCGTTGCGTATGGTGAGCTGTACGGGAAATCCCCTGCCCTTCATCTGGTACTTGTCCTGCATTTTCCTCTGGATCCATATGTGTTCAAGGTTCCCTGCTCTTGTGATGTTAAAAATGATTATGTCGGAGCATACCGTTATGAGGAAAATCAGGCTGAAAACTATGAAGTACTGGAGTCCGAGAAAGATCGACTCCATCAGGGAAAGTACGGCAAGTGACAGCAGGGCGTATCCTGATTTTCTGATCATACCGGAGTCCTTACTTTTTCGACAGATTCCTCTATTATCTTCTCTATGGCTTTGTTGACCTGTGATCCTGCCTCAATTATGGCCTCCGAATTCATTATGAGACGGTGATTGAGCATCTCGTTGGTGATGTATTTGACATCCTCGGGGATCACGTAATCTCTTCCGTTCACCAGGGCATTGGCCTTAGCCGCCTTGAGCATTTTGGCGGTTGTTCTCGGGCTAGCCCCGAGGTATATCTTTCTGTTTTCCCTGGTCTCCCTTATTATCCCCACCATGTATTCCATGATTTCCGTGGTTACATGGACATGTGACACCATTTCCCTTATTTTCAGGATGTTATCAGTACCCAGTGGATCTGCGGTCGCCTCTGATGGCTCGTCCACAGACCTAAGAATGCCGATTTCCTGTTCCCTGTCAGGATATGTAAGAAAATACCTGAAAAGGAACCTGTCCATCAGTGCTTCTGCAAGCGGAAAAGTTCCCTCCTGTTCAATGGGGTTCTGTGTTGCGATGACAAAGAATGGAGTGGGGAGCTTCTCCGTGGTTCCTCCTGCAGAAACCTGTTTTTCCTCCATCCCCTCAAGCAGCGCAGATTGGACTTTGGGTGGTGTCCTGTTCAGTTCGTCTGCAAGGAGCACGTTTGTGAAAATGGGTCCATGCCTGAACTCCATCTTCCTTGTCTCCAGGTTGAAGAAAATGCTTCCAGTGATATCCGACGGCAGCATATCCGGCGTGAACTGGATACGCTTGAATGTCACGCCAAGCAGCTTCGAAAACTCAGCAGCAAGCATTGTTTTTGCGAGTCCAGGCACGCCTTCAATCAGTACATGATTATCAGAAAACAGCGCAACAAACATGAACCTGCTGACCCTTTCAGAGCCGATTACCTTTGCCGCAAGTATCTTCTGTATGTCATTAACCTTCTTCCTTATGTTAACCAATTCTTCTTGATTCAGCAACGTGTTTTCACCTCTGCTGGTCTTCAGTAGTTATCACAGACAGCCGCAAGCTCTTCAGATCTGCATAAAGTGAGACTATCTCGTCGAAAATCTCCTTCTGCAGCCTCTTACCTTTCTGACTCTTTTTGGGTCTCTGGGAAAGGACCCACCTGTCATAACGGAAGTACTCCCGCTTCAGGAGTTTTAGCTTTCTGGAATATTCCTTAAACTTGTCCACATCGTGTTCGAAGCTCCTGATGTAATACTCCATGTCGTTCTGTTCTATTCTTTTCAATTCGGAGCTGAGCCTGTCGTCTGGTGTAATGAAAGGTTCCCTCTTCTGCTGCAGTGTGGGTGGAGAATCGATAACGCTCTTTTTTGAACTGTGCCTGAAGGACAGTACTATGAAAAGAAGAGTGATGACCGGTATCAGGAACCTGAGATCGATGAGGGGGTTGTTGAGTATGTCACCCACTATGGATGTGAGGGGGGCCGTGATTGAACCGATTGCAATAAACTCTAAGGGCATCAGGTCTCAACTCCCGTAAAGTACAGCTTGACGACGTCCATATAATTGTAAATATCGGAAAGTTTCTCCATCATAATCTCTGCGTCAGCAACAAAATCCTTGGAGAATCTTGTCTTTTCATAAAAATCCAGGTAAAAGAAAGTCAGCTTCCGAAGCGTATTGAATTGATTGATCTTATAGTCATTGATAACGGGAGGATCATTCACTTTCTCAAGAATGGCATAGTTATCCGTATAACCCGCCTCGCTTATCTCCACTCCAAATGACTTAAAAGACCTTATGATAAACTGCCTGTTGGTTTCCCCCTCGGGGTTGTCTATTCCGTAGAACCTGATATAATCCTTCTTGGCAGCATTGTAAAGAATGATGACCGCGGCCTTTATCTTCCCGTCCCCCACGAGCCTCTTTGCTTCGACAACAGGGGGGATGTCTCCAATGGTCTTGACGTTGACCACGGTTCTTGCGCCGATTGGTGCATTCTTCTTTCCCATTCCAAAGATTCTTCCAAAAAAGCTCTTGTTTGAGGCACTCATCAGGATACTCCCTATGTTTGCTGGCTCACAGAATAGTAGAATATATTAATTGTGGTGGATGGGGAACTGGTTCCATTGAAATCTATGCCCACAGTCGTATGCCCTGATAAACTGACCGGCGAAAACGAGAAATAGGTTGTGGTTTGACCCTCGGGGTACGGCGTAAAAGTGTATGGTACGCCATTCAGCGCCACTCCCAGTAGGTGTGTATAATTCAGGGATGATACGTTACCTGCGAAAGCGTAGCCATTATTCACGGAACCGCTGTAATTGAAAATATAGCCTCCGGAAACTGAAGACCCGCTGGTGAAGATCAGTTGGGCTGATTCATTTGTTATGTTATAGTACTGGGTTTGTTCCGGGCTTGAGGAGGCCAGCGTCATGGTTGTCGAATTGGTGGGACTTCCATAACCGGAAAGGTAGAAATACAGGGCAAAGCTTCCCGCGGACAAATACTCAATCACGGAGCCCGGACCGGCAGTATGGTTGCTCCATATGTCCGTGGATCTCGCGATTATATTCACCCCCCACGCTGCGGCTGTTTTATAGTTCAGTATAAGAAGATATGGGGTTGCACTCCAGTCATATTTGAGCTGTGACCCGAGAAGGGACAGGGAAGTACTGTTTGTTACATATGCACTGTTTAAATACGAGAGATTGTAGGTGCCATCAGGCAAAAGGGAGGAGAAATTTGTACCTGACAGAGACTGGTTCGCATGGAAGCTTATGGGGAAGATGGAGTTAGTGACATTGAGAACCTGACGCGGCACGGATAAGTTTGTTATCCCATGTGTCTGGTTGTAGGAATTGGTAATTATTACAGACATCCTGTAATCCAGGCGCGCGGTAAGAGAAATACTCAAACCCTGGTCAGACAGGATCTGCGTTAGGATGGGAGAGGAATTTGAGTTGAGGGATTCCACCAGAAAATCATATTCCCCCGTGTTATAAAGCTTGAGGATTGAATTGCCGGACGGGTTGGTCTGGTTGATCCACCTGTAGTGAACGTCATTTACGCTCACATAGAGTTCGAATCTGAGACCGGCTTCTGGATGACCGGATATCGAAAGCGTCAGACTAACACTTATAGGGGTTTCAAAGTAAGTACTGCCGACGTTTACGTTTGCCCCTGGAGATCCTGGACCACTTGCTGGGACTGAAGGCAGGTCCGTTCCGTCAGATACATTCCACCTGGAAACACCCGGCCCGATATATCTGGATGGGTTAAGATCGATCCCGATGGTAGAATCTGATGCAGATGGAAAAACCGCATTGGACAAATTCTCTGAAAATCCTGGCCCAGTGACGTTCAGGTTATAATAACCCGGGTATGTCTGCATGTTGTAATTTCCTGTGAGCCCTCCGCCAGCGGAAACATTAATCTTCGGAAGGTTGCCTCCAAAGATTGAGACTGTTGCATTCTGAACTGCTTTGCCGTCCACCTTGTTTATTATGCTGCCAGATAGGGTGCCAAAGAGCGATGATATGGTAGCTACCGAGACGTTCTTATACACATACCTGCCTGTGAGATGAAAAGACAGGCATCCTGTTTTGTATATGGGAGATGAGAATGAGAGGTTGTAATAGCCTCCATACTCCAGCTTAAAACCATACATCCCATTGACGTTGGTAGGTACCTTGCCCTGAAATACACTACCATTAAGCCTCAATCCAACCGTGAAGGTCTGGTCGGCCACCGGCATATTGTTCCATCCAAAAACATATCCGATGATGGTCGCATTCACGGGATCGGAGTAATTCACGTTTGAACTGTTGAGGGGAATCGTTGCAGATGCGTTAAGGGTCGCGTTGAGAAAGGGGTCTATAGGCTTCAGGAAAACCGTGACGTTATAAACGTTTGAGTGCATCACCGAGATATTTGTCATGTTCTCGTAGAAGCCAAGATGAGTAGTTATGAGGGTGTTTATCCCGCTTGAGGCGGGAACTGAAAAATTCCCATCCAGAGCCGAATAGGTTGGAGTGGAAGTCAGCACATCAGTCACAACCGCAGAAGGCACAGGATGATTACCCACTGTGACAACTTTTCCGTTAATAGTATACGGCGTGTTGCTCTGCTTTAGGGTCAGGTTAAACAGCCCTGGATGGTTTCCGCGCAGCAGCAGGTAATTTGGCGAAGGCACATTGGTGTATCCCTGGGCATAAACGGCTATCTGGTAAGTGTCATTATATAAACTGATGCTATAGAATCCATCACTGCTGCTCATGGTGGTATTGGTGCCCATGGTCCCGTTGAAATAAAGGGAGACCCCCGATACGGCAGACCCGTTGGATGATAGAGTGAATCCACTCAGGTCATGTAGTTCTGCAGGCTGGAATGTCAGGTTCCTCCAAAGAATCCCGCCGTTGAGGTTGAAAGTAACCGCTTCCCTTCTGTAGTGCGCGGGCTTGATCAGTATATGCCCATAACCGAATTTTGTTGTGTGGAACATATACTTGCCGCTGGAATCTGTTTTCAGGTACACTGCAAGGGGGTACTCGGCAACATATACGCCGGTACCCGAGATAGGAGTACCGTTTGTTGAACTAAGATATCCTTCCACCGTGGTATTGGTGTTTCCCGATATCGTCGAGAAATTAAAGTTGGTGACATTGGCACTGATCTTCCCAAGATTCCATATGTCAGCAGTCTGGTTCTGGAAAAATGAGAAATTGGGAGGGATGGTCTTAGGCGGGGGCGGGGTCTTAATACTTAACGGTTGCCCTGCCGGGTAGTATGGATGGAAGAAAAAGAACGCGGTGCTCATCAAAATTACACCCGCGACCGCCATGGCTATAACTTTCTTCTGCAATGTAATAACAGTATGGGTATATATTTATAACTTTTGGAGCAGAAAAACGTGAAGCTTATGGAAATGTGCCATAGATGCCGGTGACCATTTATTCAAACCACTCAGGTGGCAGGGAAATTTACCTGACTTTCACTGCAACCCCTTTTTTCAGGGTTTTCATGGCCAGGACAGGCATCCGGGCAATGCCTACCCCCCTGACGGAATCCCTGTGCGCAATGACTACTTCATCCTCAGGCCGGATATCTTCAGTAACCCCGGTAATTCCAACCGGGTAAACATTTGCAGTCGGCTTAAAATCATCGATGGATACCACATATCTGCCCTCCTTCAGGAATAATTCACCCATGGCCTTCGTTATGGTGAACTTGCCCAGTGAGTCATTATACACGAGCAGAACTTTGCCGTTGACAGATATCATCTGCTGGTTATAGCTCATGGTAATCCTGCTGTTCTCCAGATATGGGACTATCCAGGATCCAAACTGAAACGCGGCCTGGCTGATCATGTCCATCAGGAGCCTGGATCGTGCGTCCAAACGGGAAGATGTCTTAACGTCCCTTAATGTCATTTCCAGTTGTTTCAGACCAGACTCATCCGTGAGTTTTCCATGAATGACTTCTGATCCTGGGGGAAGTGCCGACTCGATGAATTTCAGATCGTCTCCTATGTAGGCTATAACCTTCTTATAATTATTTCTCGCAAAATATGAACCCAGCATCTCAAGTATCATAGTCTTTTCCTCTTCAAACCACTTCCCGATAACCGGTATATCATAAAACCTGGGCGGGTAACTATTTTCCAGTTCTCTTGGCACCAGCCCAACGGGTGATGTCACTATGATCTCGTGCAGGTTATTCCTGAGGCTGCCTAATGTGTTGATGAGCCTCCTGTGGGAGGCAGACGAGGAATAGGGTTTTCTGGCAGAACAGGGAATGAGAAGGGCATACTCAAGACCTGAAGGTCTCACGTATTCCCTGGAGATTTTCTCCCGATATCTCACCAGATCCGGTCTGTTCAGCGACTGAAGTGAGTTTGCATACACAAACGGGGTACGCACTGGAAAAACTTTCTCCTCCTCCATAGAGTATTCCTCATCGACAATCCTCAGTATCTCCACTGCCTTGGCAGACATGGTATATTTCTCAACCAGGTCCCTCAAGGTTCCATTTAGAATTGATGTTCTTAAGGCTTGCATAAGCATGCCAACATATTGCATGTTCTCATCGTACGATATTCTGTCAGACCTCAGCTTCCCCAGGGGAGTATACAGGACACCTTTTTTGCTCTCTTCCATAACAAATAGATCGTCAAACACATGAACTCCTGCATAAGCGAGGACAGGGATCAGATAGGGATCCCCGATTGCCGGGCAGTACAACAGCCTTGAATATCCATAGAGTTTCCTGCCTTCCGCCAGCACTCTCAGAAACTTCCTGGGTCTCAATATGAGATCGGCTGATCTCCTTAAAATCAGAAAGTCACCAGCCTCAGTAAATTCAGGTGAGTTCTCCGGATAGATCCTGGCATCCTTAAGTGAGGCGGAGATGTCTTCAATGGAGTGAATGAAGTATGGACCGTTTCGCCTGCTCAGCATGCAGGGATAAACAGCGCCGCTTTCTGTCTTTCCCGTTCTTGAAAAGACAAATATCCTGTCATCCGTAAACACAAACGGGGTAAGTTATTACGTGAATTAATCCTATGGATCAGCAGGCAACTTTGCGGTTTTCGCTTTGGATCGAGATTGCAATCAAAAAGATTAATTAAACGTGTATAATCCCAAACCAAAGGAAGGATTAGATTAGATTTGCAGAGTAACAGAACAGGAGAGAACCACGTTTCACATGGGGCTGCTCGTGATGAGGTTCTGTTTCCGGGTGATTTCTTGTGCACTTCTGAAGAGTATCTCCCCGGTAAAAACGTTTCAGAGGATGGCGGGAACCTATACTCAAACGCACTCGGTACAAAACAGCCTGATGATGAAAGGCTTACGATGAACGTATCAACCTTCAAGAAGAAGGTTAGGTTGCATCCCGGTCAGACAGTCTTCGGAAGAGTCATAAAGCATGACCGCGGTACATACCATATAAGGATCGGCGCCGTATCCACCCCCGGATCGATGCCCGTGGAGACAGATGAGACTGTCACTTTCCGGGAAAGAGGCAGGAACGATCACTTCAGCGACATGCTGATTGGGGACCTTGTAAGGGCTAAGGTCATCAGAACGGGCCGGTTCGTGGATATAACCATAAGTGAACCAAACCTTGGCGTTGTCAGGGCCCTTTGTCACAGATGCAGGAACCTCCTTGTCCTGACCAAGAACGGACTATGGTGTGAAAACTGTGAGACCCCGGAGAGGAGGAAAGTTGCCTCTGACTACAGTTCCATATACCTGGATGGTGAAAAGAGATGAAAGGAGACAGTAACGTGCCAAACCTGGATTTCGAAAAGCTCAACAGAGAGGTAATCTCCATGAGGAAGGAGCTAGACGACGTCAAGGAGATCATCAGGGGCCTGATTAGAGCCATTATGAACAGAGACGGAGATTCCGAAGAAACCGAATTCAACTGAAGTGAATGAAATGATTATGCCTATGAAAATGCTGGAGGAAAACCTCAACAAGAAGGTATCGCTGCTGCTGAAGGATAACAGAACCCTGGAAGGAATTCTTTCAGGTTACGACGATCACATGAACATGGTTCTCGATGAGGTGGAAGAAAACTCAGAGGAAACCACAAAGAAGATTGGGACCGTGGTCATTAGAGGGAGTAACGTAGTTAGAATAGTTCCGCTATAAGCGTTCTCTGACATCCCACAGCATATAAATTCGGGGGGTTCTCGGTTCACAGAGTGACAACTCTGGGTCCTCCTTTTGAGAGCTACGCCGCTGTAGCCCTTTTCGCAGGCATTAATTCGGGAGCGGCCTCCCCACATTTATCAATCCCGTATTGGAGATATTCATTGTTCCATGCAGGTCACGGTCCAATGGAGGGCTGTGTGTGTTGCAGTAGTATATTCTGTCTGAAAGCTTCAGTTCCGGCTTGATATTCACGCACTTCGAACAGATATTAGAGGGTGGACCAGAAATGCCTTTTTCAATGAGATCTACTTTTCTCCATCCGAGGCTGTATGCGAGCCTTGGTTTGAACTGGTGCCATCCCAGACCCGTCATGCTCTTTGAGAGATGGTGGTTTTTATGCACCCCAGTGTTTCTAACGCTTCCATGACTCCAGTACCATGAAGTATGGCTATGGCTCTTGGTAATTCACGCTTGGAGTATGCCCTGGCATCCATGACAAGCTGATGGATTTTCTGAAAATATCCACTGCGTAGGTGTTAACTGAGCAAACTGCTGTTCTGCTGTCGATATCCATTGTGCGGAATCACGCAAATGCTGCCTGGCTGAAGACTCCTTTGCCGTTCACATGAACATTGCTGAAGGCAATGTCATAGGTTCCGGGTATGCTGTAAGAACCGGCAAAATAGCTCACATAAGCCATGCCCCTGCCTGTGTACCATCCGTACGAATTCATAAGAAATAGGACGTAGCCCAGATTAACTGTGGTATTATCCATGAGGACTAGCCTGCTGCTGGCATTCAGGAAGAAACTCTGGGGTGTTGCTGCTGACCTGTTGAGACCTACCCAAAGGATCTGGGCACCTCCGTTAAGACTTATCTGCAAGCCCACGAAACTTCTCATGGATGCAGAAGTGCTGTTGAGTACGGTGTCATTGAATGCACTTCTGTTTGATGCCTGCAACGTGTAGCTGATTGAAGCGTTATAAGCGGCGGATCCTGTAACATTGATAGCTGCCCCCAGAGAAGAATAGGTCCAGCCCAGAGAAGTCGTGCTGTGGTTTCCAGCAAATGTGATCCCGTTCTGCACGTACCCATAGGCGGTTTTACCCATTGACGCGGGGCTGGTGATATATTGCCAGTCCGGGTATAGATCCGGGGGAGAGTAGGATGGATAGTTCAGGTTAGGGTTTGGATAAGGTGTCGACTGGTTACATTTTAGCTGGAACAGGCGGGAAAAACCCTGGTAGTCACCATAATAGACCTCCAATTTGAATGACTGGTTGTTCGCCAGAAGATCAGAAAATGTGTTGGGGTAAATGGTGAACGTGTTGTTCCCGGGGTGAATTGTAGGCTTGGATGCACTCCACAGCAGGGAGTTCAGGTTCTGCTGGGTGGAACCCAGACCAAAGGTTTCAAATATTCTGAAGAAGACCGGAAACGATGACAGACCTCCAGACACAGGGCTGTATGTGACGTTAACGTCCATTTTGGTAATATACCCGGGAATGAGGTAAGGGTCCGCTGGAGCCGAAACATTGGTAATTTCCAGGGAATGGCTCTGCGCAGAAGCTGTATAGACGTATCCAACCGATGCAAAACCCCCTGTCAGCAAAACTGCAGCAACAAGGTAGGTGGAGAGTTCTCTCTTGTTGAGGAGAATCCCTTCCACCCTCCTCAAAGCGCTTCTGACGTCCAGATGGATTGCCATTAAGCTGTGAATTCTTGTATTATATTCCCTGACAAAGTCCGGCATTTCAAGGAACGCCAGGTATGGCCAGTAGATCAGGTAATTCTCCAGCACACGGTAGTTGAAAAGGAATATCAGCATGGGAAAGGCAAAAAAGGTGTATTTAAGTGAATCATAATAGCCCAAGTACAGAAACATCAGGGCCAGCAGGGTGATTATCATCAGGGCCGCAAAAACCAGACTCGGAATGTAAATGAATCCAGCAAAAGCCAGGTCTGACGGCCCAAGCCCGGCCCCTATTATGGGCTGATTTGCTATGGATAGCACATGGGTTAGCCACAGGTAAGGATTGAGAATGATGAATGGTATATTTGTAACCAGGAAAGCAACCAGCGTAAAGCCGAAGAATTCAACAACGCTCCTTTTCTTCTGGTTGTTCTCCATGTACATAAACAGGAGGTAAAACGGAAAAATTATGGCGGCAATCTGCTTGTACGAGATGGAAAGACCGAAGAATATTCCGGCCAATATTGGTTTCTTCCGGAATATATAGGACAGACCAAGGAATACAATCCAGATGATGTCGTCCCCGCCGTTGATGCCAAGTACCACATATTCCGCATTAAGCAGCATGGGTATCATGAACAGTGATATATTGGAGAGAAACCCGGTCTTCCTGTAGTAGAAATAAACCATGAGGATTGCGACCACGTTGAAGAAGAGTATCACGTAATAACTCCTGAAATGCAGCAGCACTGACGGGATGTAGAGAAGAACTGAAAGACCTGGATATACCAGGTAATTCACATATCCACCGGTGATGACCGGTGTGATGAGTCCGGGGGGGAAGTTTGTCTTGATAAAAACGCTGCTCATGTTGGAGTTCACGTAAGGGTTCAGGCCATGGACGAACAGGTATGCGGCGTATGTATCGGATGCCAGTTCATCAGTGCCATAAGCAGGCACATATCCTGATAGTATTCCAATAAAGATTGCAAAGGAGATCAGGAATCCTGCCAGGGGTAGCTGCTTGATTATCCAGTTCTCATAATCAAGAAATACGGAGTATATAACAAGTAATCCGCCAATAGCAAGAAGAACCCAGGCAAGTGCAAGCACAGCAATATCCAGGTAACCGACTATCGTCCAGCCTATGAACGCGAAATTGATGAAGAGGATTCCCGCTACAATGTACAGAATGCGTCGCATGGGGAATGCTGTTTGCGGCTCTGATCCTCCCTGTGGCTTATCTACCAAAATTTACCTTCTCCCACTCTCTTTTTCATTGCAATTGGAGCCTTCTATAAAATGATTCATAAAGCAGATGCAGTTCGTTGCTCGAAAACCATGCCCCTCAGGACAGAGCATGGAGGGTCATGAGGTCATGTGGCGTACAGATCAAATGCAGGTGTGCTCCATACAAGTCTGAAGGAGGTGGTCACGTTTCCCACATCCGATGGGACTATGACATAGCTGACCTTGTATTCTTTCACATATGAGAGCGTCGTTGAAAGATTCGAGGATGAATGATATATGAGCACATAGGCCACATAATTCTCTTCCCATTCTACGGGTTGAGTCAGGTAGTTCGATGGTTCGTAGGAGAGAACAGGCACATCAAGATAGGCACCCACACAGAAGGAAACCGGGTCAGGCGCAGCCACCGATTTGATATGCGTTATATTTGTGTGCATGTAGCCCAGGACTGAATCTATCGAGGTAACATTTGCCTCGTTGCTTGAAGTGGCTGCGAAATATGAATGACTGACATAATTCCCGTATATACCGGCACCCGAGTTCAATATGATGACCGTGATTAATGCTGTCATCGATAGCTTTCTGAGGCTCCTAAGATGCTTCTTGTCGGCATTTGGTGTATCCTTCTGAAGATGCCTGAACAAGGAAAGAAGCAAACTTGGCAGCACCAGAAATGAAGCAAAAAAAACAAAATATGCCAGTCTGGAGAACAGAACTGTGTCGTTCAACTCCACGATTGTCATAACAACAGACACAAGCAGGAGAGAGAAGATGTTATCAAACGCACGATCCTTGTGTAGGAATTTTGCTCCAGTTACCATGATGCAGATCAATAGTGCGAAGTACATAGCGAGTACGGGAAGCAACTGTGACAGCAAGCCAAGAGGTTGCTCTAGTCCATTAAGGTCCAGATATATTGCCGCCATGAGGGAAGGAGATGCGGGCACCCCAACCGCATATGTGTTGTAGGCCGCGGATGATGCTGGAAATGCGGCGTCAATTACCCACCATGCCCGGGGAGCATACCATATAACACCCCCCAAGGTCGCAAAAAGCAGTGAGAGTGCTGAAGTCTTTATCTGGTTCGTGCCGGGGTTTCTGCCGATCATCAACAACAAAACCCTTATCACCAGCAGAAAAACCAGGGAAGCCAGTATAATGATAAATGATAGATCGTGGGTCAGGGCAAGAAGAAAGAGTGAGATGCCTGCCTTGGAAGCATTACCCATCCATTTGTCAGGTTGCCTTGCAGCCTTCGACAGGAAATAGAATGCAATGGAGATCAGAAGAAACCCCGCCAGCTGGGGATAGCCTCCCCAGGACAATATGTAGAGAGATGGCAGGAAGAACGGGTAGAGAAGTGCGAATATAGACGCGGCCTTTTCACCCTCAAGGTTTCTGACAAGATAATACGAAGGAATTGCCGTGAGAGAAAATAGCTCCACACCCATTATGGCAAACAGTCTGTAAGTCGCCCATCCATTTGCCCCGCTTGCGTAAAGAAGAACGGCCCCAAGATATGGAATCAC
>JAKAAY010000042.1 GCA_021802055.1 Thermoplasmata archaeon
GCGGGAATCATGGATGGAGGCACAAAGGATGACTTCCTCATAATCAAAAGAGCAAGGGCCCGGACTATCTTGTGGTTCTCTGACCTTGACTCAAGTTCTTTGATCTCCTTGTCGATCTCACCGGAAGTCTTCCCGATTCCGGACTGGAAAATGGAAATGACATCAGTGCAGTACTGGGTATTTTCCCTGGTGAGGAAAACCGGGAGAACCAGCCCATTCTTCCGTCGCCTAATCAGCATCAGTTCTGTCGGGAACACCCTTTCGCCTCCTCTTTGAAGTGCCGAATTCCGAGGTACCCCTGGCCACTACCTCGTACAGTGTGCTTTTCTTTGAATCTCCGGGACGCAGGATTCTCCCAAGCCTCTGCCTGAACTGCCTGGTGCTCCCGGATCCGCTGAGAACGATTGCCACAGATGCATCCGGGACGTCAACTCCCTCGTCAAGGATCCTGGAGGCGGCGATTGCGTTGATCTCGCCATCACGGAACATCTCCAGGTACCGCTTTCTCTCCTTCGCCGAGGTAAGGTAGGTGAGTGCAGGTATCAGGAACTCCCTTGACATCATGTAGGCCGTGTTTGTATCCTCGGAGAAGATAAGCATCTTTTCCCGGGGGTGCTTTCCCATCACGTATCTAACAACATCTATCTTCACTCTCGAGTTGAATGCTATCTCCCTTGCCCTTCTCCAGGCATTCAGCGCTTCCCGCCCCTCATGAGACCATGAACGCATGATGAATTTCTCAAAATCCCAGGGCCCTGCGAGCTTAACGCTGTGACTTCTCAAATATGAAACAAATATTTCCCTGTTTTTCTCATACTCCTCAATTTCCTCAGGCGTGAGGCTGACGGGTATCCTTACTATCCTGTAATCCGCTATGTATTCGCTCAGCTCCTCGTATCCCAGTTCGAATATCTTGCCGCCCATGACGTCTTCAAGGGTTTCGTGAAGCTTGTCTGTTCTCTCGTACGTTGCAGTCAGCCCCATCCTGAATGGAGATGCAAACTTGACGGCAATCTGCCTGAACTGTTCCGAGGCCAGGTGGTGGACCTCGTCAATCAGCAGGAACCTGAACCTGTTGCCAAGGGTGTCTGCCATCAGGTATGCGGAGTCGTATGTGCAGACAGTTATGTCCCTTATCTCCTTAATCCCGCCCCCTATCTGCCCTATTTCAGTTTCAAATACTTCAGAAAGCTTGGTTCTCCATTGTGAGATCAACTCTATTGTCGGGGCGATTATTATTGTGGTTGTGGAAAGCCTGGAAATGGCTTCCATGCCTATGTGTGTTTTCCCTGCTGCAGTAGGGAGTACGATGATCCCCCTGCAGCCATTCTTCTCCCACTGGTCAATTGACTCAAGCTGGTATGGCCTTAGGGTATCCTTCATTTTGAGGTTAAGGTGAGGATCGCCAGGAAAGACATTGTCAACAGCCTCCGGATACTTTCTTTTCAGGTCGGGATACATGTATCCTGGCACTGAAGGGGGAGCGCCACCACAGCCGACATTTGCGTCCACCGGTTGATCGTTCCCTGAGACAATGACTTTCCCGCTGGAGAATTTCAGGATCATGTTGAGCCTTGAGTCATATTGAAAATCAATTAATAAAATTATACCGGGTTGCTGGAAATGCCATTATAACAATTTATGTGTGAGGCGGCAGGTGCATTTTTAATATGTCCGTCTGTTAACATGGTTATGAAGGTAGCCACATGGATGCTCTCGCTTAACCGGACTGTAAGGGCATTTATTTTCTCCATACTTGCGCTCACCGCACCGTACTATCTCTCAGGCATGGGCATTTCCCCGGTTTATATCGCCCTTGTGATAATGGTTAGCGGAATCTCGTCAACCGCCTTTGTTTATGGGTTCTCCAGGCTGGCCATGGGAGAGAGGCGCAAGCTCATGATTCTGAGCCTGCTTTTTTCAGCTTCCCTGTTCCTCCTTTTCGTATACCATGGAATAGCACTTTACATAATTGCCATAGTCCTGGGTGGAATCCCGCTTTCAGGACGTGACTTCACCCACAACCAGGCCATAGAGCAATTCTCTATCAGCGTGAACGAGAACGAAAGGAGAAGCAAGAATTTCGCGTTCTCCCTCTATAACTTCGGGTCCTATGCCTCAGCAGCTATCGCTTCTGCTTCAATTTTTTTCTTCTATGACTCCAACATTCAGGTGTTCTATGAAGTCTGCTTCCTCCTTTCGCTAGTGCAGTTCGTATCATACGGATTATTGTCCATCCCCATGGATACCAGGAAAACGAAAACGGAGCGCAGGCAGAAACTGAAAAACATGGATGTCCCAATCCTTTCTGCGCTCTTTTCGATAGATTCCCTGGGTGGCGGACTCGTGGTCACGTCGATGATTGCATTATGGTTCAAGCTTGTATATTCGGTGACACTCTCACAGATAGGCTTCATATTTGTCATAGTTAACATTGTAACTGCAATTTCAATTGTTCTTTCATCAGTTATCTCAAACAGGATGGGCCTTGTGAAGACCATGGTATACACCCACCTTATCAGCAACGTATTCCTGGTGCTGATTCCCCTGGTCCATTCATTCGCCATAGGCCAGATCTTTCTCTATCTGCGGCAGACCACAAGCCAGATGGACGTGCCGGCAAGAGACAGCTTCACCAATACCCTCATACCACAGGATCAGAGAATTCAATCCAACGCGAGGTTCGTAATGGTGAGAAATTTCTTCCAGATTCCTGGGCCGGCCATAGGCGGTGCAATACTGGAATTCTATCCTCCGCTCCTGTTCATAGTCGCCGGCGGATCGAAGATACTGTACGACATTATGTTCTTCGGCAGATACCACAAAACCGGCTTGTAGGTTAATTTTGCTTTTTCTGCATCAAACCTGGATAACCCAGAGACAGTATTCGTCCCAATAAATGTCTGGATGAAGCTTAATAATCTGATGTTGCATGATCACGGGACATGCTTGACACTTTTAACGGGATTATTGAAAAAAACAGGGATATAATGGATCGTATAGCCAGCAATGATTTTGTAAGCGCCATGAACAGAGGGGTGCTGGAAAACAGAGATTTTGTCAGGTTTCTGGAGCAGGATCGCCTCTTCCTCAAGGAACATTCAGGCA
>JAKAAY010000026.1 GCA_021802055.1 Thermoplasmata archaeon
AACGCGGGGACAGTGGGACTCTCGTTGAACCTTCATGCAAGCCGCCAATTAAGCGGCTAGGTATTACGCTACCTTAAGAGGGTCATAGTTACCCCCGCCGTTTATCGGCCCTTCTTTCCCTTGTACGGGACTTTCAGGTACCGACACTGGGCAGGTTTCGACCGCTATACACATCCTTTCGAACTAGCAGCGATCTGTGTTTTTGGTAAACAGTCGGGGTCCCCTTGCCACTGCGACCTATTCCGTCACGGGATAGGCACTCCTTATACCAAAGATACGGAGCTATTTGGCCGAGTTCCCTCGCGTCCATTATTCCCAAACGCCTTGGACTTCGCATCCAGGGGCACCTGTGTCGGTTCTTGGTACGGTCACAAGCTTGACCCCATGCCATCTTTCATGGGTTCCGAGAATCTGAATAATCCTCTGAGGAGGACCCCATCAATTTCATCAACTTCTCGTCATTACAACTCTCCGCTGACTTATTCGATGGAACAGAACGGCAGTTCTGCAATTCACATCTTGAAACTTATGGCATGGGCAAAACACCTGTGGTGCTGGAATATTAACCAGCTTCCCATTCGGCTACTTCCTGTTAGGGGCAGCCTTAGGATCGACTAACCCTCGGCTGACAAACATTGCCAAGGAACCCTTAGCCCTTTCGGCGGAATCGATTTTCACGATTCTATTCTGCTACTTTCACCAGGATCCGCGATACCGTATGGTCCAGCCCTCCTCTCGAAGAACCTTCCGCCCACACGGCACGCCCCCCTACCGAATCACCTTTCGGTGTCCGAAGGTCTCGGTAACTAACTTTAGCCCCTTCCATCTTCAAGACATACAGCCTCGATGAGTGAGCTGTTACGCACTCTTTAAAGGATGGCTGCTTCTAAGCCAACCTCCCCACTGTCTTAGGCTGTAAACCTTTTTATTTCGCACTTAGTTAATTTTAGGGACCTTAACCCTCGTCTAGGATGTTCCCTTCACGAGTTCAGAGCTTATCCCTGAACTCTAGCACCTGACATCTACAATCCACACAAGTTCGGAGTTCGTTAAGTAGGCGCAATCTTTCGATTGCTATCCCACTATTCGGTCGCTCTACCTCATATGGCATCTCCGTCAAGGTCTACCTGCGGGTAGTATCGGGGGGAACCCGCTATTACCGGCCTAGATTAGCCTTTAACCCCTACACCCAAGTCATCCAAACGATTTGCACATCAGAACTGGTTCGGTCCTCCACCTAGCTTTCGCTAAGCTTCAACCTGCTCAGGCGTAGATCGACCGGATTCGGGTCTTACACACGTGACTAACGCATTTTTGTACGCTATCCCTCCATTACTGTGCGGATATTCGCTTTCGCTACGACTCCTCAATTAATGATTAGTCTCGCCACATGTCAAAACTCCCTGGCCCGTTCTTCAACACGGACAATAAGACACCGGTTAAACCTTGTTAAGGTTCTCACACCTTTAGTGCCTTATAAGTTTGTAGCTACCTGGTTTCAGGCTCTTTTCACTACCCTTTCGGGTTGCTTTTCAGTTTTCCCTCACGGTACTTGTTCGCTATCGGACTTGAGACGTATTTAGGGTTGGATGTTAGTGCCACCCTTATTCCCGCGCGAATTCCGACGCACGGTACTCTGGATACCTCTCCTCGTAGCTTGTTTTCCTTCCCGCAGGGGGCTATCACCCTCTATGGCACAGCTTTCCAGCTGTTCGCGGTCGGAAAACTAGGCGTTGAAAGAGGTCCAAACTCCACATCTATTCCGCATTTCTGTGAAATATTCGGTTTGCCCTATGCCGCTTTCGATCGCCTTTACTAACGGCATCTCGCTTGATTTCTTTTCCTCCGGGTACTAAGATGTTTCAATTCCCCGGGTTCCCCCTCCTTTCGGAGTGTCTATAAGACAGGAAGTCCCATTCGGATATCCTTGGATCTGAGGCTCCATGCGCCTCCCCAAGGCTTTACGCAGCTTGGCACGTCCTTCTTCAGCGCTCAATCCAAACCATTCCCCAGGCAGCGTAGCAGTTTGCACAATCCACTTTGCCTTTGGTTTCATATGATTGGTATCATCGGTTTAAAACCTCTAACCCTTCCCCTCCAACTATTAGGTCAAAGGGTGCATAAACAGAGCGTATCCGTGGTATGGTTATGCTTGATATAAGCGTTATGGTGAGGACTGCATATGACATCTCCAATTAATATCTACTTCAGTTGGGGAAAATCTAACCAGAAAGTTTTGAAATTCACTCTCCCCTAAAAACAAAGGAATGCTGAAGTGTGACGTGTGGATAAGATTACATTTCAGCCCGTGATAGCACACGGATCAGAGTGAAGCAAAACATCAGAGTCCTGGGGATGGATGACTCCCCGTTCCACAGGCTAAGGCGAGGAGACTGTTTCCTTCTCTTCACCCTAATGAGAATGGATTTCACGGTTGAGGGGTTTGACCGCAGGGCCATAGAAGTTGATGGGACTGACAGTACCTCCGCAGTGGAGGAAATCCTTATTAACGGCATCGGAAAGAATGCTGACCTTTTAATGGCCAATGGGATTACGTTCTGCGGCTTCAACCTCTGCGATTTCAATGCCATAAGTAACAGGGTTGGGATTCCAGTTATAACCGTCACCCGCAAAGATCCAGATATAGACTCCATGAGGAGAGCTATAGAAAGACATCATCCAGAAAAGGAGTTTGCCCTGGAAATTCTGAGCCGGTCTTCACCGTCGAAAATCGAACTGCCCGAGGGAAAGACCCTCTTTGCAAATGTCTTTGGGATAGGGTTAAAAGAGGCAGGAAGTCTCATATCCAGGGCAATAAAAACAGGTTTGCTACCTGAGCCGATCAGGCTTTCACACCTTGTTGGCACAGGTATGTTTAAGGATAGATAGTAACTTGCGGGATTATTCGCGGTACATCAGGGGTTCCAGTTCAGGAACTGCCTTCTTGGTAAGTTCCGGAAGAGCCTTCATGACTTCATCCAGCTTTTCTTCTTCAGCCGGGATGTACTTCATCTTGCCTTTTGACATGAAATAAGAGCCTGGGCAAAGTACCCCTTCCTTCACGATAATGGCATCTGGATTAAGGGATAGCAGGCCAGCCATGCACCTTTCCTTGCCACCGTGCATTGCTCCATATCCGGGGTTCTCATATTCTGTTATTTTCTTTGACTCTTCGTCAATGAGCATTATTGAATTTCCGTATTCCAGCGGTGTGATGTAATTCTCTTCGTCTACCACTACAGCAATCTTCATACGACATGGAATTCATTATCATATTAAACCTATTCTTAGCAGATATAATGAATTAACTCTGTCAGGTTATTGCTCAAGCCTTCTTCGCAGGTTCTGAGACTCATGCTTTGCGCCGGGGCTTGCGTCAGTAATAGCCGGTATAGGTGACCTCGTATGGTGCAATCTCTATTCCTGAACCGTTCTCCACATGGCCTACTTCCCTTACGTTAACTTTGTTCCTGAGCCTGTTTATGAGGTCACGCTTGCTTTCTGGATCTATGATGAGCATGAACCCCATGCCCATGTTGAATGTCTCGTAAGCCTCCGAATAGGGTATCTTACCCATTTCAAGAATCCTGGTGAATACATTCTGTGGTTCCATCGGGCTGTCTATGACATATTTCATGTCCTTCAGTCTCGTGATATTCCTGACCCCTCCACCTGTGATGTTTGCCATTCCCTTTACATCCACTACGTCAAGTATATCCAGTACTTCCCTGACGTAGATCCTGGTTGGCTCCAGCAGCACCTCCATAGTCTTCTTGTTATCCCCGGGAAATTTTGAGTCCAGCGAGATTCCGTTATCAGCAATGATTTTGCGTACCGTGGTGAATCCGTTGGAATGCAGTCCGCTGCTGCCCAGGGCAAAGATGAGGTCACCGTCTGTTATGTTTTCCCCGCTGATTATCTGATTCTTCTGTACAATTCCGAACACAGTTCCGGCGAGGTCTATATGTTTCACCAAATCAGGAACAATTGAAGTTTCTCCGCCCACTATTGTAATGTTTGCCATCTGGGCCCCAACGTTGAGACCCACGCCGATCTGTCTGGCAACTTCTGGATCCACCTCATTGAGTTCTATATAGTCCACCATTGCTACGGGTTCTGCCCCGCTGGTAATGGTATCATTCACGTTCATTGCCACACAGTCAATTCCTATTGTGTCATACTTGTTGGCCATCTCTGCTACTATTGACTTTGTCCCGACATTATCCGTGTTGAAGGCTATGGCGAAATTTCCGAGATCAATGAGAGAGGTGAACAGGCCTAGGTTTCCAATTGTCCTGAAATCCTCCCTCTTAAACTTGAGCTGCCTCACCAGGGAGTTTACAAAATCGCCCTGCACTCTCCTGTTGGCAAAATATTTGGTCTCATTTTCCATATAGAGATATTACCTTTACGGATATATCTTTTAAACTTTTGTAAATAGACTTACCACTTTCGATCAGAAGACCGGTATTATTGCGGTCATACTTTGAAATTTCCACAACATTTGATCCCTCTCTAAATGTGGTCGGGATTAATATGAAGAGAACATTTACTGCCATCAATGATTGTGCTTGGAATAGAGGGAACTGCACATACAGTAGGGGTAGGGATACTGGACGAGCATAGGATCTACGCGAACCTCAGCCACATGTACAGGCCGCCTTCTGGCGGGATTCACCCCCGGGAGGCTGCTGATCACCATTTCAAGCAGATCATTCCTTTAATAGCAGACGCACTGCGTCAGAGTAAATTTTCGATTTCAGATATTGATCTCATAGCGTACTCCAAGGGACCCGGCTTGGGACCAAGCCTGAAAATAGCTGCTACAGCTGCCAGAAGCCTGTCCATACTCCATAACATTCCCATCATAGGGGCGAACCACTCGCTTGGACACGTAGAGATCGGGAGAAGGCTAACAGGAGTATCTGATCCGGCAGTCCTCTATCTCTCAGGTGGAAACACCCAGGTGCTAGCGCATGAGTCAGGTAGATACAGGGTATTTGGTGAAACGACAGATATAGGAATAGGCAATATGCTGGACAAATATGCCAGATCCATAGGACTTGCGTTTCCCGGTGGCCCTGAAATAGAGAAGATGGCGGCAGGTGGATCGGTACTCCATGAACTCCCATATTCGGTTAAAGGCATGGATAGTTCATTCTCCGGTATGCTTACTGCAGCGCTCAGACTCACCCAAAGTGGAGCACAGCCTGCAAATATAGCATACAGCCTCCAGGAAACTGCCTTTTCAATGATGGTTGAGGTTCTGGAAAGGGCAGTGAAGCATCTCGGAAAGAAGTCTGTTCTCCTGACTGGCGGAGTTGCAAGAAATAAGAGAATACGGGAGATGGTCAGGGAAATGGCAGACGATATCGGAGTGGATGCCGGGCTCACTCCTGAGGAATTCTGCTCGGATAATGGTGCCATGATAGCGCAGGCGGGATTGCTTATGGTAAGGCACGGGAAGAGCGAAGCTATTTCCGAGACTAGGGTGGAACAGAGCTCCAGGATCGACAGAACGCCTGTCCCCTGGATGCATTCTGATGCCCCTGTTGAGAACAATGAAAGCGGTGCAGAGGCAAGCATAAAGTTTATCAGGTTCGGATCCAGAGAAGCCGTGGAAAAGATCAGAAGTCCCAAGAAGTACAGGGTACCAGATCTGGATAGCAGGGTGAGACTGGAAAGGGTGAGGAACGAAATTTCAATTCTCTCGGCCCTGTCTGAGAAGGGATTCAGAGTCCCCGTTGTCTACGACTTTTCTCTTGAAGAGACCACCATTGTCATGGAGAGAATTGACGGTACCACAGTATCAGAGAAGCTACACAAGAACATAGATTCAGAAAAGCTGGCAGCGTCCATGGGGATGATGATTGCGTCTATGCACAGTGCCCGCACCAGCCATGGTGATCTCACCACAAGCAACCTCCTGGTCACTGGACAGAACAGCTTGGCTATCATTGATCCCAGCATGGGAAGTTCACCGGCAGAAAATGAAGAATTGGCTACCGATGTCTTCCTTTTAACGGAATCACTCCGAAGCAATCACGGTGACCTCCCAAAGCTCAGCCGGATATTCTTAGATACCTACAGCAAAAACATGCCGGACTGGAAGGAGATCAGCAAGATACTTAGGGAAATTGAGCGAAGGAGACGATACCTTTGGTGATATTTGTCACTAGCAACAAGCACAAATTTGAAGAAATCAGCCTTATGTTTAACCACAGGGGGATCCCCATTACATGGAAGCGTATGAAATACGAAGAATTACAGGCGGATGATACGCGAACTGTATCTCTTGACAGCTGCATGAGGCTCAGGGAAGTTATAAGGAAACCTTTCTTTCTAGAAGACACAGGCCTTTACATTGAATCACTCAAGGGTTTCCCTGGCCCATACTCCTCTTACGTTGCCGGTACCATAGGAAACCGGGGGATACTTGATCTGCTTGCCCATGGTCGCAACAGAAGCGCCGCTTTCATCACGGTAATATCATATTTCGACGGGAGAGAAATACACCAGTTCGAAGGCTCGGTCAAGGGTGCGATATCATATGAACCAGCGGGAAGTGGGGGGTTCGGATACGATCCGATCTTTATGCCTGAGGGTACCAGTAAAACTCTGGCCCAGATGTCAGACGAAGAAAAGAATGCCGTTTCACACAGGGGGATGGCTGTTTCAAAGCTTATCTCCTTCATTCTGGCAGGTAATGCTTAGAGTCAAGCCACTCCCCTCACCGTATATCCACCAACTCTCCATGATAAATTAAAATAAACCGCTCTTTTTCAGTATACGCGATGAAGATATCATTCAGGAACTATCAGTTCATCATTTATATTGCGTTCCTAGCGCTTTCCGCGGTGATATTCCTGATCACCACAAATGACCTGCTGATCAACAATACCGTCATTCAGGATTCAGGATTAACCCTTTCGTCAACGGGAGACTGGATTTACTGGATATTTGCACTCAGTTTCGTTTTCACCCTGGTCTTTGCTTATTTAGTATACAGGTACATAGATGATGTGAAGAACTTCAAGAAGCTATCAGAGGGATCCAGCAAGCAAACCTTTGTGAAAAACCTGAAGAAACTTGAGAAGATAGCTTTTAGGCTGGGTCCTCTTTTTCAGGAGCAACTTCAGAAGTCAAAGGAGAAATGGAACGTCAGGTAACGCCTATCAGATCCTTTACAAATTGAGGCAGAAGGAAACAACCCCTCAGTATGTCATTGTTGAAGTACTTCCCTGAAAATGGAGTGGTCTCCGGTTCGTCTACGTCAGAGTCGTAGGCAATGGTAAAAGACCAGAATCCACTTGGGTACGTCGGGATGAATGCCGTATAAGGCCTGACGTGTTTGAACACACTGCTTAACCCCTCGAAAGCCATCTTTATGGCCTTTGGCTGATAGTATGGCGAACCAGACTGAGTTACAAATACACCACCCTCGTTGAGCTTGTTTCTGGCATCCTCATAGAACTTCTTGCTAAAAAGTCCCTCGGCTGGGCCCTCAGGATCCGTGGAATCGACCATGATTATGTCGAATTTTTCCCTGGTTTCCCTGAGGTATTTTATGCCGTCCTTTATAAGAAGTTTGACGCCTGGTTTGCGGAATATGCTGGTTAATCCAGGAAAGAAACGCTCGCAAACCTGCACCACTTGTGAGTCTATTTCAACATTAGTGATATCGTTTACGCCGGCTTTGTTCAATTGCCCGGCTACGCCCCCATCCCCACCCCCTATTATAAGGGCTTTCTTCGGTTGTTCTCTGGTGAAGTGAAGTGGGACCAGCGTGATCATCTCGTGATAGACAAATTCATCATACTCGCACATCTGGACCGTGCCGTCAATAGCAAGCAGCTTACCGTAATCGTATGTATCGAAAACATCGATCCTCTGGTAATCTGTCTTAACGGACATCAACTGATCCTTTACCCTGAATGAAAGCTGGAGATTGTCAGAGTAGCGCTCGGAAAACCAGTTTTCTATTAGTCTCACGCGCTTCCATATTTATATCGTATATAATCGTTATTCTGTATGACTGGATAATGCATGACCCGGAACCTCAGACCCTTTGGCCTGACAACTTCTCCCGGGCTGTTGAAATTCCGTTTGAAGGCAAACATTTGCTTCGATATCCATTGCGTTCAGAACAGGTTAAATGGTGCCCGGGTATCGTTTCAGAGTATTCATCCATAGTTGACATTGTCTAATCCCGTATGGACAACTTATCTTCGTCGAATTATCTGACGCCGTCTTAAAAGCTCAACGTATGGCACAATAATTGGGTAGATGGTGCTAAACTCCACTTCTAGTGGCCTCAATGAGAGGTATGCTGGATGATTGTCTCCCTTTTATTTGAGCTGGATTTGTTTATGATTTTAATGGCTAATATTGTGGACATATGGGCTCTCCCATCCCATAAATCTAGGAAAATGGCGTGTAGGCATGCTAATTATTATTATTAAGAAGTTTTTATCTTAAATATGATATTTGCCAGAACTCCATTCTGATTGCAATTAATAAAATTGTTCGTAGAAATATTTTAATACTATTATGTGGTTTATCTTCTGGGGGTAAAAAACCTTGGTAGGAATAAGCGAGTTGTCGAAGACGGTTTCCAAGAGGACGAACACAACGCAGAGAGTGGCCAGGAACGTCATAAAGCACTTTCTGGACACTATTGTGAGCGAGGCGGACAAGGGATCCAAGATCAACCTTGCTGGCTTTGGTATCTTCGAGAGAAGAAAGCAGAGCGCAAGGAAGGCAAGGAACCCGCAGACCAAGAAGATCATAGACGTCCCCGCGAAGAAGAAATTCGTCTTCAGGGCATCAAGCAAAGTAAAATACAGGTAATCCTGTATTTTTAACCATTTTTATTCATTTTTTTCTTTCTACAATTCTTTGTGCATCGAACAACTCTCTTTTTATCGATCTTATTATCTGCAATGGGTAAAAGGCAAAAATATCCGTTGTTTTTTGTTTAGGAGTCTAGTATGATAGTAAAAGTCAGGGTTGAATACGGTAAGAAACCCCCAGAGATCACGGAAAATGCCATAGTCGTATATACTTCAGAAAAACGGGAAAACAACAGAGCCAATATTGACGTTATGAGGCAACTTGCAAGGACATACGGAAAGAGCATTGATCAGATTAAACTGGTAGGCGGAAGAACGTCCAGGAAAAAGGAATTTCTCATAGAGGATTGACAGGGGTGGAGTTTTTTAATATTATTCCACTACTTCGACTCATGACATAAGTAGCCTATCCATCCACAAACATCATATTGTGAAGCAGCCCCCCTTGCAGAGCCGGGACGTCTCAACACGATCTTTTCTCCTATGGAGTAACATATGTCCGGTGGGTCTCCTTTAGGTTTTGTACTCTGGGGATGCCGATTCTGAGTTGCTTCTTATGAAGTAATCCCTTAGATAGGCCTTGGGATAGTTCGTAAAACCTTTCTATCTCTCTATCCGGCGATTAGGTCCCCTGATCCTTGGGTTCTTCTTTGGTATGATAGATATATTCGTGTTTTCTGAGAAATCAACAATGATGCTCGGCCCCGAGTAATATTATTCACGAGGAGATCGGAATAGCGTCTTTCCAAGGTCCTGCAAGAAGTCATCCCGTCACTCCCAAACTGATGGGGGGTCAATATGCCATCCTACGGTAACTCGGGTTTATCAGATCCTTTATGAGGACAATGAAGGTCTTCTTCCTGCACCATTTGAAGAACGTCAGCCGAATTCATTCACCACATTCCTGGGGCAAATTCTAGCATTGTACAACCTCATAATTCCTGCCATAATCGTTCTAGAAGTTTTGCCGCCTGGTTGCGGAAAATCGGACATGAAACAAATGTGGCACACCGGGGACGCTGGCTAAACGACATGCGTCTGATTAGATGTGCCGTTTTAGAGGTTTCCCTCATCGAAATAGTTCTCACGCCTAAGGAAGAAGTAAAAACTAAAATATTCCTATTCCGGCTCTCCGACTTTGTGACCAGACAGGATGAAGTAGACAGCATGCTTGATTTTCTTGGCCTGCACTCCGTGGATGATCTTTTTGCTGAAATTCCGGCCCCGGTGAGAAAGAAGAACACAAAAATACATGGGAAAAGCGGTGAGTACGCTGTTGTAAAAGATGCTAAATCGGCGGCATCCATCAATACCTGGAACCAGTACATCAACTTTCTAGGCTCCGGATATTATGATAGGATAGTCCCATCCTCTGTTGATTCCATAATCTCAAGATCAGAGTTTATAACCTCATACACACCTTACCAGCCAGAGGTTTCCCAAGGTTTGCTGCAGGCGCTTTTCGAATATCAGAGCATTATGAGCGATCTGACAGGAATGGACGTTACTAACTCCTCCATGTATGATGGGCACACAGCACTGGGGGAGGCTGTCAGGATGGCTCATGGCGTTAACGGGAAGAGCAGGGTCCTGGTACCATCCAATATTTCTTCCACTAAACTCTCTGTCATATTGAACTATACTGCAGGCCTGAATACCAGAATTGAAAAGTACAGGATTTCAGACAAGACCGGCTATCTCGACATGGATCATTTGAATGCATTGGTTGGAGACGATGTTTCAGCCATAGTCACCGAAAACCCCAATGCCTATGGTATCCTGGACCCCAACGTGGCAAGTGTTTCTGACATCAAGAAAGGTGCCCTGCTGATTTCTTATTTCGACCCTGTGAGCCTTGCACTGGTCAAGCCGCCTGGAGAATTTGGAGCTGATATAGCTGTCGGCGAAGGGCAACAGCTTGGAATCCATCTTAACTACGGAGGTCCATATCTGGGAATATTCTCGTTCCGGAGAGAGCATATGAGAAAGTCTCCGGGCAGACTGATAGGAGAGACCACTGATACAAACGGGAAGAGGGCGTATGTCATGACTCTGCAGACAAGAGAACAGCATATTCGGAGGGAGAGGGCTACCAGCAACATTTGCACAAACCAGGCCCTCATGGCGATTGCCGCTCTGTCATACCTTGCAATACTGGGTCCTTCCGGCCTGAAGGCTGTGGCTGCCTCAACCATGGAAAATTCACGGAAACTGAGGAATGAGGTTACATCAAGGGTGAAAAACAGCTCTGCACCGTTTTCCGGGACCAACTTCTCTGACGTGGTACTGACCCTTGGCAAGGGAGAACCAGAAGTGGCTGCCTCCCTGAAGAGAAACATGATACTGGGAGGAATTCCGCTCAACAGGATTTTGAGTTCTCCGGACCCTCAAAGGGCTCACGATTTTGTCTTTTCTGTTACGGAGAAAACGGATAATGTGCAGATCGAAAGACTGATCAGTGCATTGGAGGCGATCTGAATGTCATATCACCAGGCAGAATACGACGAACCCCTGCTTAACCAGTTCAGGTCAGGCAGCACCTACAGGGTTGACACCCTTGAGCATACTTCAGACCTGGGAATCCCGCAGAAGATCCAGCGGAATGACCTCAACATCCCTGACATAGCAGAATACGATGTGGTAAGGCACTTTACCAGGCTCTCGCAGATGAACTTCGGCGTTGACGTGGGCTTCTATCCACTCGGTTCCTGCACCATGAAGTTCAATCCTAAATTCGCTGATCAGATTGCCTCTTTCAGTGAATTCAGGGATTCCCACCCACTGGCCCCTGAAGAATTTGTGCAGGGGAACCTGAGGATAGTGTATGAGCTCCAGGAATACCTGAAGGAACTATCCGACATGGATTTCGTATCAGTGCAGCCTCTTGCAGGTGCCCATGGAGAATTTTCCGGCATTCTTGTGGCGAGAAAGTACTTCCAGGATACAAACCAGCCGGAGAGAACTGAGGTGGTCATCCCGGATTCGGCACACGGTACCAACCCGGCCTCAGCCGCCATGGGCGGATTCAACGTGGTCGAAATACCTTCAGACGGCGATGGAAAGGTAAACCTGAAAGCTCTGGAAGCAGCTCTCTCAAAAAAGACTGCTGTGTTCATGATAACTAACCCAAACACTCTGGGCATCTTTGATGACCAGATTGAGAAGATTGCAGAGATGGTCCACAGTGTAGGGGCGGTTCTATACTATGATGGGGCCAATTTTAACGCCATCCTTGGAAGAACCTCTCCTGGACGCATGGGCTTTGATATCGTTCATTTTAACCTGCACAAGACCTTTGCCACTCCGCACGGCGGCGGAGGCCCTGGAGCTGGCCCGATTGCTGTTAAGAGCAGGTTCAGGGAATACCTGCCGGTTCCCATTGTGGGTCTTAAGGATGGCAAATTTTTCCTGGATTATTCCGCGAAAAAGAGCGTTGGAAGAGTGTCCGGTACCATAGGGTCATTCGGTGTCCTTCTCCGTGCATGGTCTTACATACGCTACCATGGCGCTGACGGGTTGAAGGAGAACAGTTCCTTTGCAGTGTTGAACACCAATTACCTGAAAAAGAAGGTTGAAAATAGGTTTGACGTGCCCTTTTATAAACTCAAAAAACACGAGTTTGTGCTGAGCACTGCCAACACAGGCAGAAGGGCAACAGATGTTGCCAAATATGTGTTAGATCACGGGATGCATCCACCCACGGTGTATTTTCCCATGCTTGTGCATGAAAGCATGATGATCGAGCCAACGGAGAGCGTAAGCAGGCAGGATCTGGACCGCTATGCTGATGTCCTCATCAGCGCTGTGGATGAGAGTCCTGAGAGGCTGAAAGAGAGACCCCTGAACACGCCGGTCACCAGGATAGACGAAGTGAAGGCTGCCAGGGATCTCAAGGTCCGCTGGTAGTTTCCGATCAGGATCTGTCCCTGACTCCGTAGGTAGGGTCTATGAGCAGGTACTTGCTGAGCAGTCGCTCCATCTTTTCCATCGCATTCTTGCCAAGGTCCAGGCCAAACATGGTGGCTTCTGCCTTTAGGCCGCTGATTATGATTGCGTTGTCATGGGCCTTCATGAATAGCTCGTAGATGCTGTAGTTGTAGCTGGCGTACTTTGAGGTTAGCTGAAGCTTGTCGTGAAGTATGGACTTGAAACTGGCATACTTATCCTGTAGTTCCCTCAGGAGAGGGGCATATTTGTCGGGGTTGTTGCTGATCTCCTTGATTTCCTCATCAGAGAGCCTTAGAATAGAACGGATCGTGCTCAGGTTACTTTCCATTATTCATCATCTTCCTCAGCAGCTCTATTATCATGTTGGACTCATCAAGATCTGTCGCTATCCTGTTGTAAAGGGATATGTTGTGTTCCACAGTGTCCTTCAGGTTCTGGTTCTCCTCTAGAAGAAGCGCGGTCTGCACCGAGTAATAACGGATCTCGCTCTTTATCTTTTCTTCTATGGTCTTTTCCAACTCAATCCCTCAAATTATTTTGAACCTCTTCAGCGCGGACTCGTAAATCTCCCCGGCTGAACCCAGTGTGTTGAGTACCTGATCAAGTATAGCCTGATCCTTGCCAACACGCCCAATGTAAGCAAGTATGTCTTCATACAGGCATCCCTTGCCGTCTTTGTCATTTTCCTTGATAAAGTTGTAGACCTGCTCCTTCAGCTGATCCACCTCTATGTTGGTCTCTGATGAAGCAGAGGAACCTTCTATGCTCTCCAGCAGTTGTTGGTAATTGTAGTTGGGATAGTTCTTTATTGCACGGATTGCACATTCAGCCTCTTCACTGGAATAACCCAGGGAAATCAGGTTATCCGCCGTCGCATTTTCTGATTTAACCGCTTCCCTGATTGCCAGAGACTTCCTCCTGGCTATATGAGCGGACCGTGAAACCCAATATTTCATTGTAGAGGGATCTGCATTCTTGACCAGTTCAGGGTTTACGTTGAAGAAAATCCTTCCGTCCTGTGACTTGAATGTGCTGAGGCGGCCCACCACGATCATGCCCTGTCCTTCACTAAAGTTCTCCGGAATGACTCTATTGGTGGGAAACTGGCTCTCCTTGAAGATGGAAAGATAGAATGCCCCGGTGGGGTCTGACAGTGTGACCCTGGTCATTGTTTCCTCGTTGGATACTGATGTGACACTGCCGACAAAGAGAAGTCGTTTCACCCTGGTTCCCAGGGGCGTTATGACAAAGGCCCTGACTTTCCCGTCTTCTTCAACTGACTCCTCGATTAAGGAGTCTCTGAGTTCTCTGGAAAATATCCATTTCGATGGTTCACGCTTTCTTGTTTCCATGATTCAGACCTCCATTTCATCTGCATATGCCCTGACCATCTTATCTATGCTCTCGCTGTCTGGAATGTTTATGGATGAGGTCCTGAAACTCAGGCCATTCCTGCTTCTTATCACTTCTCCAGTTACCTGCGCAAGCCGCCCCAGCAGGTTCTGCTTAAGTTCCCTCAAAAACGGATCCCTGGAAGCCATTTCTTCCAGCGCTTCCCCACCTGCCATTTTCATTATTCCATCGATCTGGTCCTTTCCAGCCGTGCACTGGATTGTGCCTGTTCCGTCATCGATTGTGAAAAATATGAAGTAATCCTTAATGAGTTTAGCTTCAGGATGGTCAGGGCACGAATCCCCTTCAGGGGTTTTCCTGCATTCAGGGCACCTCATCACGAGTCCCCCCTTCTCTCCAGCAGATACCACAAAACCGGAGGTGGCAATCCCTGAAACTGGAGAGTCAAGTTCACACAGGTCGTATACCTTTGGAACCTGCGAAATGGAGAGTTTGATGGTCTCCGTTTCGGTCTTATCGTTCAGCGATATCCTCAACCTGTTGTTGTACTCTGAAACACGTGCGCCCTTGATCCTAACTCCCTGTCCTTCCTTGAGCTTCACGTCAAATGCATTCAACCGTATGCTTCCGGTATCATCCTCCAGGTAGCCAAAATATAGTGTGCCGCTCTTCTCCTTTCCGTTATAAGGCCTTTCCTTAATTTCCCTGACTATCCCCTCCACCGTAACATACGGGTCCCTGAGTGAAAGCTCCTTGACTTTTAGCGAAGGATAGGTGCGCTTAACCTCCAGGTCTTCTCCTGGCCTCAATATAACCTGCGACTTTGACTCGACGTAAACGCGTGCTCTCTCATTATACAGCTTAACGGTGCAGTTTTTCAGCTCAAGAACGTCTCCTGCCCTTACGGAGGAAGCCATGGACCATGCCGTGAATGGTATGGTACCGGTTTGATCGCCGATAATGCCGTAATAGTACTTCATGGGACCCTTCTTGGTGTTGGCCTCTTTCTGGTTTATGGAAATAACCTTCACCACAAGATCGATGGAAGCGGTTTCCCCCTTTATTTCTGAAATATTTGCCATGGGATCACGATCCGGGATAGAAGCCTTCAAGGCGGACTGCCTCATTGCTCAAGTTCATAACAACAGATTGCGGATAATTCATTTGCTTCCATAGTAGAAATGCCGATATATTACTTTTTGGAACCTCTCACGTATGGTTCAATACAACATGCCCAAACCTTCCATTTCAAGCCTGATTCTTTCGAGATTATGCACAGAATTTCGCTTCCTGTTGATTGTTATCCTGAACCCCCCGAATTTTTACCACCATTAATTTCTGATTTATCCATAATCTATTGGCTCATGAATAAAGAAAAAGCTTATTTATAATGGTGGTATTTCCCACCATTACATCGGGGAATCAGACAATCGAGAAGGT
>JAKAAY010000009.1 GCA_021802055.1 Thermoplasmata archaeon
ACGGGACTCCACCCATAAACTCTTTTCGGGTGTAAGCGGGCCCACTGATCTTTGTATACATCCTTGCAGGCTTTGTGACCATCTGTCTCAGACCTAGATAGCAGCGTGTATAAAAAAGGAATCTCTTGGCTCAATATGCAGGACATCACTACCGTAGACATAATTACCAAATATACGCAAAAGTAAATATACCACTCTAGACATATTAGCGTCAATGGATCGAAGGCAACTCATAGATGTGTCCCACATTTCCTCGAAGGGGTCGTCATTCAGAATCACTCTTCCCAGGAAGATAGTGCAGAAGCTAAATCTCTCACCTGATGACATCATTGCGTTCTACGAAGACGATGGGATCAAGATAGATAAACTGCAATAGCCAGTCTTTATTGCCCAGAAAAACCTGGTGGTTTACAGTAAAAGGAAGGTATGATCTGCAGTTGAGGATTCCCACTCCTCCACGTTTCCCATCCTCAATGATGGTTCTTTCGTGGCCCATACTTTTTTTTTCTTCTGGCCGCCACTTATGGATATAGGCCTAGCTGGAATGTTCATATCCATACCATTTATCCTTATTCTCCGACATGGAAAAGGCGGGGCGATCCGAAATCGATGGTTGCCCCGTCGACAGTACAGGAGGAAATCATGAATCCAGGATCAAAAGACCAAAAATGTCAGGCAATTAGGGATCCCGCGTGTATCATCTGCCTCTTCTCTGGAACTCTATTCTGATGTTCATAGGGCCAGAATAATCTCTATCTATCTTCTCACTGCAGTTACTGCAGGTCATGGAAAAGTCATTTTCCAGTTTGAACGTTGCTCTGCCGCAGGAAGGGCAGGAAGACCTGATCCACAGATCTGAGGGATTTGCAGATTTTTGGGTCAGGTTTTCTTGGGATGCCTTCTTTGTCTGCCTCGCCTCTGAAATCTGGCTGACCTTGAGGAAGGAACTAGCCAGTCCGAAAATTGATAACAGGAGAATAATCAGGAAAACGCTGGTGGATATGTACCCGTTTATGGTACTAGAATCAGCTGAAGTAACAGTATAGACCGCTGAAAGGATATTGAAGCAGAAGGAGGCCATAAATAACTCCTTCAAACCGAATCTGAAATAAATGGATATGAGAAGGAATGAGGTTACCGCCAGGCTTATCAGGTTGGGGACAAAATCTGGCGAGCCAAGAAGGAAATACGCAGAAAAGAGCGTGGAAATCATTGTCGATCCCAATGCGAGTTCCGCCAGCTTCACCGGCTCTGTGATGCCAGGAGAGGCAACACCCTTAATGCCACTTGGCACCGAGAATCTGACAGCAATATACGCTATGATCAGTGCAGGAATGGTTTCAGTTAAAATAAGCTCCATATAGAACCACTGGAAATATAGGAATGAAATGTAAAGACCCTCGGGGAAGGCCTGAATTGCATTCAAAGTGGATACAAGACCTGGAAAAACAGACGTCAGAACGGTTGACAGAATGAGTTCCAGTAGAAAGACAATGGAGAGATAGACAAAAAAATTCCCCCTTCTCTCCCCGCTGGCTGCGGAAGCAATAGAATTTAAATTCAATCGGTCGAGAAAGAAAAAGACCGCCATTGCCAAAAAAAAGGCAGATCCCAAGAGCAGAACAACAAAGAGAACAAACGTAAGAGAAGGATCAAGTCCAAGAATAGGTGCCGAAAATGAGACAACAGACCACGTTTTACCTATCATCACCGGGTAGAACACGAAATATACAAGGACGGCGACGGCAAACCCTATCCACCCTATGAATTCAGCGACCTCGTAAAACGTGCTTCTGTTTGCCATGTTCTCATTCCCCTATAAACCTTTAACTCTGTTGAAGGTTTATGATGAGCCTCTTGTTGATCTTCCCCTTCACAAGAGTTGTCTTAATGGCTATCTTTCCAACCTCCTTTGTGTTCTTTACCTGGGTACCCAAATCGGGCATAGCGGGAAGTCCATCGATCTTGGTGAGTCTTATCCTTTCATAGTCTGGTATTTTACCTCTCACGAAATCAACCAGCTTTCTGTCGCTGGAAAACTCTTCCTTTGAAATATAAGTGGTCTCGACATCGATACCGGAAGAAACGATTTCATTCGCCTCCGATTCGAGCTTCTTTACCATATCCTCAGTTATATCGTCAACCATGACATCGATCCAGGCATGATCCTCATAGGTCTGATTTATCCTTATGGAACAACCATAATCCCTGAAGGCTATGCCTCCGATTATAAAAAGTGCCGTCCTGTGTTTCATGTGTCCATACCGTATATCCCAGTTTATAACCTGTTTAACGGTCTTTCCAGCTAAGTCCTGGGGATAGGTGTCCAGAGACATAAGGTGGATCCAGAGCCCATCGATCCAAGAATCTACAATCAAGTATTTTTTTCCGTCAATTATGACGTCTCCCTTGTCGTTTGGTTGTCCCTCACTAGTAGGGAAGAAAACAGACCGGTCAACGGTCAAGTCCGTAAACTCCACCATCTGGACGGTACCTTCCGCTTCAGTCAAGTAGGGATCATCCAGATATAACTTCTCAGTTCCCATAGCGAGTGAAACTCTGAAATTATTTATTACTTCCTTTGTCGGGGCACTAAGCCCCATATTTTCTTCACAGGAAGCACGATCGTGCTTACCGGCACACTCCTTTCCAGAAATACGCAGGCATCATTTCACCATAAAAGCGGCAACCTGGCCAATCATGAAAATACGCTCTGGAAAGCATTCAGAGAAGCCGGTTGCTAAAGTTTCTGACACCCCTGACATCCTACTCACCGTTAAGTAACTGGAATTCAATTTTCACATGATGGCACAGTCCCCCTGATCTGTTCACGACCATAGGGCACAATCATTTCTTATCACTTTCATGAATTGTCCCAGAATTCCCTGCGATTAACACCTAAACTTTTCCTCCAGCGCATTATCTGGAATGTCCTTCTTTCCTGATGGCTCTAATGGCATAACTGAGCGTTCCGGGGCACCTTAATCTCGTTCTCATTCACGATGAGATTTCCATTTTCCAGATCCAGCCTTCTCACCATGTGCGTGGCATAGAAATTCTTTAGCTCCCCTTTCCCCCCAGTCCCAAAGGCAGGAATCAAAGCGGAAAGGGTTGAACCTTCAAGGCAAAGAGGCGCAAGAAAGGACTATTGGGTTATTCGTTTACCATGACGGATCCAGGACCAGGCTGTACATCAACTCCGGTTCTTCCATGAGATCGGATAAGGAGGCATAGGACTGGGTAATGAATCTTACCCCATCGGAATTGAAATGGACCCCGCCCTGATAAGTGCATTTATCCATTGCCTTCATACACGGAAAATCTGTGTGGAAAGAGACCTCAAAAATACCGAAGAGGAACTCCAGCCTCAAGGACCAGGGAAAGGGATCGAAATTGGGTCGACTATCTGGATCACTTTCATTCCGGTAAAAATGCAAAACATTCAACCTACATTGACAGAAGTACACTAAGGGTGAGTTTCCTCAGTATAAGATGCCATACCTGGAACTTTCCAACATGGGCGGGGCTTAGAACAGTATTCAACACTTTCTGGTTTCACTAACTATAACTAATTGGTGGACATAGCTCCCCGATGTCTCAAGTCAACCTGGACTTTCTCTATGGGCTAAAGAGAGAGGGGATCAAGTTGGAACTCTCGATTATGAGGCAGTTATCTCAACAGATGGGTAACCCTCAGGATTCCTTTCAATCGTTTCACATCACCGGTACCAACGGCAAGGGATCTACGTCGGCTTTCATCTTTAACGTGCTCAGGAAACTTGGTACATCTGGCCTTTATACGTCGCCGCATCTGGTGAAATTCAATGAAAGAATTGCAGTGGACACCCACCTCATCGAGGACGCGTACATTGAGAAATTCATGGACGAGAACAGGAGGCTGATTGAAAGTCTGATGCAAAAAGAGCGGAATCCCACATTCTTCGAGGCAACAACCATTCTTGCCTTTCAGTATTTCAGGGACCAGAAGGTGAAAGTTGCATCAGTGGAGGTTGGACTAGGGGGAAGGCTTGATTCAACCAACATTGTGACTCCCGTGGTCAGCGTCATTACTTCAGTGGGCTATGAACATGCGGACAAACTTGGCTGTTCCCTGGAGGCAATTGCTTACGAGAAAGCGGGAATAATAAAGAAGAGCCGTCCTGTGATCCTGGGCGACACCAAGCCACAGGTGGTTAGGATGGTGAAGAGAATAGCGGATGTCAATGAAAGCAGATTCATTCAACTGGACAACGCCGTGAAATTTTCTAACTTGGAATTCTCCCTTGAAGGGTCAAAATTCTCCATAGGTACAGAGCATGACACATATGACCTGGAAACACGGCTTATAGGGGACTTTCAGGCCAGAAATGCTGCAATGGCTGTACTCGCACTTGAAAATAGTGGATTGAACGGAATATCGCGGAAGGTTATAGAAGACGGAATCAGAAATACCGTATGGCCAGGCAGGATGGAAATCATTTCCAGAGAGCCTCTTGTCATGGTTGATTCTGCACACAATCCTCCCGCTGCCAACGCCTTAGGCCATAACATCAGCAAGGTGTTGCGAGAACAGCCGGTCCTGATCATCGGCATGATGAAGGACAAGGACATATACTCATATCTTGCCGCTATACGCAGGATAAGCGGGTCCGTGATCTTTACCACACCTGATGAGCCCATGCGGGCAGCGGACCCTTGCATGCTGAACCGGACCTATGGACCCATGTTCAATGAAAGCCTCTGTATCCCCGATCCGGTGGAGGCTCTTGAGTATGCCGTGAGCAAGTATTCTTCGATCCTGGTCACCGGTTCTATGTATTTAGTGGGTGTAATAAAAAAAAATTTACACTCCGCAGCAGAGCCTTTTAAATAATGAAAATATAAACTCCAACAAGTTTTCTTCTATCATTACAAACGTTTAAAACGGCTGCACCGGTCATGATACCGTTATTATGAATAATCCATTTACAAAGGTCAACAGAACCGCTCCTTTCCTCATTGGGGATCTCTCCACTCTTGGTTTGTCGTTTGTTCCTGACAGTCTGCCGCACAGAGAGTCACAGATTGAGTACATGGTCTCTCTCCTGGAGACCGCAGTAAGAGGCACAAAACCGTCAAACATCATTCTTTTTGGAAAGACAGGTACGGGAAAGACATCCACTGCAAGGCATGTTACTTCCATGCTGACGGAGGCAGTTGAAGATAGGATCTCAGTAAGTTACATCAACTGTCAGATCTATGATTCACCTTATTCTATACTCATAACCATTGCCCAGTCCATCAGTGTAAAGGCTGACCCAATTCCGCCGCTGGGATGGCCGCTGGACAGAGTTTACAACGAGATACTCAGGAGGATCAGGGAGTCAAAAAGGGACCTGATAATAATACTCGATGAAATAGACAAACTGACGCAGAAGAACGGCGGAGATTCCCTCTACGTGCTTCTCAAACTTTGCGAGGACCAGGTAACCCCTTTTGTTTCGGTAATCGGCATCACGAACAATAACTCCTTCATTCAGGAACTGGATGCCAGGGTACGAAGCAGGCTCAGTCAGGAGAGCGTAGTCTTCAACCCGTACAATGCATCTGAACTCAGAGATATTCTTAATTTCAGGGTAAAAGGCGTGGTACGGGAAGACCTTATGGAACCTTCCGTGATCAATCTTTGTGCGGCGATAGGGGCACAGGAACATGGAGATGCCAGAAAGGCTCTGGATCTGCTCCGAATATCCATCGAGACTGCTATCAGGGAAACAAGTGAAAGAGTGAGCGAAACTCATGTCATTAAGGCAAGAGCCAAACTTGAAACAGACATTCTGATGGAAACCGTTAATGGGCTTCCGCTTCACTCCAAACTGGTGCTTCTTGGAGTCATAGTATCCGGTGAGATGGAGAATACACAGGCATTCAGCGGCGAAATAATGGAAAATTATCGCAACATCTGTAAGGAACTGGGTTACACCCCGCTGACTTCCAGAAGGTTTGGAGATCTCATCTCAGACTTGGGAGAGTCTGGTCTGGTGATAACGAAAATAAAGAATCTGGGAAGGCATGGCAGGACAAGAATGATAACGGTTGCAGACAACCCCGAGGTTATTAAGAGGTGCCTGCTTGAGGACGACAACCTGCGGACTTTTCGTGGTGTTCATTTAGGCAAGCAGGCCAGGTTCACTCCTTACGGAGATGACAGTAAACCAACGAATGAAGAACAGAGTGAGATTGATAACATCCTGGACGCCGATCCTGAACGGCCCAAGGACAGAGGCGAAAATCCATAACCAGACCATGCATGAAATAAGCCTTCATACCTGCAAAAAAGCCTTGAAAGCCCGGGGGGTTGTGGGAAGTTTCTCACATCAGGAATTTCAGTAGATGAATGACTTTAGCGTAGTTGAACCGGATGCTTTTCAGGGCTTGCGAAAATGATCCCAGCAAAGAAGAATCACGACTCGTCTCCATGGAGTTACGGAAAGGCCTGTTCATGGAATATATGAGATTAACAGCACGAACTGGTGTGTGCAGAGGGCATTGTTGATTGGCCCGGAGACCTCTGCAGCGGTAGTTTGTTATGAGGAACCCAACGGGGGCGATTCAGCGCTCAAGCCCAGACTCAGGCAACCATTTTGCCGCTATCATCGAATATCATTTCCTTTCCAATTTCAGCAACAATGACCTCTGTAGACTTGTCCTTTCTTGTGAGATCCGCAAGCACTCCAGGATCGCTCATCACCTTGTCGAACGTGTTATAATGCATGGGAACTGTATACCTCGATCTTATCATCCTGCAAGCTATTGCAGCTTCTTCTGGTCCCATGGTGTAATGCCCTCCAATAGGCAGCATAGAAAGATCCGGTTTGTAATAATCCCCGATCAGTTCCATGTCCTTGAATACTCCCGTATCGCCTGCGTGGTAAATCCTGAACTCCCCCAGATGCCCAGCACGGTTCAAATATTCCCGCCTCGTACTGTCGGCCTGATGCCCCCTGAAGTCCCTTCCTATGACCACACCCATTGGCGGTCCGACAAACTCCCCATTATACGTGGAACTGTGGACAGCCTGCACTGAGGACACTCTGACTCCCTTTATTGTTGCAGAGCCACTAATGTTTATGTCGTGCACTTTCAGGTCAGGGTTTTCCTCGGCAAGTTTCCAGGCAAGTTCCACCATCGTGACCAGTTCTGCTGAATTGTTCTTGCAGATCTCCACTGCATCTCCCAGATGGTCTGAATGTCCATGTGTTACCACGACGATGTCAGCCTTCACCTCATCCGGAGTTATATCCGCCTTGGGGTTTCCGTTGAGGAACGGGTCGACCACTATCTTTGTACCCATGTCGATGGTAAAACATGCGTGTCCATGCCATGTAACCTTTGTCTGAGTCATGGTGGAGAATTGCCCAATATTTATTAAAAATTGATCCCGCTTCGGGGATCAAAAAACCTGAAAAAAGGATCAGGACACCGGTTTCAGAATTTTATCGGTAAAGGTTGCTTCCGGATCCACAAGCGTATACCCGTTCCTGTCTGCAACCGCCTGGACGGCAGGCGGAGACTCAAGGTATTCGTGCGCACCCTGGCTTATCCTCTTGGGGAAACTGGGGATTGTGTTGTTCTCGTAGAAGACTCCGGTGGGAATATGGTCATCCCACTCCTGGGCTCTCGCAAGGGCCATGGCAAGTTTTGAGGCTCCATCCTTATCTCCAGCATTTACAACAGGGTTCCAGCTAGCGTCATCTTCCAGCTTGTAGACCTTCTTCCTGTAGAACTCCATGGTGTTGATATTGTTGTATGTAGGGCATGGCTGCAGTACGTCTATGAGAGAGGAACCCTCGTGAGATATGCCTCTCTTGATAAGGTCCTTAAGCTGTTTCCCGTCAAATGAGAACCCTCTTGCAACGAAGGTGTATCCTGTGGTCAGGGCAAGGGCTATGGGGTTGACCTTCCCAAACATATTTGGTTTGGTCAGGCTCTTTGTCTTGTTCCCAAGCTCCATTGTGGGAGCAGCCTGTCCCTTTGTTAGCCCATATACTTCATTATCGTAGAGTATGACCGTGAGTCCAGAGTTTCTTCTCCCTTCCCCAACAAAATGTCCCGCTCCAATACTCATCAGGTCACCATCTCCGCCCGTAACCACTACCTTAAGGTTGGGATTAGACAGCTTAACCCCCGTGGCATATGGGATAGACCTGCCGTGAAGCGTATGCGCTCCTGCAGCGTTCACATAATGCGGGGTCTTCCCGGAACACCCGATTCCAGATATGATCGCTACGTCATTAACTCCAAGGTTCAGTTCTCCCAGAGCCTGTTGCAGGGCATTTAGAATGCCAAAGTCTCCACATCCAGGGCACCAGTCAATAGCAACGTCATTCCTAAAATTATGCGCCATTTGTAAGCACCACTTTCTTTTCCTTCCCGCTCAGAATGGATTTCACGCCATTCACTACCTCATCCTCTGTAATGTGCCTTCCATTGTACTTCAGGATGTAATTTTCTATGTTTATCCCTGTGTTTGCTTTGATTACTTGGGCAGCCTGTCCTGTCATGTTGCTTTCCAGGTCAACAACGGTCTTTGCTGTGCTCAGGAATTCAGCAACAAATTCTGAGGGGAACGGCTCGAACATCTTCAGATAGAGCATGTTGGCGTTTATACCTGCCGATTTGAGCGTTTCCATTGCATCCAGAACCAGTCCTTTCTGCGAACCCCAGGTGATAATGGTAACATCTGCTTTCTTGGGGCCGAAGACCATAACCTTCTCCTCCAGTGGTATCTCTCTGGAAGCAAACTCGATCTTCCGGAATCTCTTCTCCATCTGAATATCCCTCATTGCCGGATCCTCAGTCACATGGCCAAGTTCATCATGCTCATCCCCGGTTAACCAGAATAGGTTCTTCCCAAACACTCCAAAGTTAGATATGCCGTTTTTAGTGTCAATATTGAACCTCTTGAAACCCTCATTTTTCGGCTCAATGCGCTGGACAAACAGCTTAACCTTTCTTGGATCTATTTTCTCAACCAGTTCAGTTGTATTAGCCAGATTCTTGTCTATAAGATGTATGACAGGAAGCTGGTATTTGTGTGCGTAATTGAGCGCATTCATTGAATCGTATATGGTCTCCTCGACATCTCCGGACGAAATCACAATCCTGGGGAACTCCCCATGTCCGGTGTGCAGTGCAAACAGCAGATCAGACTGCCCATTCCTCGTGGGAAGTCCTGTGCTGGGTCCTCCACGCTGGTAGAATGTAATCACAATGGGAATCTCATCCATTCCTGCAAAGGAGATCGCCTCAGCCATTAGTGCAAAACCAGGGCCGCTGGTAGCAGTCGAACTTCTGGCTCCAGTGAGTGCTGCTCCAGATGCCATGGCAATGGCCGAAATTTCATCCTCCGTCTGGACCACCACGACTCCGCCTTTGGCCAGGTCATCCCCCTCGGTTGTAAGCCACTTCAGATCTTCGTGCTCTTCCAGAATAGTGCTTTCATCGCTTGCAGGGGTTATTGGATAATAGGTCTGGAATCTCAGACCTCCCATGGTCTTACCAATTGCAGCTCCGTCGTTTCCTGTAATAATGTATCTCGGTTTTCTTCTGGTTTTCTCTATCTTTCTGCCTACGAGCCTGTTACTCTCGCAGTATTCATAGGCCTTACCCACAACTGCCAAGTTGGTCTTAACTACATTTTCTTTGTTACCAAAGACCAGCTTTATGGCCTCTTCCATGGACTCCCTGTCTATCCCACTTATGCTCATTGTGATAGCGGCACCGAAGGTGTTGAAGTACCTTGTTGTGGGGCCATCTTTAACCACCTCCACCAGTGTAAGATCAAAAGGAACTGGCACCAATTTGGCTCCAGCCTCTTTCATCACTTCCAGTACTCCCTTGATGGTTTTGGGCTGATTGTGTTTCTCAAGATGCTCTGCAATGTGCCTTTGGGTATCCCTCATTATCATCCTTGCCTGGGCCAGGTCGGAACTCTCGAACTGGCTGTCATAGATGACCAGGCTACCGCTTGACACATCTGAATAATGTTCAAACAGAGTATCTGGATCGAGGGCAACCAGAATGTCCACCGGGTACCGGAGAGAGCGGACGACGCTGTCACGTGCCCTTATGTGCACATAACTGTGTCTCCCTTTTATGTTGGAATGAAACTCCCTTACTGAAAAAACCTCAAGGCCCGCAAGCGCAAAAGCTCTGACAATCATGTTGGCAGAGGTATCTATTCCTCCGCCCTGTGGGCCGCCAATGACTATACCAACGTCCAGATCAGACATATTAAGCCGTTCTGAATCCCTATGAATTTATAATAGTTTTTTAAAGCTCCAGGAAGACAAACTCATGAAACGCGACCTTTTCACTCAACCTGATTGAAACATCTCACTAAATTCGCGCTCCCCGAGCGCAAAATTGGAAGGAAGAAACTGGCGATGGGCCGGCAGACTCGATTAAAATAGGAGCGCAAGGCTCATATGCGGTACTAATCAGGAATTCTTTCGTGGTTGGTCCCGAAAAAGGTTTTAATCCAGCTGCCTATAATGATTTGTATGAAAACCACTATTTCACATATAAAAGCAGACATTGGAAGCCTTCCAGGGCATTCTTCTGTGTTTCCCCCGGTGGTGGATGAAGTTGCAAAGTACGTGAAGGAGCATTCCCAGGGACTTCTTACAGATCACTATATTTCTCATGTGGGAGATGACATCCAGATCACCATGATCCACAACAGAGGAATAGATGACAGCGAAGTCCACAAGCTGGCATGGGATGCTTTCAAGGCTGGAACTGAACTCGCAAAGAAAGTCGGTCTGTATGGAGCCGGTCAGGATCTGCTCAAAGACGCATTTTCTGGAAACATCAAGGGCATGGGACCAGGCATTGCCGAGATGGAGATCACTCCTAGGAAGTCAGAACCTTTCATTATCTACATGATGGACAAGACCGAGCCGGGTGCTTTCAACTACCCAATATACAAAATGTTCGCGGATCCATTCAATACTCCGGGTCTGGTAATAGATCCAAATATGCACGAGGGTTTCATTTTTGAGATTTGGGACATAATGGAGGCAAAGAAAATCGAACTTCCAGCGCCGGAACTAAGCTATGATATTCTCGCCATGATTGGATCAAAGAGCAGATACGTGGTCAAGAGGGTCTTCACGCGTCCGACCCATGAAAAGCTGCCTGACGAAAACGTTGCAGTAATTACCACGGACAAACTGTCATTGATTGCGGGTGAATATGTTGGTAAGGACGACCCGGCAGGGATTGTGAGGATTCAGTCGGGCCTGCCTGCTTCAGGTGAATCTCTTGAGGCGTTTTCCCATCCATACCTTGTTTCGGGGTGGATGCGAGGTTCATTCAATGGTCCTCTGATGCCCGTGGGCATGAAGGATGCCAACATGACCAGATTTGACGGCCCCCCCAGAGTCGTCGCGTTGGGCTTTGTCCTCAAGGACGGGAAGCTCTCTGGACCCATTGACATGTTCGCAGATCCAGCTTACGATGGAGCCAGGAGAACCGCAGTCGACGTGGTGGACTATCTCAGGAGAATGGGACCTTTCGAACCCCACAGACTGCCAGACTCAGAAATGGAATACACCACACTTCCCAAGGTGGTATCGAAACTTGGTAGCAAGTTTGTCCCCATTGAGAATCCGGTAAAGAAAAAAGCCCGTCTGGCTAATCCGACAAGAGACATGGATTAAGGTTTTCCGGTCTCTTTTCTTCCCTTTCTATTTCTGATGTAGTTCCGCACATCATAGAAGAAGATGTTATCATATGGGCAGGCTTCAAGGCATGAACCTGAGCCGACGCATTTAGAACTTTTGAAATAACCGTTCCTGATGAACTGGGCGGGGAGATCTCCCAATCCGACTTCGCAGGCAGTCACGCAATCCTTTGTAGGGCACGTCACACATTGCCGGGAATCCCTGACCTTCAGCCTGAACAGACCAAGCCTGCTGAAAAATCCCACAAAGGTTCCGGTGGTACACCAACCGTATCGCCTGCATGGGCTCATTCCAATGAAGGGGATTGAAATGAAGTACATGTACCAGATAAAATTCCATACCATGAGGCTGAAGAATACGCTCACATCTATACCAAACAGATCAAGCCTTAAGGTAGAATTGGAGATGTATGATATGACAGACACGGAAAACAGGGCTAGCCAGGATGCATATATATAAGGATAAATTTTTTTCGGGAACCTGGAACCAATGTTGGCCCTGCTCTTCTTGGACCCATAGTTGTATGAAATCATCTCCTGACCAAGTGTACCTCCGTACATGACAGCAGAGGGACACAGGGTACCGCAGTAGCTCCTCCTCCCGAAGAGAACGGCCAGGATTGCATATATTGCATAGCTGCCAATTATGGCTGCAGTGAACCCTGGAAGAAATGGCCCCAGCGATCCTACGTTTGCCCATACAGGGAAGACCCGGGAAATTCCACTGGGAGCAACCGTTGGTATGTAGGTTGTATAAAGGGCGAATGCGGCAAGTGCAAGTGCCAGATTTATCCTCTTCCCCCTCTGGTGGAGCTGGCGCATTCTGAAGACAACCAGTGAACCCATTTCAAGGCCCATTATGGCGAGAAACCAGAAGCTGCTGGTCACGGCACCCAGTATATAAAGAACATCCACTGGAATGGAAATTGCACTGAAATATGATACTCCTCCCAAGGCATTTGAAAATGCCCCGAAATTTCCGAGGCCGTTTGAGCCGGCAACCGGGGACTGTGAAACAAAGAGAATGGCCGCACCGATAAACCACTCTGCCACAAAGGATGAACCAAGCACATAAGTCATGAACCCCGGATGCTTAACCCACCCCACCCTCTTTTCATCATTATCCGAAACAGGAGGAAGGACGAGATAGAAATAAAATGCCATGCCCATTACCATGGATATGGCAACACCGACCCATGCAACCGGTATTGGAAGATAGTAGACCGATCCAAAGAAGGTGCCGGCCATCATGAGCATGAAGAGGGAAAATACCAGATATGCAGATTTCATCTCCCCATATTTGAGTGACAGCTTCCTTCCGCTGATTCCCTCGAAAAGGCACACCATAATTACCACCATGATGAGGGCGTCGGCAATGAGGAAATACTCCAGGAAATAATAATTCCACAATATGACAGGAGAAAGAAACGACGTAATGAGGATGGAAATCATGGCGATTCTTCGTAAACCGACAGGCTTGGTATAGAAAATGGTAAAAACCATTTCGAATGCCATAGGAACCGCGAAAAAGACAGAATCTGTGCCAAGGCTGAAGAGATTGGTCAGCGAAAGCAGCAGGTTTCCATGGACATAGAAACTTCCGGTGCCGAAAGCAAGGGAATAGGAAAGAATGCCCATGGAAACCTCATTCCACGCAATCAACAATATGAGCGAGAAGAGGGACATCCTTCCCATTTTCATCTCATTGCGGGACGTTGCAATCCAAAGCAGCGCAGATATTGCGACGGACATCGTGATCATTGAAATTGAAAGTGAAAACACGGTGTTGAAGAACGTATAGGGGGCAGATACGAAATATGCGATGGAGTCCAGCATTCCCGCCATCATTGTGAGAACCAGCACCAGTATTGCGAATTGCCTCAGGCCAATGGCACTGTACTTCCTGATTATGTAAGCCACTATGCCTGTAATGAAAGCGGTCATCACGGCTTCAAGGAGAATGATGGCGATGAGATCCTTCACTCAAACCCCATTCTGCCATACTATAAATGGAATTCATCACGACGCTGACAACATACCAATGCTGAGCTGGATTTTAACTACTGGAACCGCGTGCGAAACGCATAACTCCTGAATTAACCGGAGTGAACAGGCGATGAGATACGTATTTATATCCACCGGAATTTACGGTTTGTGTCAGATGGGCCCATCAGGCTGAGACACAAATAAGATGGTATGAGTTATGGCGTTTCCGGAAGCTGTGGAGAGAAGATTGAACAAGCTAGTGTGCATGAAATGTGATGCAAGGAATGCTCCAAAGGCAAAGAGATGCAGGAAATGCGGCTCCACTGAACTTAGGCCAAAGGCTAAGGAGCGAAGAGGTGGACAGTGAGCCATCAAGGCGGCTCAAATCTACACCCTAAAGCAGCAGTTCTGAGAATGGAGGGTACGAACAATGAGGAAGAGACCTACATTGCCCTCAGAGAATCAGGATTTTCACCGGAATATGTGCACGTTAAGCAGTTGGAAAACGGCACAAGGAAGATTAAGGAGTTTTCACTTATTTTCATCCCTGGAGGGTTTTCTGCTGGAGATTATGTAAGAGCCGGTGCAATATTTTCAGCAAGACTCAGGAAGTCTTCAATTGGTGACTTCGAAGAATTCAGTGACCTCGGAAAGCCCATTATAGGGGCATGCAACGGTTTTCAGGTACTCGCAGAAATGGGCATGCTCCCGGATGCCGATGGAAAGAAATCAGTTGACATGACAGTCTCAATCAATGAATCAGCGAGATTTGAATGCAGATATATTTACCTCAAGGTAGACGCAAACAATCCTCTGATGGCCGGATTCCAGGGTAGGGATATTCCATGGGTTGCTCCGGTTGCACACAGCGAGGGGCGGGTTATATTTAGCAGCGACTCCCTTTATGAGAAAATGAAAAAGAACGGACAGGTTATCTTCACTTATGTCGATCCCGAGGGAAAACCTGGGGAGTATCCGTGGAATCCAAATGGCTCCAGATTCTCCATTGCGGGGATCTCAAACAGAAAGGGGAATGTTATTGGGCTCATGCCGCATCCAGAGAGGATTTACTTTCCCAAGCTTGGTATTCCAGCCCCAGGTGGAGATACCTTTGGCAATATATTCTTCAGGTCTCTCTATGAATATACGATCTCCTCGACTGAAATGAGCGTATCCGGCGTAAGGTCACGGGTCTCTTAGAGATTTTAGCCTCTTCAGCAGAGTTCCCGCCCTGGAATAAAACTCATCGAGTGAAGAGTCGTTAACCACCATGAAGTCGGCAAGTGCGATGACCTTTGCAATGCCCCAGGACAGTTCTCTTTCATCCCTCCTGATGAGTTCATCTCTGGTACGTACGTCATCAGGTCTGTGCCTTACCATAATTCTCTGATACCTATCTTCCCTGTTGGCAAAGACAGCTACTATCCTGAAATTGAGATAATTCTTTTTGAAAAACTCAACTTCCTCTATGTTTCTTATGCCATCTATAACGACAAAACTGGCATCACCAATTTCCACAGAGGTTCTCTTGGCCCATATGTCCATGCCGTTGGTCTGGCGTTCGGATGTGGCAAACTTTCCTATTTCCTGGTCAGTGGAAGGAATTCCGTTATTACGGGCGTAAGTTCTGACGGTGTTTCCCATGTGGAAATCCTTAAAACCCATGCTGCTAGCCACAGAGATAAACTCATCCTTTCCTGATCCGGGCATGCCTGTCACAGATATAATGAGGGGGCCCCTATCACTCAAAGATAAACCCCAGTCCCTGATCGGATTTGTCCTCTTCTTCTCTGATCTTTGAAATTACTTTCTGGGTGTTGTTGGAGTCCAGCACTTTGAGCGAACCTTTCCCTAACTCTTCAGCCTTTTTTAAGGATTCCTCGCTTCCTTCTATAATGACAGTTACAGTTTCTCCAGGAAGGCCAAATAGTTCAGAATTCCTAACTGTTATGGACTGCCGCCCTACAATATCATCGTTCTTTAGCGAATCGATGACGGCCTGGTTTGCCTTATCCAATGAATATACTCTGATCATCTCGGCTGGACAATACAGCGTGAATTAAATCTTATTCTATGAGACCAGGCGCAACTGGGAACTGACCATCTTCCCGAAGAGTTCCGCATCTCTCTCAGGTGACGTGCTGGGTAAAAGTGGATCCTTTGAGACCTTGAAACAGTCAAACATACGCAAGAAATCAATCATGGTGTTTTTGGACTCATACAGGCATACAGCACTCCTGGTATCTGGCCTTATGCCTGCCTTTGTAATGGCATTTTTTATCTGGTGCTCACCGGAGACAAGACAGAGAAGGAGGAGAGGCTTGCTTCTTATTCTTGCCAGGTTCCTGATGCGTTCTAAACGTTCAGTCGCAAAGATCAACTGCTCCTCGGAAATGAGCGCCGAAACGTCAATCAACTGAAAAAAATTTTTCAGGCCTCTGGCGTATTCGACTATGTCCTGGACGGGCAAAATGGTCTCGGAAACGAGGTACTGAATCTCATACAACGTTGGGCCCTTGCCTGCCAGAAACCTTTCCGGACGGTATCTTTGGCCCCAGCAGCGACCCTATGCGATCGAAGAAGGTCTTTCTCTCCGGAGTAGAAACGAGAGCATTCTCAAGCACTTCCATTATGCTGGAAACCGGAACAATCTCGATTTTGTCCTTGTGGGCCTGATCAAGTATAACATCCTCAACATTAGAGGCAGGTATGAGGACTTTTTTCAATCCTGCCTCGATTGCAGCTTCCACTTTCGCAGTAACTCCACCAACAGGCAGCACATTGCCTCTCACGCTAAGCGAACCTGTCATGGCGATCTCCTGATTCACGGGAATATCTTCAATGGCTGAGATGACAGCAGTGGCTATTGAAACGCTTGCGGAGTCTCCTTCAACCCCTTCATACGTTCCGATGAACTGTATGTGAATGTCGTGATCCGATATGTCGTCCCCGGTTATCTTCTTGAACACAGCAGATACATTCTGCACAGCTTCCTTGGCTATCTCACCAAGCTTACCCGTTGCAATCACGCTGCCATTTCCCTTATGCTGCGATGGAGTGACTTCAGCAACTATTGGCATCAGGACTCCCGTGTAATCGGACATTCCAGTATCCGCTCCAACCACAGCAAGGCCATTGACCATGCCCACACGGTTTCCTTCAGTAAGGAATGTTTTGTAAGATTTCTTGATCTCCACTGAGCGGTCAGCAACCTGTTGCTCCAGAGGTTTTGCAAGGTTCTTCGCAGCCACCACATACTTGGCGGAAACAAGTTCTGCCTTCTCTGAAATGGCTATATCGCCAGAAACACGTATGAGCCCACCAAGTTCTCTCAGTCTGAGAGTGAGCTTACCCTTCCTCCCGGATCTTCTCTGGGCCTCTTTGATAATCTCCACAATGGCAGACTTGTCGAAATGAGGGATTTTCTTGTCTTTAACCACTTCCTGGGCAATGAACTGAACAAGCTTCCTCCGGTTCTCTTCGGTGTCTTCCATGGTATTCTGCACGTACACCTCATACCCGTAACCACGTATCCTTGATCTGAGTGCGGGGTGCATTCCCTGTATAGCGTCAAGGTTTCCTGCAGCCACAAGGACAAAGTCGCATGGAACCGGCTCAGTCTGAACCATCGCACCGGCCGACCTCTCGCTCTGACCAGATATTGGGAATTTCTTCTCCTGCATGGCAGTTAGCAGAGCCTGCTGACTTTCCAGCCTGAGCAGGTTGATTTCATCCACAAAGAGGACACCTCTATGGGCCTTGTGTATATTTCCTGCCTCAACCCTGTCATGAGACGGTGTCTCAAGTCCGCCTGACTGAAATGGATCATGTCGTACGTCACCGAGGAGGGCTCCAGAATGCGCTCCGGTGGAATCGACAAATGGTGGCTTATCATTTGTGGTATGCGAAACCAGCAGCTTCGGAGCAAGATTTCTCTCAACCCTGAAAGCCGGGTTGAACGCAAGTGCCATATACAGTATGGCTGCCGCTATAAGAGCCATGAAAACAACAAGAACATCATCAAGATAGATGGCAAGCAGTACTCCACCAATAAATACAGTCAAAATAACAAAGACAAGGCTCCTGGATCGCTCCCGCTTGTCACGTTCTGCCCTGATCTGGTACTGCCTGACTATCTCCTTCCCCTTTCCCGCAGGGAATGTTTTTATCTTGGGCTTGTTGTTGTCTTCCGGGTTTGGAAAAACAACGATGTCTTCAAGCTCCTCCTTGGGCAGGAAATCAGTCATGGACTGCGCAAGCATGGACTTGCCAGTACCTGGATCGCCAATAAGCAAGACATGACGCTTCTGCAGCGCCGCCTTTTTTACTATATATGAAGCCTCGTCCTGGCCGATCACCTGATCGAACAGTATCTTGGGAACCTGAACATCCTTTGTGCTGGTGATGTCCAGTGACTCGACGAAGCTTTCTACATTTTCCAGACTATCCGTCACAATAGTTGACATTGAATCTCGCAATTAATACTTTTGCCAGTATTGCGTGAACGGGCCGAAAAATTAATTCAACGTTGTCAGGCTGCTTTACCCATGTCATCATCGCAGCGCAGATCACTTAAGCCACGTATTTGGCCATACGGGAAGGCAACTTTCCAAAACGCCCAGGGGGACTGTCTCAGGATCTTCCCATAACTTCTGGATATTTCAGTTGCGCTCACATCCGGGTTGACGTTCAAAGGATTCAGAAGTATTGTGATCAGGAGCACGTTAATAACGCATGAGGGAAGCAGAACCGGGAAGGCTCAATGCTTGCTGATCCAATCCCCCACTGAGTTGGTTTCCCATGCCGGAGGGTTTGCCGAAGTATGTATGTCAACGGGGTTCGAATATTCGCGTTTCCGTCAGGCATTCACACCTAACCCTCCATAAAAGACGGCTTCCCGGAATTATATACTTTTATTTTGTAAAACGTGATGCTAGTGAAGCATGTCTTTTACAATAGGACACTCTCTGAAACTTACCATTTTCGGGGAATCGCACGGCCAGCTCGTAGGGGGAACTCTTGATGGCCTCCCATCGGGGATACGAATATCCATGGAAGAGATAAACAGATGGATGTCGCTGAGAAGGCCTTCACAAAGTTTTATGACATCGCAGCGCAAAGAGGACGATTCAGTGGAAATCGTAAGTGGTGTGGAGGCCGGATATTCCAACGGAGGCCCAATCACAATCCTCATTAGAAACAGGGATGCCATAAGCAGTCATTACGACGAACTGAAATACAGGCCTCGCCCTGGTCATGCAGATCTGACATCATTCTACAAGTACGGAGAACACAGGTCTTACTCCGGCGGAGGCTTCCTTTCGGGCAGACTCACTGCTCCCATGGTCGCCATAGGTTCTATCACGATTGGGGTCCTGGAAACGTTGGGCCTGCACGTGATTTCTGCGATTGATCGCATAGGAAGTATAGTTTCAGGCAATGCCCCGGAAGGGCCCATGGACGCTTATTCTTATCTCACCAGGATTCCAGAAAGGGAAAAGGATGCGGAGGCACAGTCTCTGATTCGTGAACTCCTTGGGGCCGGCGACAGCATTGGCGGGTCAATACACACACGCGTTAAAGGGCTCCCCCCGGGGTTAGGGGAACCCGTGTTCGACTCTCTGGAAAGCGTCATCGCCCATGCGATGTTTTCCATTCCGGCCGTTAAGGGAGTGGAATTCGGCACCGGTTTTGGCCTTGCAAGCATGCGCGGTTCTGAGGCAAACGACCAGTTCGAGTTCAACGGAAACAGCATAATGAGTTCCACTAACCATAATGGTGGGATACTGGGAGGCATTTCAAGTGGAATGGATATAGAGTTCAGGGTCGTGGTGAAACCAACATCGTCAATAAGGATTCCGCAGAAAACGGTGGACCTTAGAACGAAGGAACAGGTGCGCATCTCCGTCACGGGGCGCCATGATCCATGCATAGCCATCAGGGCGGTACCTGTGGTCCAGACAATGACGTCCCTGGTTCTGGCTGATGTCCTCCTGGGATCAGGATTCGACCTGTCAGGCAAGCAAAAGGTAAAAGGGAAGGAATGAAAGCACAAGAGACCCCAGAGACGTTGCAATGAGGTAGTATTTGGACTTGCGAATCGAAGCAAATACCACACTCTGCAGCTTTTGGAATATCCTCTTCTCACCCATGTTTACAGTGACCTGCGCCTCTCCATGGAATAGCTTTACCTCTTCCACCGAGTGCAGTGATTCTTTAACGCATTTGACAACATTGGCAGAAATCTTATCCTGGTCGTCCCTCTCTCCAAGAGGATTCATGTCCAGGGTATTCCTGTTTACAAAGTGGTTGTCTGTGGTGTAAATCTCCAGCGAATCCACCACGCCTCCTAGAAGCTTCCTGGATTCTTCGATAATCTCTTTCCTGATATTGTTTGAATCGGTAAGCACAATGGCATCTTTCCTGCCGTCTGAATCGCTCACATAGCACTGGATTCCCATGCTACCGAGTCCCGGTGTCTCCATGGCCACCCTGGCATAACCGAACCTGGGTATGCACTTGTCCTTGAGTTCTTCGGCAGCCTTTATGATCTGATCCTTCACCGGGGCTATGTTCTCGATGGGACCAGCCCGGTGAGAAAAAAAGTTCTGTGCATCGACTATTACTGCCTGTTCTGCACCGCTATCCTTTAAAGCTGCAGCAAGTTTCAGCCCCTCGTCCAATTCTATGTCATCAAATGCTTTTTTCTCCGGCACCAGGGCGCACAGAATGAACCCTCCGAACTTCTGAAGACCAGCGACGTACTCGCCTGCGTCTATCTTCGTGAATGCTGAAATAGTCGTGCTCTCTCTTGCCACATTTATGGCAGCCCTGACTCCCGAGGCTACGGAATCGACGTCGCTGTCGCCGCCACAGTTGTTGCTGTTGGTGGTAGCGGTATGGAAAACCATTATCTCGTTGGTCAGGTCAGAAAGTCTTGCCTGTAGTTTTGCTGGAAGATTTGAGCTTCCCACCTCCCCAAACGGTCCAGGATGGATATACGGGAAAACCATGAGGAATTTCCTATCCCCATTGAGTCTCCTCACGTCTACTACTGACACGGGGATCTCCCTTGAAAAAGAATATATGTCGGAGAAGAAGTCAAGGCCATCCTGGTGCTCCCGGCCCATTGAATGCATGTTCAGGAACATGTTCATGACCTTAACAGGGCTCCTACCGAATTCCTTGCGAAAATCGCTCATGCTGAGATGGGCAAATATGAATCCGGACAGTGAGAATATTATGGCTGCGGCCAGACCCACTGCGAATGGAAGCGGGCTCATCTTGTAAGCCAGGAAGATTGAAGCCTCGCCCAGAAAGAAGGTGAGAGACGGCAGAACGGATTTCCATACAGTATCTCCATAATACACATAGAAGACCATGGACTTGACGTAGGAAGTGAACGAGAATGCATAGAGCAACAGGTAATCCATGCCGAGACCGCCGGCATGGAAGATCCCAAGGACCCAGAATAGCCCGGAACAGATACTGAGCACAAAGAAATTCAGGTAGAACACACGCCGGATGGGAAAATAGAATTTGCCCACTCTTATGACCCATGCATCCAGGAGGGATACGAGAGCAAAGCCTCCGATCACCATTATAAGAGAAAATACAAGATCACTGGTGAACAGATAATCGAGGAGGGAGATAATGATTAGAGGCACCGGGTACATCCTGTACCTCGGCGCCCTTCTCAGGAACTTGGACAGGTCAGCAAAGGTTCTCTCAAAATCTGCCATCAGGTTTCTCTGCGAACCAACAGAACTTAAATAATGTTTTCCAGAACGTTCTCATTCCTCGAAACGAACGAGCGGAACCAGCCTGAAGTAGCCATAACCAAAAAGAACCCTGATAAACCCCGGTATCTGCATTTCAGGATCAATGTCCAGAGCAAGGCGCTTAAGGCTGTTGAGCTTCCCCTCCCCTGCAATGACCAGTATGTTGTCAAAGCCGATTCTGTTGAGGACTCTGGCGGATATCTGTCTGTTTCCCCTGCCCAGCAGGAATCCAAGTCCGCCTACGGGTGACAGAATCAAGGTGGTTTCGGGGCTGGAATATTCGTAGAGCTCAGCTTCTGGAGCATCACTCACAACAATCCTGCCGTCTCTCATAATATCAAAACCGAGGCGCTCGGTGTGAAATCCCAGCCGCTCAGTTACCTTTTTGCACGTCGAGCCAGGTCCAACGAAGTAGAACTTGTCCCTATCCATTGAATTAACTATATAATCAACCGCACCTTCGACATCATCCTCAGGGTATTCAGATTTGGATTGGGTAGAAGACATGGAGTCTATCACAACTCGCATCTCCCCGTACGAGTTGATCTGGTAAATGCCTGTTTCAAAGTACTTCCGGTCGAGGTCTGCCACCTCGCCATTAACGATCCGGTAGCCATCACCACGCAGGAAAGCCTCCAGCAGAAAGGCAGCATGTCTCTCATCCAGTGCAAAGACCGAGCTATACATCTTCATGCCCGCTGGTATGCCTATGACAGGGACCTTCATGTCTATTACTGCCGCTGTATCGGCTGCAGTACCGTCTCCACCGCAGAAGACAACCAGGTCCGGAGATTCCTTCATTGCAGCTTCCAGAAAGGTTCTCGTATCAAGAGAATCCGTTATTTCCTTCGGAGTGAAGATCTTCTTCTGATTGAAGCCTTTACCGGACGCAACATCCTCACCCATGATGCCTGCCGGAACGAGCATTGCAAAATTTCTTGTCTTCAGACTCCTGAGAAAATTCTCCGCCCTTTTTACGGAGTATGGGATTTCAGAACGGGATACTTTCACCCCTGCAGAATCCTTCAGATTATACAGCAAGCCAGCACCGGCTGTGGGGTTCACGAAGAAAGCCACCTTCATGTGAGCAACGTTGCCCACATATGTTCAGGGATGATATACGTTCAGGATCACCGCATCGTAACCGGGAGTGATAAATGCAATGCTGGCACTCTGAAAGGGAGTGTAAAATTCAAACCACAATTCGATACTTGATCCGTGAGGAAGCCTCATCTGGTTGAGCATAAGGAACCCATTGCCAGCGAGCGTTGTATTCCCGTATATGGTGGTATTGACCTTGACCGAATATGCAACATGAGAGACAGAAAAGAGATACATGGAAACATTCTGGGTAACCGGTCCATGGTTGGCAAGTACAACAGGAAAAGCCTCATTTTGCCCAATAATCACGGAATATTCTCCGAAACTCCCGTTAATGGTCAGGTTGAGACTTGTCTTCACATACTGGATGCTGACGTTGACGGATGACTTCACAACTCCTGAATAAGCAGTAATTACGTAAGAATGCAGGCCCGTTGAATTAATGGACCCTGGAAACAGGGTGATATTGTATAAATGGTCCTGTCCAGGTGAGAGGGCTTTTCCAGCGGAGCTAACTGCAAAAGGCACCGTGGGTGAAACGGCAAAACCCGGAGTAAATGAGTGGTTACCTGTATTCAGTACGGAGATCTCAAAAGTGGACGAACTGTCGATCCCCATGATGCTCACAGATGAGGTGCTTATGGCAGAAACTTTCATGCTATCCAGGTACTGGTGGGTCGGAACCGGGACCAAAGTAAGAATTGCGGCCAGGACAATAACAGCAAAAATGGCTTTCTTGTTCAGCGGGATCGGCGATCTTGAATTCAGGGGCTCCGGGCTCTGGTATCCGGTTATGAGTACCGCAACCGGCAGGATGATCAGAAAAGTCAGAAACAGTCCCACGAGAACCAGCCCAATGGTGATAAGCAACTGGTAGGATCTCAGCCTGCTTCCTGCAACTGCTCGCCATACGAGACCGCCGTCCAGATTTCCAAGGGGTAAACTGTCAATGGCACTTATTATGACACCTGCCCAGCCTGCAAATTCAATGGGTGAAAAAACTCCATTTGCAGGTACCACCGCTTCCAGCACAGGGGAGAAAAGCAGCGGATTTCCGAGCCGCAGGTATTCAGGTGTTGCCACCGATGGAGAAGCATGGTATGGGAGGCTGATTATGGTTCCCAGGGAAACCAGAAGAAAGGACGCAACATAGCCCATGAGTATCGGCAGCCCACCCTGCTCAAGCATCTCCCTTCCGTTTCTGAAAGCAGAGCCCTGCGTGGAGACGCTTCCAGCAAATCCAAGGAGTATTGGGTTTGGTATCATAACGGGAAGCTCATATTTCCTTTCATATCGTGCCGATGCAATAAACCTGCCAAACTCACGGAATCCGATGAAAAAGAGCATCGGCACAGCAAAGTACATGGTTGCAAGGAACAGGTCTGGGAATATGCCCCCCTCCGAGTAGTAAGCAGACACGTACTGGTATCCTGCGAATATTATTGATGCCAGAGTGAGCAGAAAGGCAATCAGCTTGATCCTGAAATGCCTGGAGTCCTGTTTTCTGGCCTTTACAAAGAATATCTGTGCATTTTCGGATCCAGCGGTGAATAAGGTATACCCCCGTGAGGCAGCCAAATCGTTGAGGCGGTTGAATATTTCATCCCTGACGATCGATTCCTCAAGCGAAATTTCAAGAGAATCCTGTGTGGAACTGTATCTGATTATGGTGAGCAGTTTCCCCGCCTCCTCCAGAAAGAAGGACACATCGTCTTCGTTCATCAGATTCCCTTTCTACAGATTCAGAAGTTTCCTAATTAAACTTTCATCCATTTTTTCCTGCGTACGGAATTCTATCATTCTGCTGTTTCTCGATATAAGTTCAAGCCCGTCAGATAATCTCAGCGATTCTACGCCCTTGCCGTTGCCAACGATGGTATAGCCACCTGCGCCAATATCGCTCCTCGGGGCTATCAAATAGGTGGTTTTCTTTATACGGAGCAACCTGGGGATGAGGGCATTAATCTCCCTGGATTCAAGCGGCGTTTCCACCATGATGGCTGTGGTTCTGCCTGTACCTTTCAATGGTTTGGAGTGTTTCAGCAGAAGGTCTGCAATGGTTCCCGAAGACCTCTCCGTGTACTTTGATGACGACCCGAACTGACTTATGAAATTCTCAAGTCTCGATGGCAGATCAGCAAGAGACGAAGACAGGTATGACTGCATTCTAGAGGAGACTGCCTCGATCTCCCTTGTGTACCTCAGGGCCGCAGGTCCGGCAGCGAAAATGACACGCTGAATACCCTCCTGGATCGTCTCTGTGGATATTATCTTGATGAACCCTATCCTTGACGTGTTATCAAGGTGGGTACCGCCGCAGCCTTCAGCATCAACGCCTTCAATGACGACCACTCTCACCTTGGAATCCAGTGGGACTCCTCCCTGGAACAGCCTGAACCCGTATCTCTGTAGCGCTGCATTCCATTCCACATTTTTCGCAAGTATGGATCTGCCCTGGGTTATATACTCTAGACACCTGTTCTCTATTCTCGTGACGTCTTCCCTGGTCAGCTTGTCATAATGGGTTATGTCAATCCTCGATGTATCGAACCCCTTCTGAACCCCGCTCTGCCACACGTGATTTCCAAGAATCTCTCTCATCACGCCGAGAAGCAGGTGGGTGGCAGAGTGGTGTACCATGTGCTGCCACCTGCGCTCATAATCGATGATGCCTTTGACTCTCGACTTATCTGGTATATATCCATCAATGCGGTGAACAATGGTCTTTCCCAATTTCTCCACCTTCTCCACCCTGATCTTTTTGCCACCGTATTCAAGATATCCAGTGTCTGAAGGCTGTCCTCCGCCTTCAGGATAGAATGCAGTCTGATTCAGAACAACTATTCCGTCTCCTGAATAGATCACGACACCGGTGAATTCACGAATGCTGGTATCATCGTAGTATAGAGTTCTGGTGGGGAAATAAGGGATATGCTCCTCCTCTTTCCTGGCTGGGGGCTTCTTGTCATGCAGTAAAACCACTCTCTCATGGAAATCGTCTGGGACGCGCAGGTTCTCTCCTGTAACCTCCTTGACAACTTCTGCTACGAAGTCCGGTGGGAGGCCCCCGGAATCATACAATTTTATCATGTCATCATCGGAAATGCTCTTGGCCTTCTGCAGAATCCTCTGGATCTGGGACTGGCCCGATTGCAGGAGTGATTTGAGCTTTTCCTTCTCCCGTTCGATCATGTTCGTGGCAAAGGCCTCATCAAAATGTTCCAGTATGTCGGAGTACTGGATTCTCTGAAGCCTCACGAGATCTTCCAGCCCGAGGCGGAGAGATATACTGTCGGCAGCCCTTAAGGCTCTCCTTGCGATGAGCCTGGCCAGATACCCAACCTTCACATTTGAGGGTATCACGTAATCAGAAAGCAAAAATAGGAGGGTTCTGGAATGATCTGCGAGAACGTAGCACGATCTGGCATACTCAAACATTTCTGAAAGGTTGTCCGCGTCAATCCTGCTTTTCCTGTGGTACTGGTCAATGGTCTCCTGCACCACCACAGATTCAGGTTTACCCTCCATCTTCAGGAAGTTGTTAAGCAGGAGGTCCATGAAATCTTCCGGTGGAAACTTTCCTGTTGAGTTCTCTCTTATGGTTTTGAGTATTTCGGGATATACCGTTTCAAAGATGGTCATTGAGCCACTGGATAGCCAGCTAAGCCTTTCGAGGCCGTAACCAGTGTCAACCACGCTCATGGGCATCTTAGAATATCTGACGCCGTCCAGCAAAATATCTCCTTCGGGGTCCTCCTTCAGGTCCATGAAGACCAGGGTGGCGACTTCGAGTCCTGAAATAAGTACCTCCATGGCGTTACCGGCATTTCCGCCGCCTGCCCATGGCTTTTCCTTGTAGACTATTCTCTTCTGCTCCACCCCAAGCCGGGTGGTGAGAAATTCGTTGCACAGTCTTACTGTCTCATTATTCCAGTAAACGAATTTATCGGGGTAATTGAATGAATCGTGGCACATCATCTCGAAGCTGGTGAGATGCCGTCCAGTTATGCCCACTTTATCCACGTCCAGCATTCTTATGCATGGCTGCGACATAACAATGGGATTTCCCGGAGGGGCTGCATATCCACCTGTGACCTGTGGCTGAAAATCATAGATGGATGCATTGACCAGGAGAACATCCTCTCTCCATCTGGGAACAACGGGGTATGGTTTGACAAACTGATGGTCATGGTCGAAGAAATCCATGAAAAGCTTCCTCATTTCCCTGACAGAGACAGGCCCCCTGTTAATGGGTCTTCCAATGAAAGTATAGACGTCGCACGGTGGGTCCCCGCATACCCTTCTCTCGTCGTCTGAAGTCCAAAAAAAGGAGCCGCAGATTATGCACTTTCTGCGTTTCATCTCAAGGCTGTGAAAAATCTCAAGGTCAAAAGGCCCAACTTCCTCCATCGGTCGCAATCCTCGCAAATGCATAGCTAATGATTATTTAACCAATTTCTGTGAAAGTAATCATATTCTCTCCACATACAGAAGATAGTTTCCTATGCTATACGGGGCTAGATCGATGGCCTGCCTTGTTATGAAATTACTGATTCCCGAAACCGCTTCCCTGAGGATTTCCTGATCTTTCTTCCTTGAGTTTATGGATCGTGCCTTCACTATGAGGATCCCTCTCTTGATTGAAGGAAAAAACTCTGTAGTCCGGTTAAAAATCTGGATCTGGTTTCTCTGGGATATATCCTGGTAAATTGAATCAGGAGAATCAACAAAAAAACCGTATTTTTCGACAAGATTTGCATCCTCCATTAGCGGAAGCACGTTCTTTCTGGCCTCGGCCAGATCCATGAGTTTGAGGAATGAATCATAAGAAATCTCCACCGCGTAGATAATTCCGCCTGTGAGTACGTCTGACAGGTGGCTAACCGTAGTTCCCGACGATGCCCCCAGGTACAGCAGCCTTGAATCGGCTTCGAAGGGGAAGCGTTTAAGCCCCTTTTTTATTGCCGCAGCGAGTTTGCTCCTCTTTGGCTCCCATGACCTCAGGTACTGCCGCCCGTAACGTACCACGTCTTCCCCGTGATGCCTCAGGTTATCCTCGCTCACGGAAAACAATCCGTTCTTGTTGATCACTATGGTTTCAGGAATGCTCAATGCTACAAGGTGTGATAGGTCAGGTCGATATATTGCTTTATCTGGTGTGAGCGGGAAGACTCCATGACTTGGCGCTGGGATTAACGCTAACAACGATAGCCAGATACATGGCAATGCAATCCATATTATCCACACCTGAAGCAGTAAGGCACTCTGCCTGAGGGCAGGACAGTCATGACGGACTGTTTCACAGGAAACAAGGGTTCCGGATGCAGGTTCAACATGAGGAAAGGGGATACAACTTCAAGCCTTCCGCTGGAACCAGGCCATGGGCAATTCTAGGAAGGGATAAAGTACAGAAACCCGCCTCTGGAAACGAAAAGTAAACAAGCCAACCGTTGCGTCCTTATCCACGAATCCCGGGCAGCTACCCTGAAATGGATCAGGCAATTCTTCGCTTAATGGTGACTGTTGGAAAGGATAATACACCCGTTACCAATCCGAAACAATGCCTGATTGCGAGATGTGCGGCAAGAGAGTTCCAAACCTAACCAGGGTGCGCATTGAAGGAGCAATAATGTCCGTCTGCGATGCATGCCAGCATTTCGGTACTGTGCTGGAGACGAGAAAGCCAGCTGCTTTCAGGCAACCACAGGAAGCGAAACCCTTTGTGCCGACGAAGAGGGAGATCCAGCAGGTGGTAAAGCACACTCCGGCAAGACCACGACCGAAAGAGGCAGATATTGAAAATCTTTATGTAGTCGAAGAATTTTCGAGACTCATAAAGGAAGCTAGAGAAAAAATGTCCTGGACGCAGGAAGACCTTGCTAAAAGACTGATGGAACGCAAAAATGTTTTGTCCAATATAGAGCGGGGGGCGCTTGTCCCTGACATAAAATTTGCAAAAAAGCTGGAAAGAGTTCTTGGTATAAAACTTCTTGAGGATACCAGTTGATTTCATGCTGACCTTCAATTCCTCGCACTATGATGAGTTCATGATGTTGAACCAAAAAGACTTAATTTCATGGGGCAGTTTTTCTGTGGGGTGTAACTTCTGAGGTTAGCAGTGGGACAACGGATGGACCTGGAGATTGACCGGGAAGATCTAGATTACATCGAGGGGAACACAGTGATAGCGACATGGTACCATCTTGGAAACCCAATATACATCGAACTCTCTGTCAACAAGTCTCTGATACGGGAACTAAACCTCTTCTTCGAAAGGAGCGGAAAGAAGTCTGCGCTTTTTTCAATAACCAGGAAGTCTAAGACACGCTACGTAATAGAACCCACGGTGGTTCTCATTAACAGAGACAGGAAGGAAGTCTAGTACCTGAAGAATCCTTCCTCCGTCTTTCTGCCAAGTTTTCCAGCATTCACAAGCCTTTTGATCAGCAACGAGGGAGCGTACTTCTGGTCTCCATATTCCCTATACAGTATGTCCATGACATCCTTTACTATGTCAAGACCCACCATGTCCGACAGTTCAAGGGGTCCCATGGGCATCCCTGCGCCAGCCTTCATCGCCGCATCTATGTCCCCCGCTGCAGCAACTCCTTCATCAAGCATCCTGGCGGCCTCATTCATCATGGGGACGAGGATCCGGTTCACCACGAAACCAGGCACTTCCTTTACTCTGACCGGGAGCATCTTTCCTCTGTGGTTCTTAAGGCCAGAAATGAAGGAGGCCACACTTTCAGCAGTTTCTGGGCTAGTGTTCAGGCCTGGAACTATCTCAACCAGGGGAAGGGTATAAGGGGGATTAAAGAAGTGGGCAATGATAGTTCTTTCTGGCCTGGAGTAAGACCCTGCTATCTGAGTTATGCTGAGCGAAGACGTGTTTGAAGCAAGGATGGCGTCCTGGCTGAGCACCTTCGACAACTCTGAGAAGATATCTTTCTTAACCTCCATGTTCTCGAACGCCGCCTCGATGACCAGGTCAGACTCCTGAAGGGAGGAATAGCTTGTAGTGGGGGTGATCCTGGAGAGGACCGAATCTCTGGACTCAACGGTGAACTCGGGCTTGGTGGCGGCCTTAAGCCTCTCAAGCTGATCGGTGGTCAGTTCTATCCCCATTTTTTTCAGTCTTGCGATCTCCTTTCCTGTTCTTGCGGAATGAAACGCAACCAGATCATCGAGGATCTTCTGTATTCTCCCCATTCCCCTAGCCAGGACCTTATCATCCACGTCCCTCATGGTAACCTGATAACCGTTGAAGGCCATTACCTCGGCAATGGCAGATCCCATACTGCCCGAACCAACAACTCCAATATTCCTGATTTTCATTGTGTGGGATTGTTTCTGGCGTATTTTTATTTGTCACTTAACCTTTGAGGCGGAAGAACACGTTCGGGAACATGGGCAGAGTGCGGGCAATGAAAAGTCACTCCTGATGGGCAGGAAAGGGAGGGACTCAGCCTACAACCTGTTTATACGTTCATTAAACATTGCGCTACGACCTGGTGTCACAGCGACATGCTTTGCCTGATATTGGAGCTCGAAATCAAACACGTCCTGGGTTTCTGGGGAGCCTCCCTGATTAAATTGCAATCTCAATACTTAACCGTTAGTTCTCGTCGGAATTGACAGCTTGAAATTTGGAAAGACTCCAAAATCGTTTTTCCAGGAAAGCATCCTTATGTTATCCAGTGCAAACTCCCAGAGGATGAAGGCAGTCTGCATATCATGGCTGGGGAGGAACAATCAAGGTTCCAGGGTAAATGCCAATGGCCGGTATGGGGTGAACGTAACAAGGCCCAGCGGAATGACAGAAATTTGAGGTGAAATGGAAAGAAGAGTTAAACAGCTTTCATTACGGGAGCCGAAGGCGTCATAATGGACTCAGGCATAACTCATATCTGTGTCTAAAATTTAGACGCATCTCTTTGTTATAATATGCCAGAAGACTGACTCAATCAATGGATTTGGAGCTTGATGGTGTAAGCCTGGCATACAGGAGAACCCGAAAGAATATACTTTCCAACCTGAACCTGAAGCTTGACTCGGAAAAGATAGCAGTAGTTGGTCCAAACGGCTCCGGCAAGACAACAATCATTAAGGGAATTATTGGCCTGACAGAAATAACAAGCGGCTCTGTTAGGCTATTTGGCGAAGATATTAGAAATGTCAGCGGTATGACGGGAGTAGCCAGCAACTTGGTTGACACATATCGTATACTGGAAGCCCCAGCAAGGATCATAATGGAAACTTACTGTTCCATGCTGAATACTGAGCCAGAAAAGATCGTTTCTCACCTTAAGAAATATGAAATGCTAAGCATACTCCCAAAAAGGCTCAGAGAATTGAGCACAGGCCAGCAAAAAATATTTTGCAATATAATGGCCCTTGAATTTGGCCGGAGAATAGCTCTCCTGGACGAGCCATTTGAAACGCTGGATATGCAAAGGAGACTCATGCAGCTTCAGGATCTTAAGAACTTTAAGGGCAGTATACTTCTGAACACCCACGACTTTGGTGCCCTCAAATCGCTTCCCGGTTTTGGTATGTACATAATAATTGAAGGAAAGCTTTATGGAAAATTCAACTCTCGCGACATAAACCGATTATATCTCACTAAAGGTGAAGTCTCTCAGGCCATTTCGATTATTCATACAAATTATGGAACATTCTGTATCACAATGGACGAGGGCGATATTCCGCTTTCCATTTCCACAGATCTGTCAGATTCCATCCAGGAAGTGATCGGATGATCACCGGGTATTATTTTCACTCGCTCTTACGGAACAAATTCCTATGGTTTTGGGGAGGATTTTTCAGCCTGATGTGGTCAGCGCTGGGGGCATTCATCCTGGAGAGCGGCTCTATAACACCATCAAACGCACTGCCAATTACGGCTTCCTGGTATGCGATCATAACCCTTGTTTCGTTTTCATCTGTCTCGGTGACACTTTCAATTGATCTGGCCTGGTCAACGAACTCCCTTCTCTTCTCGTTCAAATTTACAAAACTCAGCCGCGGAAAATATCTCGTGGATCTTCTGTCGGCGTGGGTTATGCTGTCAGTTTTTCTGATATCAACAGTCATCCTGTTCACTGCGCTGATGTTTTCAATCTCCAGTAAAACCTATGTATTTCCAGGTCCTCTATCCTTTCTTAAAACATTCGCCGTTGCAATGCTTGTTGGAATATTTTTTATGTTGTTAGCTGTAATGTTGGTTTTACTTGTGACAGACTACTCCAACATAAAATTCGTTCAATTTCTATCCTTTATACCCATGGTGCTGGTATTTGTTTTGAGCTACCAGTTAATCTATGGCTCCCCATCAATATTGCTCTTATACATTTCGCCATGGGATTCGGCTCCGAGTCTACTTCAGGCAACGTACCTGAACAGTTTACCGGTTAACACCTTTGTTTCACCTTATCCCAAAGAACTTAGCTGGCCTCTGGCACTGGCGGGCATCGTCCTATGGGAAGTTATTATATTTGCTCTGGATGTTTACCTCCTAAAACATATCAAGCCTCAAGAGCCGGAGGCGATGAGACAGGTATGATATCCGAAACCCATGATTATTTGGCGGAAGGAAGGTCGCTCATCGAGAAGGTCTTTGACTTTGAAGACTATCTTATAAGGCGTTCCCTTGGCCTTTACTACGTTGGGTGGGGATCGGCCTTTATGCTTTTCGCCCTTTCGGGGCTTTTTTACGAAGACCTATCTTCATATCCCTGGTCCATGCCGGTAATGTACGTTGTGGCATCATTAATCGTAATGCTCTTCACGAGGTATGTATTTATAAAGGCTCCAAAAGCTCCGGCAGTTCTCCAAAAAGTTTACGGAAAAAGTTATACAGTTTTTGACTATGTTTTGTTTGCCATTATTCTGGGCGTTGCATCAGTTGCGATATTTTATCGTTCATATGATTATTTAATTGTATTCTACATAGCCCTGTCGATCTACGTTCCGTGGGTGATATTCCACCTAATAAAGAAGAGTCTGACCAGCATTCACGCGGAATCATGGATCGCAATAGTTACCTTCGCCGCTGCTTGCGTGATCTCAGTAGCAGGCATAGAAAAAGGCACTTATTACGTTTTGTCGCTCAGTTGGATATTGGAAGCTGTGGTCTGGCTCGTCTGCGGAATCCTCGGAATATTTAACGCGTTCTACCAGAGTGTGGTAATTGTAGATGACGAGTGAATCAGATTCTTTTGCAGTACTCTCGGCAATTTTTAATGACAGGGTGCTGAAGTCATCCTCCCGTCTGCTAATTCTTCTCTGCCTTTCAATGAACAAAAAACTTGGTTTTACAGAGCTTTCACGGCTTACGGGTCTGTCAAAAGGGAGTCTCGGAAACCACCTCCTGAAATTAAGCACTTCTGGTTATGTTACCATGACCGAATATGCGTTTTTCTCGTCGAAGAGGGTGACTGTTAAGATAACAGAAAAAGGAAACGATACAGTTCACAAGTATATCGTGGCGATAAGTGAAATAGAAATGGAAAGGAGAGAAAACACCTCATCGAAGCGTTTGGATGATTCTCTGGAGTAATTTACTTATGAGGAGGGATCTGCCAGTGCATAAACAGAAAGGTTATTATAACCGTTTTCCCATAATAAGTCTGTCGTGGTAAAACATGGCAAAGGTCAGGATGAAAAAGGAAGAGATTTTGGAGGAGTCCAGCCCTGATGAAATGGATGCACTGGTTTTCGGAGAAGAGAGAAAAACCAAGAAATCATGGAACGATTCTGGTTCTGTCTCTCGGAAACAGTGAGGTTTCCCTTATATTTTTGAGGTCTAGCAATATCATCGCGAGGCGCTCCAGTCCAAGGCCCCAACCTGCGTGGGGAGGCATTCCATACCTGAATGCGTTGAGATAGAACTGGAAATCTTCGGGGTTTAAACCCTTGGCAACAAACCTCCTGCGGAGCATTTCTGGGTCATGGACTCTCTGGGCACCGGATGTAATCTCGCGCTCCCTGAACTGGAGATCAAAGGAGTTGGTGAGCGTTTCATCGTCCGGATCGACCATGGTATAGAAAGGCCTTAGCTCAGAAGGCCATTTGGTAATGAAATAGAATCCCGGATACTTTTCTCCGATTACCCTGAGGTGTTCGGGGCCGAAGTCTTCACCAAACTCGATCTTCCCTCCTGCATTCTGCACCATGGAGAGACACTTGCTGTATTCTACGCGGGGAAACGGTAGCTCTGGCACCTCCAGCATCCTTAACTGGTAATTGCCTGAATTGTGGGCATGACTCAGGGCATTCTCTATTCCGGATTTCACCGAGCCTTCCAGCATGGCCATTGCATCCTCATGATTGGAAAAGCCCATTTCTATATCTATGGAAGTGAACTCGTTGAGATGGTATGTGGTATTGTGCTTTTCAGCCCTGAACGCAGGGCCAACCTCAAACACGCGTTCAAAACCTGACGATATGAGTATCTCCTTGTACAGCTGCGGTGACTGGTTAAGATAGGCATCCATCTCAAAGTACTGCACCCTGAACAGGTCAGCTCCCCCTTCTGTCGATGAAGCTACAATCTTGGGTGTGTTGACCTCCACAAATCCGTGGGTGTGAAGAAATGACCTTATGCCCCAGAGAAGATTGCTTTTCGTATGGAAGATGGCATAATTTTCATGCCTCCTGAGATCCAGGAATCTGTTGTTGAGTCTGGTTTCAAGATCAGACTCAATGTTCTCCGCAACAGGTAGCGGAAGAGGAGTGGCAGCGACGTTAAGTAAATCTATCTTGCTGGCAGTTATCTCCTTCATTTTTTTGCTGATCTGTTTCTCGGGAAACTCGCCTGTAACCCTCATGACGCTTTCCCTTGTCAGCGATCCAAGATCTATGCCAATCGGTGTCTCCGTCTTCTTCACTGTAACCTGGACAATGCCTGTCTTGTCCCTGAGCATTATGAAGTCAACGCTCTTCAGGCGTTTTATCTCATGAATCCAACCTTCAACGGTAACGGTCTTTCCCAGATGGTCATTGTCCAGTTCTGAGATCAATGTCCTCTTCATTGCATGGGAAATAAACTGCTATGATTAAAATGAATCTCAGAATCTGAACATTAGTTGTGGGACATCCTCACCCAGGAAAAGGCTTTCCTCTATGGCGCTTCTCAATGGTCCCCACAATAAACCAGAAGAGAGCATCCTGCCGATGAGGCTGCGTCTGATCTCATAGGTCTTTACCTTGATCTTACCACCCAGGTCTTTTTGTATTGCCTCAAGCGCATCAGAGTAGTCACCGATCCGGTCTATGAGTCCGTTACCAAGGGCTTTTTGTGCAGAGAAAATTGCGCCATTGATGACACCGGGTGCGTTGCCTTCGCTTATATGCCTCCTGGATACGACATCTTCCCTGAACTTGCGGAATACGTCAGAGAGAACCTGGCCGTATGCAGCGGTCTCCTGTTCTGACCCTTCAGAGAAGGGAGAGTTCATGTCCTTCATCGGCCCGATCTTGCTGACCTCAACTTTCACGCCCATCCTGTCCAGAAGCTTAGAAATTCTAGGTACTATGCCTATGATACCTATGGAACCGATAAGTGATGTCTCCATGGCAAATATCATGCTGCAGGATGAGGCGATCCAGTAAGCGCCGGATGCAGCCATACCTTCAACAACGCAGTATACTTTCTTCCTGGATGCGAGTCTGAATATGCTGTTCGCAAGGATCTGGGATGCATTGGCCTCACCGCCGGGAGAATTTATTACGAGAATTACCCCTTTTATTCTGCTGGATCTGGCAACATCCTGAAAGAGGGGGAGATACCTGTATACGGTGCGTTGCGTAATCTGCTCCCTTAGATCAATCCTTGCGGCAATCATGGTTCAGTAAAATACGGTTGACTATATGGACATATACAGACGGCAGTAAAGCAGAAGTAAGAATAACCTGAAATGCATGTTCATTCCCTGAATAAAGGGTTGAGAGTATAATTATGCTTAGCTCAAGGATGCTGTTCTTATTCGGCCTCATAATGGTCATCTTCCTGCTGCCGTCCATATCACATTCTCAGCAGCCTGCCAATGTCGTGATAATCAATCTGAATGAAGCCATTGATCCAGGATCAGCCTCCATGTTCCAGTCCGCACTGTCCTCTCTTTCGCGGGCCAGCGTTTCTGCCGTGGTAATTGAGATGAATACGCCCGGGGGGTACCTTGCCAGCATGCAGGATATAGTGGATGCCATCAACTCTACGGAAGCTTTAGGGATACCAGTTTACACTTACATAACCCCTGACGGTTTTGGTGCGTCTGCCGGATCCTATGTGGCTATGTCCACTGACAAAATCTTCATGGGGCCAGGGTCATTCATAGGCCCGTCCACACCAGAGGTGGTGGGAGGGACTGCACTTGAGCAGCAGCATGTGACTGCTGCGTGCGAGGCGCTTATGGTGTCAATGGCACAGTCGCATGGCAGAAACGCTTCCGCCGCATATATCATGGTATCGCAAAACATTGCCTATTCAGCGCAGGAAGCTTATGCCAATGGTGTGGTAAATGGAATGTATTCGAACTTGTCTGCGATGCTGTCGGCACAGGGATTAAGCGGGCAGCAGGTTTATGTGAACCCATCACCCTACGATAACTTCCTGAGCTTCCTGAGCAATTCTTATGTCGACGGCCTGCTCATACTCATCGGCAGCCTTGCGGTGCTTCTTGACCTCTATCACGCATCAGTGGTTCTATCGGTGGTGGGCCTGATCATGATTGGCCTGGGACTCGTAGGCGTCGGAATACTTGGCGGCAACTTTTTGGGGCTCATATTGGTGGTGCTGGGTTCGGTAATTATGCTCTTTGAAATTAAGACTGGGCACGGCATAGCACTTTTATCAGGCCTTGCCATGGGACTTATAGGTGCTTTTCTGTTGAGCCCGGCATACATCAGTTCTGGCCCCCTTACTTCAGGCGTTTCTCCCTTCAGCACTGCCAACATCATCACCGCGGCAGTTATTGTGGCGATTGGAATCCTTGTGGCATTTTACCTGATGCAGATATACAAAGGGTTCAGGCTCAAAAAATTCACTGGTGCTGAGGCCCTCATAGACACCATTGCAATAGCCAAAAGCACCTTTGATCACGAGGGCTGGGTTTCCATCGAGGGTCAGGAATGGAAGGCCATCTCAAGGAACTCGGAGACAATTGAGGCAGGTGAAAAGGTACTGGTTGTGGGCCGAGAAGGGCTCAAACTAACGGTGATCAAGATGAAGCAGGGCGGTCCCTGAATGATCAATGCCCATGGGCATATTCTTGGGTTCGACGTGGGCGGGACCAAAATCTCCGCAGTCATCGGGAATGACAGGGGAGAAATTCGCGCCAAGATTGAAAGATTGACGGTAAAGCACCTTGGCAGGGACAGGCTGACTCAACAGCTGTATGAAATGGGCCAGGAGGCAATGGATACGGTGGGACTGAGACATGTGGATGGAATCGGCATTGTATTTGCCGGGATCGTGGATAATGATCGGGGGATGGTTGTGAACGCCCCAAATATCCCCGGGATGAGGAAATATGAGATAGTACCTCTGATCCAGGGGCGGTTTGATGCACCGACAGTGCTGGAGAACGATGCAACCGGGGCAGCAATCGCGGAAAGGATGTACGGTTCTGGCCGCAATGTCAACGATTTTGCCTACATAACCCTCAGCACAGGCATAGGCGGAGGTTTCTTCTCCGGAGGGAGACTGGTCAGGGGAGCACATGGGATTGCGGGCGAATTCGGGCATAACGTGATAATGGTCAATGGGCCAACCTGTGGATGCGGAAGGCAGGGCTGCCTTGAATCACTGGCAAGCGGTAAGGCCATAGCAAGACGGGTAAAGGAGAATATCAGCGCCTTCAGGGATTCAGGAGAACTGAGCCGGATTCCCATACAGAAAGTCGATGCAAAGGCAGTGTTTGATGCGATGGAGAAGGGCGATGGGTTATCCAGGCTTATCGTGGAAGAAACTGCGTATTACCTGGCAGTGGGGATCGTCAACATCGTGTGCACGCTTGACCCGGAAGTTATTATACTGGGTGGAGGCATCACGAAGTCAGGAAATTATCTTTTTCCACAGCTAAGGAAGGCTATAAGAGATGAATTCAAGTCCATGAAGCGACCCGTGAGAATTGTAAAGGCATTACCAAACGTAACTGACCTTGCCGCGGTGTCTCTTCCTCTTTTTTATAAAGACAGGCCTGGTCGCAAGTCGACCGGCGGAAAGTGATATCACGCGGGCATACCGGCTTTATCTGATGGGCTAATATGGTCATCTTCCCTATTGGTACAGGCAATTCAGTGCACGGAGTGTCTGCGTCCCTGCATTCCAGCAATCCTGTCCTGACAGAATCTGTAAAGTGCATCATAGAGCGGGAACTGGAGACGCATATTTTCAAAGTCATCACTGCACATTGAGCTGAAACCCAGTGCGGCAGCCTCAAGTCCAGCAGACTCCGGAGGCGCGTCATGGATATCGGCATCCGCCCCCCTGACAATTCTGGCAAGCTCAAGCAGCGCAGGATCCTTCAGGGAATACTTCTTGATTATGGAATCGAATGAAACATATTCATTTCCAGCCTCTGTGAAATGGAAAAGTTCTGCCCCACGCACATCAAATGGTATCGCTTGGTGCTCGCGCGCAAAATCCATGACCTTCTCTCCCGGAAGGAAAACAAATTCTGCTGCAGGGTCTACAAACCTTTTTATGACCCATGGGCAGGCTATGCGGTCAACCCTGGCCTTCTCTCTTGTCACCCATTTCATATAAACATAACGAAGCTTGTCACATAAAGTTTTAGAGTCCATATCCGATCTCTCGCTAACATTATTTTCAGGACAGCTTCTTTTTGCCCCACCGGTACTGAGGTGGATTTCTCCCAGTGTGGGATTAGTTGGGTTGGCGTGAACCAGTTGATGGCGATACAATCTCTCCGCAAATTAAAATACTGAGGCCTGCATGTTCATTTTGCATTCCGGCGATTTCTATGCGGAACCACTTTCTGGTCATCTTAATGGTTCTCTTACTGTCCATGAGTATACTTTTTGGTACGGCCGCAACTTCGCGCGGAGAGGCTACTTCAGGCGATCATCCAACACCTCAGGTATCAACTTCACCAAATGGATCGGGATATGTCATTATGCCCTACCTCTATCCTGTATATCCTGGATACCAGAATGATCTGGAGAACCACACTTCAATCATTTCCGGGCTCCAGTACGAAGACTATGCGATAAATACAACCGGTGCCCTTATCCACTGCGGCAGTGGGGGTGTCACCCAATCCCTCAAGCAGGCTGGTATACCCGCATGGCCCATGATCGTTAACCTTTGCAATGTAACCGCAGTGAAAAATCTCGTTCATAATAAAAGCGGGTCTGAAGAGGTCTTTATCCAGAATGCGGTGGCTGATGCAGTAGACAACAATTACTCAGGATACTCCGTGGATTTTGAACCACCTTCCTCAGGTAACTTCAATCTTTCGGACGGGGCGTGTTATATCACTTTTCTGAACAAGTTTCAGGCAGCCATGGAGGCCGTCGGCAAAGGGGTTTCTGTGGCAATATATCCTGCATACCAGGGATGCGTTTCTTCTGATCTCTACTACTACTTCTATCATCCCGTAGCCAGGATCAATGTGAGTTACGTTATGCCTATGGATTATTCAGCCTCCTTCAGCGGAAGTTGTGGCTTCAAGTCATCGGTCGATTCCATGTTGAATGCTACAGGCACCTACATTCCAGAATCACATGTCGAGATCCTCATCATAACTACAAACTGCAACGACAATCTACCGATGACTCAGAACCAATTATCTGAGAGAATCAGCTATATCCAGTCAGAGGGCATCACCGCAATGGGGGTATGGTCAATGAATATGACCGGAGGCTTTTACCCTTCTCAGAATCTGTGGAATCTAATGGGAGATTTCCATAACGGAAGCGAGATGTCAAAATACCAGGTGGAAGCTTTCTCTTCCGGCCTTCCCACTGGATCACAATGGTGCATAAATGTGACCGGCTTGGGCAGTTATGCGGCATCCGGAGGTCCTGTATGCATCCAACTGCCCGATGGAACGTACCAGTATACAGTATCCTCCGCGAATAAGGATTACGTGCCCTCCTCATATTCCGGAAACTTCCGGGTCAACAATTCCTCTCTAAACATCACCTTAATCTTCCATGTTCTTTCATTTACCGTCTCACTGATGGAAAGCGGGCTCTCGGGTGGATCAGGATGGACCGTCTCACTTGCAGGGGCCACATATCAGCCATCCGCATCAGGTGAGGTTCAGACAAGCCTTTCTAACGGCACTTACCATTACTGTGCAATACCGGTCAATAGGGATTACAAACGCACCTGTGGTAGTTTTACCGTGAAAGGTGGATTCACGGAAGTAACTGTTCATTTTTATCCCGTCACATACAGGGTAGAGGTAGTCTTACCAGACCCAGGGAACATAACGAAATGGTACATTGATCTCAACGGGTCTTCCAACATGTCTTCCGTCTCAAATTCCATCGTCTTGAACCTTATGAATGGGACATATCATGCAACCGTGGGCACCCTGACACCATACTACTCAAATCAGAACATTACGATTACAGTAAACGGATCGAACCTGTTAATAAATGTGACCTTCAGCGGGTCTTGTGCAAGACAGCATCAGCAAACAATCTTCAGCATCCTGTACGAATATTCAATGCTCCCCCTTGCAATCTTATTCTCCATCATAGCCGTCTTCTTTTTCAAGACGAGAAAAAAACGGTCCCCAGGAAGATAATTTGAATCCATAAAGCCGGTCCTGGCTAGGATACCCATGGTCTCCTAAAACCTGAATTCAGTGGGTGTGAAGCCAAATCGTACCATTTTCGGCTTGGATACTGAAACTCTGCAAGCCGTCGACGGGATTCGATCCCGCGACCTTGTGCTTACCAAGCACACGCTCTACCAGGCTGAGCTACGACGGCGCCAAGCGCTGCTCACAGGCAGGCAGGGTCAAGTCCAATTAGAAGACTATATAAAAATCTTCCATGGATACGGGACTCTGCAGCGAATTCACCATTTAAACTGCAAAGCCATCCCTCTGGGGGATCTTAAACAAGGCAGAGTAATTTTTGCCTCTTTGGGCGCAATTCAACACATTCCTGGACAATTCATGATGGCGGTAAGAGCGGACTGTCTTCCATGCCTTTCAACCGGGCCTTGCAAGTTCATTGGCAGATTCTAGGTCAAAATATTCTAATGAAGAAATCGGGGATGCCTCATCAGGTACCCTCATTCCACGACTCAGAATACCTGACCTGATCAGGGGTCAGTTGGTCTATCCTGATGCCTAGAGATTCAAGTTTTATTGAGGCAACCAGGCTGTCTATGGTATCAGGCACGCTGTATACTCCAGGCCTAAGGTCTTCATGATGCCCCACAAGATGTTCAGCGACCAGGGCCTGAATCGCAAAGCTCATGTCCATTATCTCAACAGGATGCCCCTGTCCGGAAGCCAGGTTGACTAGTCTTCCGTCTGCAACCAGGTTTACAAGATTTCCGTTTTCCAGTTTATACCTGACAATCTGTTCCCTGACTTTTGTCCTTTCCAAAGACCTCTTTTCAAGCTCGCCAAACGGAATCTCATTGTTGAAATGTCCGGCGTTTGCCAGAATAATGTTTGGTTTTGCCTTGAGCAAATCATCATAGCTGACAACCTCCTTCATGCCAGTTGCAGTCACAACAATGTCCGCGTTGCGTATTGCTGCGTTCATCTTTTCAACCTCAAACCCGTCCATCACAGCTTCGATAGCCTTGACGGGGTCCACCTCAGTTACCTTCACCTTTGCACCCATGCCCTTCATTCTCATTGCAATGCCTTTTCCGCAGTATCCATATCCTGCAACCACGACCGATTTTCCCGCAATGAGGATGTTGGTAGAGTTCATGATCCCGTCCAGAGTGCTCTGTCCTGTGCCGTATCTGTTGTCGAAAAAATGCTTCATCTTTGCATCATTAACGTCAAACATCGGAAACTTTAACACTCCGGCCTTTTCCATGGCCTTCAGCCGCACCACCCCTGTCGTTGTCTCCTCATTGCCTCCGATGATGTCCTGCAGTAGATCCTGTCTGGTATCATGAACGATGTTGACAAGATCCCCGCCGTCATCAATGATTACATTTGGCCTGAGGTCAAGCGTTTTGTTTAGGTTCTCATAATATTCTTCCTGGGACATTCCTTTCTTTGCATATACCTCCATCCCATGATCCTTCCTGAGTGACTCCACAACGTTGTCGTCAGAGCTAAGCGGGTTACAGGACGCCATTCTCAGGTGGGCTCCACCCTCCTTCAGGAGGAGAGCGAAAATGCCCGTCTTTGCCTCAACGTGCAGAGCCATTGAGATCTTGAGTCCTTTGAATGGCTTTTCCTCAGCGAAGCGTTTCCTTAATCTGCCACATACATCCATGTGATCCCTGGCCCAGTTCAGTCTCATCAAACCTATCTCAGCACTCAATTCAAACACTGTTTGCACATAACGAGGAGGTATTCAAATATGATTAGATGCTGCCATTTGTCCCTGCCACAGGCTAGAAATAATGCCGGGAAATCAGTAATAATAGTTGGGGGATACAGGTAGAATAAATGAAGGTCAGCGAAGCGGGTTTCGGGCAGGATTTCCTTTCCCTCACCGGAGGAAAGGATTTCGATCTTTATCCTCATCAGAGAGAGGCCATAGAGAAAGTGGCTGAGGGTAAGAACGTGCTTGTCACGGTTCCCACAGCAGCCGGTAAAACAGTGATCGCATATGCAGGCATACTTCACAATTTCAGGAAAGGACGGAAATCCCTCTACATTGTACCGCTGAAGGCTCTGGCTTCCGAGAAATTCTCGGAACTTAGGGCCATGAGGTCCCTGGGTGCGAGAGTTACCATTGCCATTGGCGACTACGATGTGGATCCTTCTACTCTCGGCAGATACGATGTGATCATATGTACCTCTGAGAAGGCTGACTCCCTCATCCATCACGACCCTGATTTCCTTGCTGAAGTGGGGCTCATAGTGGCGGACGAGCTTCATCTCATCGGTGAGAAATCGAGAGGTTCCAGGCTGGAGGCGGTACTGACTGCAGCCAGAATAGTGAACCCGGGCACCCAGATAGTAGCCCTATCTGCAACCATTACAAATGCAGGGGAAATCGCCAGATGGCTTGACGCTGATCTGGTTCAGAGCGATTTCAGGCCTGTCCCCCTCACATCCATGATTCTTTACAGGGGCAGGTACTATGATGGAGACGGCAATCCTCTTGACGAGAAGTCACCTGCAAGCATGGAAGAACTGGTCAGGACGCAGGTTGAGGCAGGCGGTCAGGTTATAATATTCAGAAATTCCAGAAAGAGGGTCGAGGAAACAGCGGTACAGTTTCCAAATATATTGCCGGTTCATGAAGAGGGCAGAAGTGAAGATACTGGCGAAACGGACAGGCTCACCGGGATCATAGACGAAATTGCACCCAGGGGGATCGCCTTCCATCATGCGGGACTCCCAATAGGTACCCGGACCAGGATCGAGGACCACTTCAGAAAGGGGAGGATAAAGGTCATTGTGGCGACTCCAACTCTTGCAGCTGGCGTGAATCTCCCTGCCAGGGCAGTTATTATTAGGGACATCACAAGATATTCAGGCGGAGTCAGCGACTACATTTCCACGGGCGAGGTGAAGCAGATGATGGGTAGGGCGGGTAGGCCTGGATACGACACCCATGGTGTGGCGGTGATCTTTGCCTCCTCAGACATGGGGTTTGAAAGATCTATGAGATATCTGAGCGAGGAGGCTGAGCCAGTACTTTCGCAGCTCAACAGTGAAGAACTGATCAGGTTCAATGTGCTTGCACTTGTTGCGTCCGGCCTGGCATCAGATCATAAGGGAATTATGGAATTCTTTGAGAAAACTCTCATGCACTCTCAGGGCCTCTCGAGGAACGTGGAGAAATTTGTAGACGAATCCACGAAATTTCTCCTGGAAAATTCATTCCTGCGGAAGGGATCGGATGGCTACAGGGCCACGAGCTTCGGTGAGATGGTCAGCAACCTGTATATTGATCCCGTGGTCGCCCTTGAGATAAAGAGATACCTGGAAGGAGAATTCAGGGAGTCCACTGCAATATACCGCGTAGCTCTTGTGAGTGACATTGGATACATATCCATGACACGGGACGATTATTACATGGTTGAGAATTTTCTTGATAAGAACGGGATAGAGGACTATAGCGAAGAATCATACAAGGCGGCAAAAATCGCGATGATATTCCTGGACTGGATAGAGGAGATCCCAATCAGAAATATAGAGGATAAGTACAACATTGGCTATGGGGACATTCAGTCAAGGTCATCGACTCTTGAATGGCTCCTGTATTCCATGGCCAGACTGGCACAGATGTTCAGGCCGGAAGCACAGAGAAGATGCGACATGCTGGCACTCAGGGTAAGGGAAGGGATAAGGGAAGAGATAGTTTCCCTCACTACTATCCCAGGCATTGGCCGCGTCAGGGCCAGGAGACTCTATGTAGCTGGGCTCAGGACGCCCAAGGAAGTGGCCAGGAGCACAGTTGAGAGGATTTCCTCCATCTTCGGCTTCTCCCAGAAACTGGCCACAAGTATCATCGCTTATGCCAGGAGAATCACGGGGGAGAAAGAGAATGAAGGAACACCTGAAGATCCATAAGTCATCCGGCGAGGTCGCAATCAGGATACTCAAGAATTCCGGGGCAATCGACCATGGATTCAGCATCATCAGGGCTGGAGAATTCCTGCTGATCCCTCTGGCTTTTGTGCCTTCCGCAGGCGATCTGCCGGGGGAGGTCGTGAAGCATGAGGAGGAACCAAGGGAGAAGAGGCCGTATCCTTCAAGGATTTCCGGCAGTTATGATGTCATAGGCCATATCGCCATATCCAAGGAGAAGGATCCAGCAAAGTTGAAGGAACTCGCCGAAGGCCTGCTCAACTCAGGAAAGGGCATAAAGAGCGTATACTTCGATGGTGGCGTAAAGGGAGATACGCGGATCAGGGATCTGGCTCTCATTGCCGGAGAAGATGCACCAGTTGCGACCTACCGGGAAAATGGTATTATCCTCAAGGTTGACGTGACCAGAGTCTATTTTTCACCACGGCTCGCCACGGAAAGGTTGCTTCTTTCCTCAAAGGTTGCCAGCGGTGAGAAAATAGTGGACATGTTTTCAGGCGTGGGCTCCTTTGCCATTAACATCGCTTCGAAGGTAGACGCGCACATCACCGCCATTGATATCAATGCCGCAGCGGTTTCACTCATGCGGGACAACATTCTCATCAACAGGCTCAAGGGGACTGTAGAACCTGTACTAGCAGACTCTACAGCAACTATTCGGGAATACGGCAACATGGACAGAATAATAATGAACCTACCTCACGGGGCACATTCGCACGTCAGGCAAGCGATGTGGAGTCTCAGAGAAGGCGGAAGAATAAACTATTATGAAATATGTGACTTCGAAGGGTTGGAATACAGGCTTGAGGAGTTCAGGGAGCTGGGCCTAACTGTAGCGGAGAAAAGGGAGGTTCATGCCTATTCCAGCAGGGAAAGAATGTACTCCGTGGAACTCATTAAAGGCAGTCAGGCCAGGTCATAGATATCGTAACCCAGCATTCACAGATTTCCGCACAACCATCATATACCCGCGATTGAATGGGCACATTGATGATCCGTCTAGTCCAAATGAATGAAGAGGAATTCGAACCTTTCGCCCATGCCATCGCAATAAACTACGCCGATGGGAAGGTGAAATCTGGAAGCTGGGATGCGGACAACTCCATTGGGAGGGCCAAAATGGTTCTTGAGGAAATCCTCCCGCAGGGCATGAAAACCAGGAACCATTTTTTCTACACGATTCAGGACGGGGGAAACGGGGAACATGTTGGGAGCATCTGGCTTGGAGTCAGGGAGAAAACCGAAGACCCACCGGGGCTCTGGGTATGGGATATAATGATTGACGAAAAATTCAGACGCAAAGGATATGGGCGGCAGGCCATGCTGGCCGCCGAGAATCTGGGACGTGAAATGGGCCAGAACTCCATCTCTCTCCACGTTTTTGGCCATAACAGGGCTGCCGTGGAGCTCTACAGAAGCCTTGGTTATGAACCGGCAAGCATCGTTATGACAAAACAGCTGTAGATCGAGACCAGGCATTACCCGAAGACTGGCCGCAGAGAGTTGCTTGAGTGGCAAAAACCGAGTACCCCGCGATCTCATTTAAACAAGAGATTTGCTTAAAAAGGCATACGCGCTCTGGGATCGGGCAAGTAAATGAGCATTGCTGAAAGGATAGGCAACCTGGCATCCGGCGTAGTGGAGAGGCTCATTCTTGAGGAGGTAAAGAAGAGCCCGCCTCCGAGACACCTTGCCATAATCACCGACGGCAACAGAAGGTTTGCAAGATCCGCTGGACTGGATGACAACTCAGGGCATGTCCTCGGGAAAGGAAAGCTCGAGGAGGTGCTGGAATGGAGCCGCGAGGTTGGTATCAAGATCGTTACTGTTTATGCCTTTTCTACTGAAAACTTCAAGAGGAGCAACGAAGAGGTGGCATTTCTCATGGATCTCATAGAATCGTCCCTAAGGGGCCTCCTGGATGATCCCAGGATCTTCGAAAACAAGATTCGGGTCAAGATTATAGGGGACTGGAGCAAGCTGCCAGAGAAACTGGTAAAGACGGCACGTGAAGTGGAAAGGAAGACGGCAAGGTTCAAGAACTTCAGGCTCAACCTGGCGGTGAGTTATGGGGGCAGGGCTGAGATCATCGATGCAATCAAAAAAATTGCCCTTGAGGTCAAGGCCGGCAAAATCGCCCCTTCCGAAATCACAGAGGAGAGGTTCAGGTCGTATCTGTATGACAATACGATGCCTGACCCGGATCTCATAATCAGGACCAGCGGGGAAGAGAGAATATCAAACTTTCTTCTGTGGCAGAGCGCCTATTCTGAACTTTATTTCTCTGATCTCAACTGGCCCGAGCTCAAGAAGATTGACTTTCTGAGAGCGATACTGGCATACCAGGGCAGAAAGAGAACGTTCGGGAGCTGACTTGTTCATCGGTATTGACGATACAGACTCCAGGGAAGGGATGTGCACCACGTACCTTGCATCCAGGATATATCACAGGTTCAGAAAAACGGCTTCTGATTTTCCATGGCTCGTCAGGCTGAACCCAAACATAGCATACAAGACCAGGGGCAATGGGGCCGTGGTTGTGGAAATGCTAACTCCCCCATCTATGGACGCAAAGACCATGGAACGCCTTCCGGATGGCGAATACTATGCGGCATATGGGGAGATTATTGACTATACCATAGATCTGGTTTCAAACCTATCCATGGTTTCAGAAGAGACAAACCCGGGAATAGTCTTTTCAAGAAGGAAAATTCCTGAAACCCTTTACAGGGCAGCCCTATACAGGGAAATATCCATGGATGAGGTTAGATCGTTACTTGACAGGTATGGTGCAAGGTTCTATGCCATGGGCAACGGCCGCGGGCTCATAGGGGCATCGGCTGCCATTTCATGGCCAGGCAAGAGGCATACCTACGAGGTGATGAATTACTTTTACCCACATGGCAGGCATCGGACTCTCGCAGATAAGATTAAGATTGCCGGTGAAGCAGACCTCCATGAATGCACCTTCGACTCCGTCGACAGAGCCAACAGGAGGCCGGCTATTTTCCCCCGGGAGAGAACGCCGGTTGTATATGGGATCAGGGGGACGGACCCAGTCGCACTTAAGAATATAGCAGAAGGCCTGAACAGAAGGCATTCCATAGAAAGTGAAATGATTACAGTTTTCAAGACCAACCAGGGAACGGATGACCATATAGTTGCCGATCCGGAGGCTGTGGAAGAGCTTGGGTCATATGCTTTGAAGTGCATGGTTTCGGAATCCCCTCACCCGACCACGGGGGGTCACTACTTCTTCCATGCTATCTGTAATGGCCGGATCATCAAGTTTGCGGCCTTTGAGCCTACGAAGGAATTCAGGTCCGTTGTACGCAAGCTCGTTCCAGGGGATGAAATCGTGGGATATGGTTCATACATCGATTCAACGATCAACCTGGAAAGACTCACCATGGAGGCATCCGCATCAGTGTACACAAGGAGGGCACCGGCTTGCAAGCTGTGCGGCAAACCCATGTCAAACCGTGGCGCACATGATTTCAGGTGCATCTCATGCGGCACTGCGGACAACCTGCCGTCGTTCTCAGGGGTTGAACGATCCATAGAAGAGGGTGATTATGAAGTGCCGGTTGCAGCCAGGCGACATCTCTCAATGCCTCTTGTCTTGAGCAGGAATGGTGAATAGCCAGATGATCTGTATCACCGGTGTTCCCGGGACAGGGAAATCAACCATACGGAATATGCTCACAGACGATGGTTTACAGTGCATCTCCCTGGATCAGCTGGCCCGCAGCAGCGGATGCGTTGATCAGGATAATGTGGACATAGACTGCCTTGCCCGGAAGATCGGAGTCGGGTACCGTTGCGTAGAATCGCATTATTCTCACTTGCTGGAATGCCAGTTTGTGATTATCATGACCACCCGCGAAGACCAGCTGGTTTCCAGACTTTCAGGCAGAGGTTACGGCATGGAGAAGATTGACGAGAACATCGGGGCCCAGAGAGCAGATATCATCTATTACGAAGCGCTGGAACGTCTTCCCGCATCCAGAATCATCAAGGTTGCAAACGATGACGGCACGCTCCCGTCCGCATACCGGACGGTTAAGAACCTGATTCAAGGCAAATTTTAATACCATTTTTTATCTTCTAACCCGCGTGGAGCAAAAAGAGCGTCCCGGTCAGATTTATGCCAGGAGACTTTCCGCTCCATTCATGAAGTTCAAGCCAGACACCATTTCCCTTGCCTCGCTTGTCATCGCGTTTGCATCGGCTTTTCTCTATTTCCTTGGAGGCCTGTACCTGGTACCTGCCCTTATAGGAATAGTGTTCGCCTCCTTTTTCGATGCCATTGACGGCGAGGTGGCAAGACAGAGAAATCTTCAGTCCCCCAGGGGAGATTACGTTGATCACGTCATAGACCGGTACGTGGATGCCGCTCTCATAATTGGAATAGGGTTGAGCCCCTACGGGAACGCCGTGGTGACGATTTTCGCAGTGAGCGGGATAATGCTGACATCATACCTCGGAACGCAGGCCCAGGCCATCGGTCTTGACAGGGACTATGAAGGCATAATGGGCAGGGCAAACAGGCTAGTTCTGATCATTGTCCTCGGTGCCCTCCAGATCATCCTGCCAGTGAGTTATCCCATGGGCATTCTCACCATGACCCCCAGCCTTGTGCTCCTCATAATACTGGCAATCGGCGGTCACGCCACAGCGGTCACAAGGGTACGCAGGGCGATGCAGAAACTCAAGTAATCAGGGTTTCAGTGCGTTCAGCACCATTGACTGGAGGATTAGTGCTGCCTTTTCATTCTTTGAATTTACGTAAACCCTCACGACAGACTCAGTACCGGATGGCCTTATGAGGCTCCACCCATCCTCAAAGAATATCTTCAATCCATCAGTCTCATCACGCCTGTTGTCGGGAAACGCGCTAAGGAGTTTCTTCTTGAGTTCGCTCCATGGTCTCCCCTCAGTTTCCATGGATTTTTTAAGGAGAATATAACGCGGGAGTTCGCCTATAAGCGCAGATAGAGGTTTTTCCGTCATTGCCATGATGTCCAGAACCTTTGCGAGAGTCATCCCTCCGTCGCGGCAATACTGGTTATCGCCTATGATGACCCCCCCATTCTCCTCCCCGCCCAGACTAGCCTTCTCTTCCATCATTGTGCGTGCCACGATGGGGGCACCCACCTTTGTCTTGATGAGCCTGAGTGACTTTCCCCGGCAGATCTCTTCGATGACATCTGATGAACTTACTGGCGTGACAATCCTGTCTCCCTCAGAGGCCATGTACTTTATAATGAGAGCAAGCGTGTTCTCGCCCTCTACAAATTTTCCACTCTCATCAATGAAGACAGCCCTGTCAGCGTCTCCGTCATGAGCCACTCCAAGATCGAAACCTCCCGATTTCATCACGAGCATTAGCTCGCTGAGGTTTTCAGGTCTAGGTTCTGCATTTCTGGAAGTGAAGAGTCCGTCCGGGTTGGAATTGAGGGATACCACCCTGCACCCGAGTTCGGTCAGGAGTTCAGGAGAGCTCCTGAATGCAGCACCGTTGCCGGTATCTATCACCACCCTGTAGTGCCTTGACCTGATTCTTTCCGTATCAACAAGGCTCTTTATGTTCTCAATGTATCGTCCGACCTGGCCGTCATCCCGTGTGATCTTTCCCACGCTGGACCAATGAGATTTAAGGAAGTCAGAACGATGGTACAGATCCTCAATGGCAGACTCGTCGGTACTTCTCAACTCGGTACCGTCTGAATCAATGCATTTTATGCCATTGAACTGGGGAGGATTATGGGAGGCGGTGATTACAATTCCAAACCTGTGGGTGTTTCTGCAATACAGTTGAAGGGCGGGTGTAGGAATTGTGCCGAGGTCCACCACATCCTTTCCCGTTGAAAGTACCCCTGCTGTAACTGCCGATCCAATGAAATCTCCCGATAGCCTTGTGTCTCTGGCCACAGCTATGGTTTGACTCCTGGCAAACGTGCCTATTGCTGCACCGATCCGGGAGCAGAATCCAAATGTCAGGAGTTCGTTCGGTATCCCACGTATGCCGTTGGTGCCAAACAACTTGCCTGATCCCTCTTCCCTCCTCTCCGTCATCATTTGGTGATAACCTGACGCATAATAATCTGATCCACCCGGCGTGACGTAGAGACTGGCATGGTCATGAGTCACACACGACAAACAGGGAGTGTGCAGCGGTAAAAGCCTATTATCAGCAAGGTTCTACCCTTGTCATGGGTATCAGCATAGGGTCTGAGTGCTACATTTCTCCAAGTTCCGTGTTTTCCGGCGACGTGGCTGTTGGGAACAGGGTAGCAGTCATGCATAATGCAGTGTTAAGGGGTGACTTCAACCTGATCGAGATTGGTGACGACAGCAACGTGCAGGATAACGTATCGATCCATGTCGAGGCATCCAATCCTTGCATTGTTGGCAGGGGAGTCTCCATCGGACATAATGCCATCGTGCATGGGTGCGTGATAGGCCACGATGTCCTCGTGGGCATGGGTGCAATAATAATGAACGGATCAAACATAGGGAGCGGCAGTGTCATAGGGGCGGGCACTCTACTCACGGCAGGATTCACCTGTCCGGAGAACTCCCTTGTAATCGGATCCCCGGGGAAGGTGATCAGATCGGGACAGGAAGTGGCAGAAATGGCTAAAAAGAATGCAGCTTCTTACTCCGCCCTGAGGGAAAGATATATTTCCGGTGAGTTCGATGTACTAACCGGTCATCGATAGTTAAATTAGAGTTCGGATAATGTTAGCAGAGTTGACTGATCCCTGCACCATTGAAGGAGTTGGTATACTATAGTTACCGAAAGTTCTCCAAAACAGAGCCGAGTGTCGAAGAAAATCTCATCGATCATTTACGACATCAACTATGCCGACCAGGATCAGCCCTTCGACAAGAATTTCCAGAAACTTCAGGAAGGTCTGGAGGCCTTTGTCAAATCTGGGGAGGATAAGCCTGACAGCAACCTCATTGAATCCATTAAGCTCTTCTTTGAGAACCAGTCCATTGCGCCGGACAAGAAAGTAAGGATCATAGACATTCTGAAAAAGAGCCAGAATCTGAACTTTCTGGCAGTGGTGCTGGAATTAAATCTATTCATAGGGTCTGGAATGAAGAGAGAAGCCTTTGACCGGATCGTTACGGACCCCAGATTCCGAACATACGATGGAACTGTCAACCTCCTGGTCAACTCAATCTCAACCGATGATGACTATCCTGTGGCGACAACATTCCTGTCGGAACTGGGCGTGTTCCGGGATGATATTTTCCTGAGGACTCTTGAACTCACGCAGGAAAGCGGCTTCTGGGAGAAGATCACCAACAACCTCAAAAACTCCGGGAAGCGAATGGAATACATTGACTACCTGGAATTCAAGCTGGTGCACCTAAAGGATCGTTCCACGGTGAGTGAGTTTGTCGGAGTTCTTTCAGCGATTGGCGATTGCCAGAAGGTTACTGAAAAGCTGGCAGCCCTGAAGATGGAAAGGATCACGGAAACAGAGGATCTTCTGAGTCTCTCAAAACTTTTTGAGCAGTGCAGGGACTTTGAGAACGCACTCAAGGCGACAAGGGCTGCACTGTCCAACGATCCCAAGAGACTTGAAACCAGGCTCTCGCTTGCCGGGGTTCTCTCAGTCCTAGGGAGAAATGCCGAATCCTATAAGATCCTGCAGGAACTGCATGCGGATTATCCGGACAACAAGGACGTGCTGAAGCTCCTTGTCCGCGAGGCATATGCATGCAACGACTATGGCGAGTTTCTCCGGTTTGTTTCCATCCTTGAGCCGGGCGATATATCATTATCAGACATGGAGCACAAGATAGACTCAGAGATCAGGGAATCAAGATACGATGATGCTGAAAAGGACATAAGGACGGTTCTTTCGGGAAACCCGACAAACCTCAATGTCAACAGAATGAAGCTTAAACTCCAGATCTCGCTGGGAAAAGAAAGCGAGGCTATGGAAACAGCAAAGACGCTTGTGGGTATTGATCCTAATGACAGGGATGGCGCTGAGTACATCCTGAGAGGTCTCTATGAGAGGAAGGAATTCACTCAGTTCATTGAAAAATTCAAGCAGGTGGGATACAGGTCCGAGGATATGACAGCCATGTTTGCGGCGTCGCTGCTGAATACAGGAGATCTGCGAGGTTCCATAGGGATCATGAAGTCCAATCCTGAGGTCCTGTCCAGAGGTTATTTTCTGGATGCAGTGTTTCGCATCAGCAGGATGGAGGAGGATCTCTCAGCCATGGAAGCGGAAACGCAGGCCATTAAATCCTTTTCAAGGAATTTTGATATTGTTTCAGGTTTTCTTAGGGGGTTCATGGATTTTGACCTCTCCGAACTCCTGAATGCCGCGACTGCCACTTCATCCGTAGCCATTGGATGGGTTGCATGCCTCAAGGGAATTGACTTCAAGTCCAGGACTGTTCCCGGAGAACTGGATAAGATGATGTCTAAAGCCCATTTCGCTGGCCTTAGAATTCTCACAAAGACCATAACGGACATTTATGCAGGTAACTACCGGGAAGATATCCGAGACTCCTCGTTCTTCATGTATCCCGTCAGCACGGTTCTTCTGGAACTTGGCAGGACAGACGATGCTGCTACCAAGATCGAGGAATCCTATGACAAGAGGAACCCTGATCCTTTCTACTTCTTTGTAACATCCAGATTACAGGCGGCAATAAACGACTACACAAATTCACTTAAGTCTGCACGCAAAGCAATAGGGGCTTTGCGGAACAACAGGTTCATCAACCACTCCATACAGATATCGCTCAAGGCTGGGGATCGCAATGCTCTTCTCTGGTCCCTCAACGAACTGAAGGAACTTGGCAGAGAGGAAGCGTTCCCGGCAGAGCTGGTTTACGGCTACATTGCGGCCCACGGGGACGACGAGGTGCTTAAAGCTGCATTCGACGTACTTGAACACGACGATAGCCGTGACATCTGGATAAACCGCATAAAAAGAGACTGGTTGTTGAAAAATGGACGAGGATCTGAGGCCTTACCATTCTCAGAAAAGATCGTAAACAACAGGGAGGCTAAACCGGAAGATCTTGCCCTGCATGCGGATATCCTGGTCAATTCAGGAAAAGCTGCTGATGCCGTGCAGTTCCTGGCGACGAGGGTGGGAGAAAATCAGCACCTCATCATAAAGCTAGCTGGCATACTGATGTCCCTGAAGAGATACGATGAGGCATCGGTGCTGTACTCCAGAATTGACCTGTCTGCTGTCTCAGGAGACACGCTATCCAATTTCTGCGTGGCCCTCATGGAAACTGGTGATTATGCCGGGGCCAGAACTCTCATAGAGAGATACAATCTGGGCACTCTTTTGCAGGGAAAACTGTACCTGAAGTCGAGAGACCTCGCTGGCATCCGGAGCATCCTGGGCAATCTGAACCCCTCAGACACCGATCAGCGATCGCTGCTCTCCGAGATTGCGAAACAGATGTTTCAGAACAGCGAGATACGCTCTGCAATTCTTGAGATTTATAGGAAAAGCGGCTCTCTTGAACTCGGGGACGCGATTGCCGATCTACTTGAAAATTCCGGAAATCTTGATCAGGCGTCCACAATCAGGAAGGCCATATACAGGAAGAATCCAGAGGATTCCAAGAACCTGTGTAGGCTTGCTGACGATTATGAGGGCCAGAAGTTCTTCAGCGACGCAGTTGCTCTATTAAGGAAATGGCTCAAGACAAAGGCTGACAGTAAAGATTTCGGGCAGGTGGTGTCCAAGCTCATTGAGATGTACTTTAACAAAGGATTTTATGAGGAGGCGATCTCGACGTTTGAGACATTCAAGCAGATTCCCGACTCCAAAACCCTCATGCTTGTGATACGAAGTTACATGGAAATCCAGGAGTATGAAACAGCAGACTCCCTTCTGGGGAAATACCAGGACACTCTCATTGACAGCGACCTGCTGACGGAACTCAAGGAAGAGATGGCACTGCGCAGGAACTTCTTCGAGATCGTGAACCTCACCCGGAGACTACTGGTCACCGAGTTTAAACTGGGCCGTACGCTGGAGATTTCGGAAGCGGTCTCTGTGGCGGAAATCCCACTGGACACAGTTGACCTGGTTTACCAGTTTCTTGGAGAAACCCAGTACTATGAGGACATCAATGAAACCAAATATGAAATGCTATCTGCTGACATCATTCAAAGGTCGGTCAAACGCAGGAACCTGACATCGATTCATGAGTTGAAGATCAACATCATCTATGGCGTGATGCAGCGTCCCAATGTGCTGGTGGCGAAGAACATGTACCTTTATGTGAAGGGTTCGGTTGAAAAGAAGTGGAAGATCACCACGGAAGACCCGGAACTTAACAAGCTGCTCAGAAGTGCACTCAGGGCTGGTCTAAAACCAGAGCCGCTCCAGGTAGCATATGAACTTGGCGTTGGAATTTCCCAGGCCATGAAAGTCATCCGGCTTATGGAGCATGTGGCCAGAATCAGCGGTGGGTCCTGATTGTACACCATAAACCAGTTTGACAGGGAGGAGGCACGCGATATTGGCATCAGCGTCCTTGCACTGTTTGTGGGTGTTACAGTGATCGTTTACATCCATTACCCTAGGGGCATTTTCTCCCCTGGAGGACTTGCTGCCTTCAGTCTTGCCGCTGGAGCATTGACAGCCGGGACAGGTTTTCTGCTGCATGAGCTTGCCCACAGGCAAACCGCCCGTCATTTTGGTGGTTTTGCGAGGTTCAGAAAGTGGGATCTGGGAATCATCATGATCCTGATCACCAGCCTTGTGGGATTTCTTTTTGCAGCACCCGGGGCAGTTTACTTCACAGGTATATATGACAAAAAGCAGGTCGGGATCATCTCCGCTCTTGGACCAATCACAAATATGGTGATGGGTTTGATCCTTTTTACGGGCGCAGTTCTGACTGCAGGATCACTATTCATATCCGGCATCCTGCTCTTTGCAGGGCAGATAAATCTCTGGCTCTTCCTGTTTAACCTCATACCTGTATGGCAACTTGACGGCGCCAAGGTTTTCGCATGGAACAGGGAAGCATTCGTCACACTCTTTGCAATCTCGATCCTTCTATTTATTCTAACATCTGCCTATCTCGTCTTCTGATTTCATGGCCTTCAGTTGAGAAATTCTGCAGATGTTAGCTTTCCGTCGACCGGGGAAAGGAAGAATATGGTATTTTCTCCAACGTCAATGTTGAATTTTACGTAGAACACAGCTTCTCTTCTCCCGCTCAGCATTACTTCGCGTGACTTCTTGAAGTGCATCCAGCTTTTTTTAGAAGGCTTCACTATTATCCCGATGAAAAAAGGAGTCTCAGAGGCCACAAATATATTATCAAGGGGAAGTCCCTGGTTCTTTGTCTCAGGAAAAATGAGTTTTATTTCCACTTTCAGTAATCCTCAGTAAAGAGAAAAAATGTTGCATGGTTCCGTGAGAGGCCTGCCTTGAAGGCATGTCGATTGAATCTGGGAAAGTGCACCGGCATGGACTGCCAAAACTTATATTAAAAGCTTAAATGTCCCGGGGCTGTAAATGCCATAGGGCATTTAGGTAAATCGATAACGGGTGGATCTGATGCTTGGAAAGGATAATTGTACATCATGCGGAACTGGATTGATAGATAAGGGATTTTCAATATTCTCCTGCCCTAACTGCGGCGAGGAGACAATCGGGAGATGCAAGAACTGCAGGGAGCACTCAACGCCATACAGGTGTGTCAAGTGCGACTTTGTCGGGCCATAGGGTAGAGTGAGTTCATTGGGAGACGTAGCTGTTGTGTTCAGGATACTTCCTGAAAATCCGGATGAGGACATTGACGAACTCGCTTCCAGGGTCAAAGACACCGTAACCGGCAAATGTGAGATCAACAGGGTGATCACAGAGGAAATTGCATTTGGCCTCAAGGCCATACGGCTTGAAATCATAGTTCCCGATGAGGAAGGGCTCATGGGGGCAATAGAGTCTGATCTGGCGTCTGTTTCCGGGGTATCGCAGGTAGATACCGAAGATGTCACGCTTATCTAGTTCCAAATGGGAATAATATTTCTTGCACTGCTGATTTACACAGTATTTCTTTGCCTTATTGCGACTGGGCTTATTGTCCTGAGTGCAGTCAGCAGGGTCAAGGATGAGCCCGTTCCGGAGTATAACCCATACACTCTGGTAATAGTTCCGTGCCGGGGGAAGGACTACTCCCTCAGGCAGAACCTCATGTCCATAAAGAGCCAGTCTTACAGCAACTTCAAGTTGCTTGGAGTGGTGGACTCAAGCGATGATCCAGCGGTGGAGGATCTGGGCAGTACCGGGACTGATTACATGATCTCGTACTTTGCCTGTTCCACGTGCAGCGGCAAGGTTAGGGCCATTACCTCGGCAATCAAGAGTCACCCGGGTTTTCAGGTTTATGTGATCGCGGATTCAGACATAACAGTGGGAAAGGACTGGCTTAGGGACCTTGTAGGGCCACTTAAGGACGACTCTGTAGGACTTTCGACAACCTTTCCCTACTTCAGACCGGTGGGGGGCTTCTGGTCGCATTTCAAGTCTGGTTGGGGAGCAGTTGGAAAGGCCCTGATGAGGAGCAGGGCGACCAGGTTCGGATGGGGCGGGTCCCTGGCATTCAGAGCATCTCTTCTTGATGACCGGTCGCTTGAATTCTTTTCACTGTCTGTGTCGGATGATACGGCCCTGACAGAGATCTGCAAAACAAAGGGACTGGAGATTCAATATTCGGAGCGGGCAGAGCCAGTTGTAAACAGCCCTGAGAGCTTCAGCCAATTCCTGGAATGGTCCGATCGCCAGACTGCCCTGTCCATATCCGCGAGTCCGGAAGTGTTCACGTATGGCCTGCTCTATTACTCGCTTGAAATCCTGCTGCTGATATCGGCTCTCATCTTTTCAGTCATAATCACGCCGCTTTTCCTGCTTCTGGTTGTTCCCGAGGTCGTCAAGACAGTTAATCTTTCCAGGGAGATACCAGAGTCAGCAAGATACGCACCAATAATCGAAATCATTCTCCCGTTTTTTTACATTGCAAACCTTTTCAGGGCCTCAAGAATGGATAAAATCACGTGGAGGGGGAGATCATATGCCCTGCAGAGAAACCGCAGAATGTCAGAAAGTTCCAGGAGAGAAAATAATAATAATGCTGCAAACCATGCGATTGAATCCAGTTTGGAGAATGATGGTGCGAGCAATGGATGGGGAGTGAAATAGGCTGTCGGTCCCATACAGGATTACAGTTAGAGTCTCCGAGGAAACCATGCGCAAACTCGAAGAACTTGTGGAAAGTTATAATTTCGAGAGCGTTTCGGACGTCATCAGAAAAGCCATCGAGGAATTTATAGAGAAAAACTCGAAGAAGACTACCAGGGGTCCGGGAATAAAGGTCACCAGAAACATTTTGGAGAATTTGAATAAGGGTCTCACAGATGATGCGGGCATTACTATTGAGGATCTGGTGAGGGCCGTTCTAAGAGAATATACCGCCAATATCATGAACCGTGAAATTGAAAAGCTTACCAAGGGCGAACCCAATCATGGGGAAACCGAAGACGGAGAATGACAGCGGCCTATGCCTGGATGCATTGACAAACATGAGGAGTGTGATCTCGCACGGTAGTGATAAGGAGACCTTTATCCGAGATTTCTCATTTTTTTGGCGAGAGTTATCTGAACCGCCTGAAGATGTTTTCAGGTGTCGTGGGATACGGCCTGGATATTGACGACGAGGTGAAGGTCGAACTCAATCCCGACCGGCTGGACCTAGCATCCTTCCACTCACTTGAACGGGCAATGAATCTCTATTATGAAGGAAGGGAGTCACCCTTGACATTGACATGGACCGACATGCAGTTGCTCCATGTGGGAAAAGACGCTCTGGGTTTGAGGCCATTCATCTTATGCTTCGTTGCAGAGGGGTCAAGCCTGGGGGAGAAGGTGCAGGACCTCATCGATTTCCAGGAGAGAATACACAGTTCTATAGGCAAAGACAGGAAAAAAGTGTCCATTGGGCTCCACGACATGGATAAAATTCACCCGCCACTGACATATGTGACTGCCCGTCAAGAAGAACTGAGTTTTACGACATATGACGGATTCCAGGGGACAATCAGGGAGATCATCAGCGGCCATCCCAAGGGGATGCTCTATGGAGTCCTTATTGGAAGCAGTGACCTCGCACCGGTCATTCTCGACTCCGAGGGTTCGGTGCTGTCTGTGCCTCCCATCGTTAATGGAAATCATTCTCTTGTCGACCCGGGCACATCGAAACTATTTGTTGACATTACCGGCACCGATTTCAGGGCCTTAAGGGACTCATTCTACCTGTTGGCAGGTGAGCTCAGCTCGTATGGATTCACCATCGCTGTCCCGTATCTTGACATTCCCCGCAGCAGAAAAAGACATCTGATGGCGTTTCACAACAGATCTGTGCGCGTTTCCCGCCGTGAGATTAAGGAGGTGCTCGGAAGGGAGGCCGTGTCAGCAGATCCTGTACCAGCACTTGCCAGGATGGGTCTCAGCGCCATTCCTGAGGGCGGCGGTTTCATTGTGACAGTACCGGGCAACAGGATAGACATAATGGGGGCTGTTGATATTATCGAGGACTACGCCAAGTCATCAGGATTTGATGCAATTCCAGAACTGGAACCGCAGATTGCCACTGCTGGAGAGGTTCTTGCAAGTACCAGAAAAGCTGAGACACTGAGGGGTCTGGGCATTGGAATGGGCTTCCAGGAAATCATGACGTTCGTTGTCACATCTTCCAAACACTACAATAACAGGGAATATTCCGGTGGCGTCAGTATAATCAATCCCAAATCTGTCGATAACTCTGTGATCAGAGACCGACTTTACCTAAACACCCTTGAGTTCTTTTCCAACAACAAAAACAGAGGTTATCCTCAACGGGTATTCGAAATCGGCAAGGTTGTCGTGAACACGGAGGAGGAACCAAGGCTCTGCTTCGGCCTCACAGGGTCACGCGCCTCTATAAACGATGCCAGAAAATATGCGGAGTATGTTTTGAGCAGGGTGTCCCGAACCAGCATATCATACCAGCCGGCAACATCCGGAGATTTCATAGACGGGAGATACGTCCTCGTCTCCCTGGGAAGCGTAGAGGCGGGATTCATGGGGGAGGTTCACCCGTCAGTGCTTCAGGAGTTTGATCTGCAGATGCCAGTGGCATTTGTGGAATTCAGAGTGGATAAGCTCATGCAACACACCCCATGACTGCATAAGAACTAGAAGATGAGCCTGTCCTTTATGGTGTCGAACGAGAATGGCAGCTTTGATTTCTCCAGATAATTCATGATAGTCTCCCGATCGAACTTCAGGTCAAAGTCATAGTGTGAAACAGATTCATCGAACGACTGAGTGGAAACGCACTTGGTCTTTATGAGTTTCCTGGCCCTTTTAAAATCAGCTTCCGACAATTCAGTGTGTCTCCACTGCCTGTTCTCTTCAAGAATCTCCATGGCGTACTGGCGGCCGCCATCAAGGAACTGCTCTGAAAAGGCCATGGAACAGCACGGAATGGATCCCAGAAGCTCCCTGTAGGTGAGTGACTGCACAAAATTGCTATTTCTGGTCAGTTCAGTTACGTAAGGTTCCCATATTGCAAGTTTTCCGAATTTTCCATCCAAGAAGTTTTTCACTGCGACACAGGGGTCTTCATATCTCGAGATTATTGCCTCTGGGTCTCTCTGAAAAGCCTCTCGAGCGAGGAGCATCATGGACGATGGTTCGGTGGTGGCCAGGACATTTGTCTTTACATTCAAATTGCTGAGCAGGGCCGAGCCCTGTGATGCTATAAAGTCACAGATCAGTATGTTGCGTCTAGTGAAGGCATACATAAGCTGGGCAACAACTGGAGCCATGGTTATTTCAAGGACACCATAACTCTGGTCCACGAGCAGACTGGAGACACTATCGTAAACGTAGAAATTTGCTTCAATATCTTTTTCCTTGCAGTAACGCTCAATTGCAAGGGCAGCCCTGGAGTACTCACTGGATCTCAGCATGCCAATTCTCATGAATCCGTCCCTGTACCTGGGAAAATACCTGGGCAGCCAGATCCTGTTTCCAGGCCCAGCAAATCCGTTCCTGATTACTCGTCCCTCTTTTTCCATGGTGGTTAGCGTCTCGGATATATGCGATTTGGAAAACCCGGAAATAACTTCGAACTCACGCTGGTAAATGCCGTCATGTTTTCTCTTTCCCAGCTCTTTGAGCAAGAGTTTTCTGGCATCTCCTTGTTGCTCGTTCCTGATCATTGTACATAAATGGATTCCCATGACTTATATATCTATCTTCAGCAGGGTAATTCCAAATGATAGGCTGCAGATAACAGCCCGGTTGAAACTTATTAGCATGACGCGGTCTTAAACTGGCGCACTATCAAGCATCATATTTACCATGCAAATCCACGGGTTCTTCCAAGATCGGGCAGTAGCCTAATGTTAGCAAAAGATTTATATTGATTGCCCTATCATTAATAGAAATAGGGCAAAACATGCACGTAATAGAAACCAGCA
>JAKAAY010000027.1 GCA_021802055.1 Thermoplasmata archaeon
CCTGTCTTTTGCTTCTTATCTCCAACTTCTATGTCTCTTGAATACACAACAACACTCCAATAACCCTGATTGAATTCTGCGGATGCAATCCTAGCAGGTCCTTCTACACCCAAATCTTTAAGGTGCTTTTCGACGGTGAGTCTCACATCTTTAATGTTCATACTATTATATGTATGGGCCCGACCGGATTCGAACCGGTGACCTCCTCCGTGTCAGGGAGACATCATACCGCTAGACTACGAGCCCAGAAGAAGCAGTTAGGGATCATTTGTAACGATATAAAGATTAAAAAAATAATGTTGGCCCTCCGTACCGTCAGAATACGGAAAGCTTCCCTTCCACAAAGAGAGGAGTCAGGTCGGATATGTGTTCCAGCCTTTCGTCCGCGATCCTGAGTATGTTTTTCTCGTGTTTTGAGGGACTGACATTATCCTTGTAGATAGCCTGAATGCTTGCTACATGGGGATCATCGATTGGACGGCCAATCTGGGAAACTATTCTCACAAAAACCTCCTCTATATCGCCTCCAGCCTCCTTGATGATATCACCAGCAATCAGGTTGGATAGAACATTGTACAGTTTTCCCACGTGTGTAACCGGGTTCTTACCTGCGGCAGCTTCCATGCTCATTGCCTTGAAAGGAGTGATTATACCATTGACCCTGTTTCCTCTTCCCACTGAACCATCGTCTCCATTCTCCATCGACAGGCCGGTGACGGTCAGATAACTGACGTGCTCATCCTTCAGGTCACCTGTGTTTATGAAGGCCTTTACTTCATTGTTGGTGAGCTTTACTGCGTTATCCAAGACGGCACTCTTCAAATGTTCCTTAATGTTATAGTATTCGTCCTCGTCCTTAACGTACTTGTCGACAAATGCGGCAGCAATGGTCAAATTTATCGTTTTTCCCTGCCTGAACCCCATTACCTTTATGTCATATCCCACTGCAGGCAGTTTCTGCTTCAGTGGCCCGTTGATGAATTTCTCAGTTTCAAGAACGATTCTCTCTGTATCTGTAAAGGGTGCAAATCCCACTCCGAAGGATGTGTCATTTGCCTTGAGTTTTCTGGTGTCGTAAAGTCCCCTCAGATCCACTGAACCATGGCCTATCCTGGAGTCTATCATGACGTCCCCATCCATGTCTAGATGCTTGAAATTCTTAGACAGGTAATCCTTTGTTGCCTTTATTGCAAGGGACTTGCATGGGATTCTTTCCCCGTTTATGGTTGTTGTTGCCCTCCCACTGAGCATTATGTAACAAGGCTCCAGTACCACTCCACCCCCAAATTTAGGGGCAGACTGCCCTCCAACTATTTCGAGCTGATCGGTATTATGGTGGAGAATTCTCCCATATTCCTTTATGTAATACTTACTTAGGGCTCTGCTTACTGCCTCTGCTATGCCATCTGATACGCTGTCCGGATGGCCTATTCCCTTTCTCTCTACCAGTTCTACTTCCTTTGCGTATGTTGGAATTTGCTTGACGTTCTCGATTGAAATGTTCCTGGTCATTTTATTCTGTTGGGCAAAGTCAGGACTTTTTTAAATGTTTTGTAGGATCGTGCAATAAATTCCAATCTGAATGCATATATTACCTATAGTAATAGCCTGCACAGTAAGCATCAATTTATAGACTCTTGGATAATGGTAAAGGCAATGAGGATACTTGTGAGCGTTAACAACAAGGAAGGCATTGTGGATTTCCTGAAAAGGATCTCCGGCAGCAGTCCCGAGATCTTTGCTTCTGACGGCACAGCAGCTTTTCTTGCGTCAAACGGCATAAAATGCAGGCCGGTATCAGACCTTACGGGATCAGGCAGTATACTTGGCGGAAGAGTCAAGACCCTGCACCCTGCAATATATGCAGGCCTCCTTTCTACCAGGGACGAGAAGTCCGACAGTGAGCTCAAGCGCTTTGGTTATGGTAACTTCGACATGGTCGTCTCTAACCTGTACCCTTTCGGGGAGGTCGCAGAAAGCGGGGCCCTGAACAGCATGGTGGAAAATATAGACATAGGCGGAGTATCATTGACCAGGGCTGCCGCAAAGAACTGGACTTTCGTCACAATACTCACGTCTCCCGAGGATTACCAGAAGGTGGCAGACGAGATCGTTGCGAACGGATCAGTAACGCCTGAGACCAGGAAGGAACTTGCATTGAAAGCTTTTGCAGTCACTGCAGCCTATGATGCTTTGATTTACACTTCACTCTACAGGAAATTATATAGCACTGAACCAGACCATCTTTTCATGAACTACAGCGATAGAATCAGGCTAAGGTACGGAGAGAACCCGGACCAGAAAGGCTACATGTACAGGCAGCCTGGAAGGGTAGGGATCCCCAACGCAAAACAGCTTCACGGGAAGGAACTGTCTTACAATAACATACTGGATGCAAGCACTGCCCTTGAGACGCTGCAGGAATTTGAGGAAGCCACCGCAGTAATACTAAAGCACAATACTCCATGCGGAGTTTCGTCTGCAGAATCGATTGAGAAGGCTTTCATCGTTGCGTACAATGCAGACAGCGAATCTGCATATGGGTCTATTGTTGCCCTCAATCGTGAAGTGGATGAGGGAACCGCGCGGGAGGTGGCAGGGCATTTTGTTGAAGTCATTCTTGCCCCGTCTTTCAGCGAAGAGTCTCTGGTCGTCTTAAAGAAGAGAAAGAACCTGAGAGTCCTGGAAGTTAACCTGGAGAGGGATAACAGTCTTCGCTACAGATCAATTCCAGGGGGCATGCTTGTTCAGTCCCCGATGATAACAGCGATTGAGAGACTGGAAAAGACGGGTGACTTTGAGGCTACTGACAGACAGCTTAAGGATATGGTCTTCGCATGGAAGGTCGCAGCCCACTGTCGCAGCAATGCAATAGTATTGGCATCTGACCTGACCACTCTGGGCATAGGCGCTGGACAGACCTCACGCATCGAGTCCCTGCGCATAGCGGTCGGAAGGGCAGGACGGAAGGTCAATGAGTCAGTAATGGCCTCAGACGGTTTCCTCCCATTCAGTGACAGCGTAAAACTTGCCGCGGAATCAGGCATTTCAGCTATTATTCAACCTGGTGGGTCCATAAGGGACGAAGAAGTAATTGCCGAATGCAACAGGCTGTCCATTCCCATGTACTTCACCGGAAGGAGGGTATTCCTCCACTAAAATGCCTTCAGGGTTCAGTGTTGCATCACAGGTGAGCTGAGAACAGCAGGTAAGCCATGAGGAAACCGGCTATTGCTCCGCTGTTGATGTACGGCAGCCCTGGGGCGGGACGCCTTGCCGTCAGGAACAGAGTCACCAGACCGATCATTGCCCCGAATATGGGAAGCAGGAAAAATGGAAGCGCAAAGCCATAGCTGACTGTTGATGAGACCACAAGTATGCTGGGCATGGCAATGTCGCCGAAACCCAGCAGCACGGCGTCAGGTTTTCCCTCTTCCCTGTGATCCATGTCTATATCCTTCATCTTGAAACCAGTGGACGATGGAATTACAAACAGCATCGGTAGATCTGAGGAGAAAGCAGTCCTGGCCAGAGTGACCATGTGTTTTGTTTTGTACACTGATATGTAGTCATATAAAGCAAAGGCAACCAGTAGTATGACTGAATACCACGCCTGCAATTCCAGTCCCCATGCTGCTGCCAGGCCGGCGGACAGCATGAATCCGGCAGTGTCAGTTACGTACCACTCATTTTTGAAAATGAGGAGATAACCCATCACCGCCGGAATCAGGAACCATATGCCATAGACTTCATAGATGGCCACCGTCAGCGGTATAGGCTGGATCGACACAAAGATGTCAGCAATCGGTAGTGAGATCCAGAAGATAACGTATAAAGTCAGGATGATGAATATGATCCTGATGGATCTGAGTCCTCTTCTTCTTGCAACAAGCAGTATAACTCCGGTGAAAAGGATTGTGAGCCCCAGGAATATGAATATAAGGAACAGGTTGCCTGAACCTGAAGTCGTTTGGCTGATACCTGCCGGTATGAAGAAAAATTCTGCAACAAAGATAGCGAATCCTGATGTGCCTGCCATCAGGAGCAGCGTCCATATCTCAGGTAGGCTTATCTTCACGCTTTTTAACCCCCTTCTTCCTTTTATTGAACTCGCAGTCCATCTTCGGGCAGAAAACCCATCTTGACTTTCCTCTGAGGATCGATAGTATGGGAGACCCGCAGAAGCTGCATGTCTCCCCCGTAGGCTTCACGTTTCCCATCTGTGGAAGGGGATACGTGACATGGCAGTCCGGGTAATGTGAGCATCCGAGAAATCTCTTGCCGTTCCGTGATTGTCTGATCACGAGCTGCCCTCCATCCGAAGGGCACTTTCCAACCTCATTCCTGTCGGTATTGAATGAGCACTTCGGATCGGGACAACGTATCTCTGGAGACTGGCCTCTGCGTATAATCTTGAGCTGGGGGAGGGAGCATACCGGGCACTGCTTCCCGGCAAGTTCTATCTTTCCACCCGCCTTCATTATGAAGTCTACCCGGCATCCCGGTGTTGTGCACTTTAACCTGACCAGTTCCCTGCTCCTGATGAGAATTATCTTCCCTCCATCAAGCGGGCAGTCACCAATCGCCTCCCCTTCATTCATTTTCTTGTGTATGGTCTCCTTTATGGCATCCTGGTTCCTTCTGAATTCGCCTAGGACCTGGTCCAGCATCCTTTTGCTCTCGTCCGTGACCGCGGACTTTGTCTTCTCTCCAGTGGCTATCGCGTCCATGTCACTTTCCAGGGTTGCAGTCATCTCAGGATCTGCGATCCTGCCATTGACCTCCACCACGGAACTGATGAGGCCGGACCCAAGTGGAGTTGGCCGTACCGGATTGCCCTCAATGAATCCCCTGCTCTGAAGCTTCTCTATGATATCATGCCTGGTACTCTTTGTTCCTAGCATCAGTTCCTCCATGGTTTTGAGAAGGTTTGCCAGGTCGTATCTTGGTGGGGGTTTTGTTGAGTCCTCTATGAGAGCTATTTTACTCACTGGGACCTTTTCGCCGACTTCCAGGTCCGGGAGGATCTCCTCCTTGATCTTCCTGTAGGGGTAAAGGGAAAGCCATCCAGGATCCTTCACCGTTGCACCATGTGATATGAACTTTATACCATTCACGGAAATCACGGCATTCCTGACTTCTTTCTTTCCCTCCTTGTAGAGCGTGGCCAGAAATCTCCTGACCACCAGTTCGTAGATCTTTTCAAATTCTCCCCTTAGCTCACCAGGCTTGGCTGCAGTGACCGGATATATTGGAGGATGATCTGTTGCCTCGGTCCTTCCCCGGGATGGAGAAATCTTCTCCTGTGAAAGGACCAGGTCCACTTCACTGGAGAATGCCGAGTGTTTCAGCTTCTGGAGAACCCCCTTTAGCGAAATAGACCGCTGGTACACGGTATTGTCTGTTCGTGGATAGCTTATATATCCCCTGGTGTAGAGTGACTCGGCAATCCGCATTGCCCTTGCAGGTGCAATCCCAAGCCTCGATACTTCCCTGAGAAATTCTGTGGTGTTAAATGGAGGCGGCTTCGGGATTCTTTCTTCCCCCACCGAGTAGTCCTCAGTGATTCCGGTTTCTGAGTTAGCCCTGTTTAGCACCTGTACTGCCTGTTCCTTGTCCTTGAAGATCCCCCCCTCGTACTGGCCAACAAAGTCAATCTTCTTGTGGAAGGTGGCTTCAAGTTTCCAGAAAGGCTCAGGCCTGAAACTTCTTATCTCATTTTCCCTGTTTACGATGAGAGCAAGCGTGGGAGTCTGAACCCTTCCGAGCGAGATGAAGTTTTTTCCAAGCCTGTTTGTTGCCAGCGAGAAGAATCTTGTAAGGATAGCCCCCCACAGCAGATCAATCTCCTCCCTTGCCCCTGCGGCATCGGCAAGAAAGTAATCCACTCCTATGGGCTCCTGAAAGGCTTTCCTTATCTCGTCTCCAGTCAGTGCACTGAATTTAGCTCTTTTGACCTTCTCTCCAAGGTTTTCCCTTGCAGTGGGACCCAGAATGATCTCCAGCGCCTCGACTCCAATGAGTTCACCCTCCCGATCATAGTCGGTTGCGATGACGATGCTGTCAGATCTATCGCCATACTCCTTGAGTGTATCATATGCGCTCCTGTTCTTTACGACTCTGACAAGATCTGATTCAAGCAGGTTCTCAAGCGTGTCCATGGACCATTTCTTCAGACTGTCAGGAAAATCATGCTCTATTATGTGTCCACTGAGTGGAATCACGATGGTCTTTTCGTCCTCGCCGAATTCAATGTAGTTCAATCCCCTGGATCGTTTTGCCTTGCTTTTTCCGTCCGAAAGGAAATAAGCTATTCTCCTCGCGGCATCCGCCTTTTCGGCTATGATCACCCTGAGCGCCAAAATCGTTAACCTGACGGCATAAAGGTCAGATCACTAATAAATAATTTGCAGTATGGCATCAAGAACCCTTGGGTCCGCTAACATGCTCCCTGTCTCCGGTTCTCATCGGTGCTCCTGCCTGCTTACGCTCGGCAAGAAATGTGGCTGATTGTCCTTATTTTTAAGCCCGGTAGTTATTATCCTGGCTGTGAACTCATTTAACTACGCCGTACGTGGAAGAATGATTTCGATAACTGTGTACAATGGAGTATATGAACCCGCTGAGGACTCCTTCCTGCTGCTTGATTCCGTGATTGCGGGCGAAAAGTTCCTGGAGATTGGCTGTGGAACCGGGTTGGTTTCCATTTTCTGCGCGATGACGGGATCAGTCTGTGAGGCGGTCGATATCAACCCCTTTGCGATTGAGTGCTGCCTTGAAAATGCAAGGATAAATAAGGTGAGTGTCAACGCACACCTCGGCGATATATTCAAGGGTGTTGATGGGATCTATGACACAATAGCATTCAATCCTCCGTACCTACCGGTTTCAGATTCATTCAATGGTTCTGAACAGTGGAGCGGAGGTGAAGATGGATTCTCAGCCACAAGAAAATTCCTGGATGGCCTTCCTGTGCACCTCGCCAGGTCAGGAACTGCGTTCATCGTGCTCTCGGATCTGACTGATATTGACTCGCTTGTCAGAGAGTACAGCAATCTGGGGTTCATCAAGGTGAATTCCAGAACCTTTGACTTTGAAACAATAATCTCTTTCGCGGTAACTGCCCGTTAATTCGGCCCGATTATTCAGGAGTTGCCCTGTTCGGGGCGTCAGAGATTGTGTGTTTATCTGGATCATGGCGGAGTATCCTTGAGAAAACAAATTTGGAGATATTCCACTCTCATTGCTCATTCGATGTGGTACCACGAAACTGCAGTTCCACTTTCCATCACTATGGCATTCCCGTTAGTATGGAAGGGCCCGAGAAACATTATTGGAAGCACTGATATGCAGAATGAATATGCATAGTTCTGGCCAGCACTGTCGTATGTCAGTATGCTTTTCTGTATGGTGAACTGCAGCCACATCACTGTTTCTGGCCCGTATGCGACATATGAGTCGTTGAACGCGGTCATATCATAGTTTCCTATGGAAAAAGAGGCATGGCTGACGTAAAAAGCCACCCCCGTATAGGGAGAAGAGTAACTCTTGGCCAGGTAGGTTATCCCGAAGTATACGTTGTTGCCTCTGCTGGGATAGATTATCTCAGGTCCACCGGATCTTAGTTCAAAAGTTACCTTGAACCCGTTTCCCGATTCATTGAATTCAGAAGGATGAGTTATGTTGTTGAATCCAAGAGAAGAGGTGTAGTTAATGGATGGTATATTGCCGTATGGTACCTGATTCTGGGGGATACCCAGTACCTGGTATGGAATTACCAGTGAGATTGTGATTGCTGCAACAACTGCAGCAATCAACGCTCTGGTTCTGTTCGCATGTTTTCGCAACACACTTCACTCCAAGCCGTTGTCGCTTCGGTTCATGTTGTGGTGACCACCGCCTCTGGTATGTAAGCTGAGACCGAGTATGAGCCTGTGTACAGGTTTGGCAGACTGTCGTAACAGATGTTGTTACTGCTATTGAAGATTGAGTAAACCATGGTGTACTGGAAATAATCTACCACGTATGGAGTTGTTGCGCCACTGTCAGAAGCCTGTATGTCAATCTCGTCCCCAACGTCGAACATGTAGGATGGTTTGAAGTTGTATGTACCATACCATGTTTGATCGTATTTGGTTCCCAGAGCATTCCAGTAGTAATCGGCTGAATAGCATGATGGTATCACACCAAAGCCAGCGTTCTGCGAATAGGTGAAGTTCATTGGCGGGGTCGATGGTGCGCTCTGCGTGGTTTGACCCATGAAGATGAACGGATTCAGAGCACCGCCCGCCGCAAATAGAGCGCTCGCAGCTCCGTCCGTTAAAGCTGAAGCCACACCAAATGCCGCAGTCCACAATATCTTATCAATCAGTGGCCAGGATGAACTGTTCTGGTAGTTCTGGTATGAGCTGAACGATGTCCACTGTTGAACCCCATACGGGTAGTTCTTCATGAAAAGAGGGGATTGCCCCAGGGAATTGCCGGTATAGTTGAAGTACATTGCGACGCTGTTAACCTGGTAGTCATTGTTCCTAGGTACTATGCCGGACATCAACTGGTATTCGACTGTCAGAGAAGGCTGAAGAACATTACCGGACTGTATGGAAGCGAACATCTCTCCCACAATGGTTCCAGCGGAATTCCTGACTGGTTTCAAGTTACCCCCCAAGTATCCCTGGTTGGGGTAAACGTACCCATTGGCAGTGTTTTCGAAGACTACGAAGCTGTGTCCGCTTACTCCTTGGAAAACCCAGTCACCGTAGTAAGGGTACCAAACTGCTATCGCAAACTGCTCCCATTGTCCTATGAAGTTGGGAGTAATGCTGAAGGAAAATGACCCTGTGCTGCTTACCCGTGTTGAGCCAAAATTGTAGTAGTAGTATGAAGGGTCTGCTGCGAAGAAACCTATTGTCGCCCCAGAATATGATCCAAGCGAATCGACTGAGTAGCTAAACGTTATTGTCTGTTTTCCGTTCTCGAAGGTCGAAGGATAACTGCTGGAAACGCTAAACGAGCCAATCACTGCATTACTTGGAGCTGAGCCTCCACCGCCCCCACATGCACATATAATCATCATTGGCCTAATGGAAGGGTCAATTGTGTATGTTTGACCTCTGACAAGAGCAATAGGACCGAATGGTATTGACAGGATGTTTGCAGTACCTGAGTGTGAAACAACTCCCGTATGGAAGATGCTTGACTCAGCAAGCCAATTCACGTTGATATTTCCCTCGGTTATCTCGAATGCACTCTGGTTCAGCGTGTAAAGACCGTTCTGCTGGTCGAAAATGAATGTACCGGGGTTGCCGGCACCAACATGGAGTAAGTTGTGGGGACCACTCTTGAGGACAAAAATCGCAGCTAAAGTCGCATTTGCGTCCCCCGTGTTCTGGATAGCAATGCTCGCGTCCACACCCATGCTGGAGAAGGTGTACACCTGAGCCACTTTTATGTTCTTTCCGCTGAACGTCTCGATCACCGCGTTTTGACAATAGTTATCGATCCTGCGTATTCCGCTCCTGTTTACATGTACCAGGCTCCCGGAACTGACATTCATTATCTCCCAATTGACTCGCTGTACAGAAGATCCAAAACCGACCTGAGTCCAAGACCCAACCGTTGTTATGGTCGTGTTTCCGCTGACATATGCATTCGTCTGAGGACTTGTTGCAAAAATACTAGGTATCAGTCCAGTAAGCAGAACGATAGATAGTAGTATAACAAAATATCTACCATTTGTTTTCATCAATGTCACGATGTATAATCACTTATACAAATTTAGCTATATACTATTACGGAGCATATATACCATTAGATAAATAATTTTTTTACATCACTTCTTATTGGAAATACAGGGCATGTAAGTGTTCATAGATATCCCATATATATGGGATATGTGACGCTCGTTGTGAAAAAGATCAAGACTCAGGGGAAGTACAGCTATTACAAGCTCGTTGACGAGAAGAGGATCAACGGTAAGTTCAGGTTACGGTTTCCCGTTCTCCCTCAAGCACCTGAACTTCTGCCTTGCAAGAATGGAGGCAGGGAAAGATTCACTTCCTATTACTCCTTATTCTGAATGAGACAATGGAGCAACTATATTCCACGGGGAATAAATCCAGTGGGATCTAACGGTTTATGATCGCCATAGATACGATACTAACTCAAATTAAGGGAAATGTCCGTTTGCGGTTATGGATTATTAGAGATCTCATAGCCTATTGATTTTTCCACACGTTCAAGCCGGTTTCTGCAAAGAAATTCTGATCCATGTGCACAGTGAGTGCTTACTCACTTGTCTCGTGCACGGTCAGGCAGACTCTTCTGCATGGTTCTTCTGGTTGCCTTGGCCGCACATTGAATTGATTGCTAAGATTTTCATATGCAGTGTTACTCCAGTGGTACAATTTGATTCTAAATGGGCGGAATTGAGGATAAGATCAAGGATATAGAGACTGAGTTGAAAAAGACTCAGTACAACAAGGCCACGGAGCATCATATTGGCAGGTTGAAGGCCAAGATGTCCAAGCTCCAGATGGACCTTGAAATGCAGCATAAGGGCGGTGGAGAAGGGTTCTCCATCCCGAAGACGGGGGATGCCACTGTCTCACTCATCGGTTATCCCAATGTGGGAAAGAGCAGTCTTCTCAACAGGATAACCGATGCCGAAAGCGAGGTTGGAAATTTCTCATTCACTACTCTCAAGCCAATTCCTGGCACCATGACTTACAAGGGGGCACAGATCCAGATTGTGGATCTTCCTGGCGTCATAGAGAATGCATCATCAGGCGCCGGGAGGGGAAGGGAGATCCTCAGCGTGGCCAGGAATTCCGATCTTATCCTGGTCATATCGGATACCAGAACCACCGGCATCTCCAAAATAGTCAACGAGCTTTACAAGGTTGGCATTGTGCTCAACCGTTCGAGGAAGAACATATCCATCAAGAAAAAGCACAGCGGCGGCATAAAGATCTATGCCCCAAGGTATCTTAACACAGATTCGGAGACCATAATCAATATCCTAAAAGAGTTCAAGATTGCCAGCGCAGATGTCTACATAAGGCAAAATATAACTGCTGAAGATCTCATAGAGCACCTTAGGTCTGGAACGGTTTATATACCTGCTATGCTGGTCATCAACAAGATAGACCTTGATCCGGGCTATGAACCCATCGGCGAACCAGGGATTTCCGATTTTAAGGTCATTAAAATTTCTGCCCAGACCGGTTATGGGATTGAAGATCTCAAGGAGGAAATTTACAGATCACTTGATCTTATAAGGGTCTACATGAGAGAGAAGTCTGGAAAGATTGACCTGGAAAGACCTCTTGTACTCACCTCCGGGGCCATGGTGAGGGACGTGGTCAGACGCATCAGCAGGGAGATGCTTGCCTCGTTCCGTTACGCCATCCTCTCAGGTCCAAACAGGAAGTTCAGGGAGTTGAGGGTTGGCCTGGATTATGAACTTCTTGACGAGGATTCGGTTACCATCATAAGCAGATATTGAAGAGGTCTTCATGCGGGAGCAGGCTATCTTGCCTCCGGGGAGGGCATGTCACGCATTCCTGATTCACGTTGGTATCAATGGAGATTCACCTGAAATCAGGACTCTTAACCATTCCTCACTCTTCTCTTACTCCAGTGCTTCAATTGCAGAGTCTAGTGACGGTATATAACGCTTGTAAGGTGGCTCTGCAGACGATGTGCACGCGCGATGATCCTTTCCCCGAGGCTCATGCTCGTGGATATTGTGGTCATCTTCTCACGGGTTTCTCAAATGTCCTTTTTCTGTTTACGGGAACACTTATGCCCTCAGTTGCCTACTCATGCTGCCAGGATGGCAAATCTACCTTCAGAGCTGGGAAAATTCATTGGCAAGATGGAGAGAATTATCCCCGGGTTGCGCCGCGATGAGGTAAAATCATTTTCACAAGGGTGGGAGAACTCAGTCTTTATCGCCAGGGACTCTTTGGTATTCAAATTCCCAAGAACGCCTGAGGTACGGAGTAAGCTATGGGTTGAAAAACAGCATACCGATGCGGTCAGAGGATTCATCAACGTTGAACTCCCGGAAATGGAGCTTGAACTGGATTCCACCGGCAAATCTGTGCTGTTTGCCTACTATCCAAAACTCAGTGGGATGCACATTCATAGAGAGGATCTGGGTTCGATCGATATCGCCACCATCTCGGCTGGATTTGTGAGGCTTCTCACGGAGATGGGCAGTATACCCAACAATGTGACAAGACCTCTCAGGGTCATAAGTGCAGATGCAGAGCATCTCAGGATGAATTACAGGGAAATGCTGTCAGACTTCTGCAATTTCTGCCATTCCTATGTTCAAGAGGATATTATTGAGAAAGTGAAGGACAGATTTCACAGGTTTCTGACCCTGCCTCTGAACAGGTATAAACCTGGATTCGTGCACAACGACATCAGCGATACCAATGTCCTGTTTTCAACCCATGATGGGGGCCTGTGCGGCATAATCGACTGGGGGGACTCCGGGATGGGTGACCCTGCCATGGACCTGGCAGGCATAAGATACTATTTCGGAGACTCGGTCTACAGAGAAGTGATAAGATCGTTACCGTATTTCGATGAAGATGCTGAAATCCGGGCGAGGTTCTACTGTTCCATCGTGGGAATTTACAGAATAGAATATGGCATTATGTCCAGACAGCCTCGCGTGATCAGGGATGGAGTATCTGAACTTTCAGAAGGTCTTGGAAAGGCAGAATATGAATTCTGGTGAAGAGATTATCAGCGCTTCTTCCTTAGCCTTTCCGCAAATGCACGCATGGAAGAACGGAACACCTCGCCGAAGGTGGGTTCCTCTGTCTTTGAATCCGGGAACTTGCTCCCCGGGGTAACGACATAAGCCTTGGCTCCGGCTTTCTTGATGGCCCTGCTTGCCGATAGAGACAGGGATCCCCTTGGCACGTAGATGACGTTGGCATTAAGGTTGAGACATTCCTTCACGAAACGGAAACGTTTGTTCTTCCTGGTCAGTGCAGGATTCCTGATCTGGACTGCAAGGTATTTCTTGGTTTCGTCATATATAACCATGTACTTGCCTTCGCTGAACTGTGCGACCGTCTCGTCCGCGTTGAGGGCTGTGCAAATCATTAACCCTTTTTCAGGCATCAGTAATCCCCTGATGATCGCGAGGTATTAATTTATGCCGTCATAGGAGGCCACGTAAGATATATATATATAAGAATCGTTTAATTCCCTGCATGGTCAAAACTGATGCTGCATTAAAAAGATTCCTTAATGGTCTGTTTTCATTCATTTCTGCAAGGCGGAAAATTCTTGCGGTCATGGCTGCTGCGATACTGGTAGCCACTTCAGTCGTAATTATCCATCCATGGGCGTCAGGGTCAAATCCTCCCCTAAAAACCGCAAATTTCGGCCCGAAACTGGCCATTAACGTTCTGGGTTCTTCAAATTACAATTCCAGTTACGGGATCGGAAACAACACCACCATTACCGTCCAGGTGTCATCCATAATCCCATCCATGCTCACCGGAAACTGGGGATCCGCAAACCTTTCGGGCCTTGATCCATCCAACAACAGCTACTATGTGAATCTGCTCAACACCACCATCAGCAGCATGCATTCCTCGCTGTTTCTCTCGCCGCTGTTCCTGACCATAGCATCCCAGTGGCGTGCCAAATTTTCACACGAAAGCGGCAGGAATTTCCCGTCTCTTTCCTTTGAGGCGCTGAAGACCGTATATGAGAACGGCTCCATAGAGATATACAGCTACTACAACAACATTGAGTATAACCCATATTATGTTCCATATGAATCTGTTCAGGACGGACATGCCGGATCTCTGAACCTGACACAGTGGTTCAACGGCACAGGCATAGATCCCTCCACGTTCTCCGGCATAAACATGGTAGACCTGGCTTTTTCCATGAATCTATCTTTTCCTGACACGCCGATACAGGTGATACACAACGTCACAAACCCCTCATCCAGTAATGCGGCAAGTGCATCGCCAGAGGCCACATATTACCCTGCAACCTGCTCTGGCACAGGGTCTTACACCACCACCTACTGGGCATGTTGCTACAAGACCACCGACACAGCAGTTCATACAAACTTCACCACGGGCTATCTCCCCCTCATAATGGTGCATTTCGGAAGGGGCGCTGCCAAAGGACTGTCTGAAATAGCTCTTTCCGCATCACTGCTGATCCAGAACGATACCATCGGATTCACGTCCGCAAAGTCTTACGTTCCGACAAGCGGGGAGGTTTCCACAACAATGAGCACCGGACCTTCCTACTCCCATGCAGCGAATGTTACATTTACGGGAAGTACAAACGAGTATCCTGTATATCCATCACCGCCAGGGAATATCAATCAGACCACTGCTTTCGTGGCCCTGGACAATGCCACCTACGAGTTCACCTATTACCGCCAGTACACCTATGAATACCATAACGAGTACAAGAGAACCGAATACTACAAATACGAGCCATTTTACCTTGACGGTCATGAATACTGCAGGGAGGTGGTATACGCAACCAGCGCCGTGGTTCTGCAGTCCAACTATGTTGGCAGGACTCTTGACGGCACCGCATCGTCAGGAGAAATCACAAATATAGCCAGCACGGGAAGTGTAAAGCTGTCAGCGGGTTTCCTTCCCGTAGAGGTGAACATGGTGCTGCAGAAGGTCATTGAGAACAGCGATCCCGTGAACCTGACCCTCGCCGCATCAGGAAACATGGCCAGCTACTCCGCCTCCACGTTCTGGGCTGACACATATGGATACAGCAATGCGGCCAGCGTGATCCAGGCAACGGCAAATGCATTGAATATATTTTCCACGTCGCTTGCACTGGGGCTCGCTGTCACGGACACACTGGCAGCTGTTAACGCATTTGGTGATGAGGGAATGCCGGCGATCGTTGCTGAAAGCCTAGACCTGATTAGCGCAGCCACGGGACTTGTTGGGGCTGTTCTCGGCACACTATCCACCATAAGCTTCGTCAGCGGATCAAACAGCGTTGATGTTGGACTTGGGTTTCATAGCGGCCCCCTCCCCTCTTTCAACAATGGTTCCAATTACTCCGTATCCATGTATACAAGCAGTTCCCCGGTCACACTGAGCGCCAACGGCAACACATACGAGTTCAATGCACCCGAGGACTACTTCAACGTAACATCAATAACTTCCATGGTCTCAGGAAGTGCAAGCCTTCAGGTATCTACACCGTCAAACTCCTCACAGAGCAGTCCCGCAGGCGTCTATCAGACGTCGGGAATGTGGAGTGTCGTCAACTCTCAGCGTGACGTCGCAGTTTATGACATCCCGTCCGGTTCCCAGTACATGTCAGGATCGGTATTCAACCAGTGGCAGGATTTCGCATTTGAGCCGGGGATGGTTTTTTTCCCAGGTTCGGTTCAATATCCTTGGTTATATTATGCCGTTGGCACTGTTTTCGTGAACCTGACGGATTCTCAGGGTTACACGGTTGCGAGCTGGTCACACACATTCAACTACATCTCCGCATCCGAACCCGGGTGGGTCTATGTAA